>CANPMT010000055.1 GCA_947575235.1 uncultured Porphyromonadaceae bacterium
CACGAAAGTAGGAGATAAACACCTACGATTAGTGTTTACCTCCTACTCGATTTACCCCACCTCCTCTTTACCCCCACCTCCCCCTCTCAATTTCTACGGTCTCTCCGCCTCGTTTCTAACTGCAATCTATGGTTATAAATAGCCTGTTTTCAGATAAAATGATTAACTTTGCATATAGTAACGCTCCGATTTTATGAACTTTGATTTAGACCACATACTGCAACTCGCCCAAAACCATGAGGGCGTTGACGTTGAATTTAAGGAAACCACCGGGCAACTTGACCGAGGGATGGAAACTTTGTGCGGTATGCTCAATGGCGACGGCGGTATTGTGATCTTTGGTGTCAAAAATTCGGGCAAGATTGTCGGGCAGGAGATTGGCGACAAGACAACACGCATGATTGGGGAGGCTATGCGCCGCTTCGAGCCATCGGTGGAAATTCAGCCTCGCTACATCAAACTACCTGACGCAGATAAATATCTGATTGCATTTGAGTCAATAGGTAATAATCCGTCTGCGCCTTTCGCTTATGACGGAAGGCCATATCAGAGGTTTGACAGTGTGACTTCCGTTATGCCGTTGGAGAAATTGATCCGTCTGCATGAGAAGCGCAAAGGTCTAAAATATTGGTGGGAGAAGGAGGTTAATCCTCAGTTAAAACTCTCCATGATTGATGAAGGACTGGTTCTGAAGATGATCTATGCCGCTGTAAATGAGAATCGCCTTACCGGACTGGCTCTGCGCGATGACACTGTGACCGCCTTGTGCCGTCTTAATCTGATGACTGACGACGGGCTGCGCAATGGAGCCGCCATATTGTTCGGTAAAGATATGCGCCATGAGTACCCTCAGTGTTCGCTACGCATGGCGCGGTTCAAGGGTGTCAAGAAAGTGGATTTCCTCGATAATCAATGGGTCGCAGGAAATATCTTTGAGCTTATGGATGCGGCAATGACGTTCTTCTTCAAGCATCTTTCGCTGACGGGCACCACCCATCACCGCATCCGCCGCAAGGAGGAACTTGAAGTGCCGTCAAACGCTTTAAGAGAGGCTTGCCTCAATGCCTTCACACACAGGGCTTGGCAATTTGACAATCTTCAAGTGAATATAGCGATATATGATGACCGAGTGGAGATTGAAAATCCGGGGCGTTTCCCTGCTGACATCAATCCAAACGAGCTTGAAAGGAGTGAGGAGGAAAATAAGAAAAACACCTCCCAGCCGCAAAATGAGATTATCGCCAATGTTCTTTATCTCACAGGCACTACCGAACACTGGGGTCGTGGACTTGCGCTCATGTATGACGAGTGCGACCGCACTGGTGTGGAACGCCCCCGTTATTTCAACACTGAAAATTTCGTCCGCATCGTATTCAGGCGCCCCGATATGTCAAAATGGACTCATGACGGCTTTGTCAAAGACACAGTAGCCCCCGAAAATGACACAGTAGGAGTAAGTAATTTTGAAAAAAGACCAAGTAATAAAGAAACAGGACTAAGTGACTATAAAAAAGGACCAAGTAGATTGATTTCGGAGGAACTAAGCAAGAAGGCAGAAGAGAGAATTCTTAAACTTATATCCATTATTGGTGAGAGTAGGTTTTCTGCCGGAGACTTATGTACACTTATAGGGCAGAAGTCTCGCAGCTCATTTACAAGAAATTATATTGTGCCGGCTCTTAAATATGGAGTACTGGAAGCCAGCAATCCAGATAGTCCCAATGCACCAAATCAGAGGTATGGATTGACAACAGGTGGCAAATCCATTTACTATCTATGTCGGACTGATGAAACTCAAAAATGACACAGTAGATTTCAATAATGGCATAGTAGGTATATAAAAAGACCAACTAAAAAGACTAAGTAGAGTACAAAAAAGACTAAGTAGAGCACAAAAAAGACTAAGTAGGATACAAGTAAGAATATAAGTAGCAGCCTATTTAAAGCCTAAATAGGGCTCAAGCCTTATTTCCGGGGCACGACTCATTCTTGAAAAGCTACTTTATTTGATCATACCGCTTCTGCAATGTGTTGATATACACTGCTAAAACATCCTATCCCCACTACATTTTCACTACTGCATCTTGATTGCTCAGGCAGGCTTAACTAAATTTGCGATAAACTCAGTGTGTCGAGGGTCGGCACACTACTAACCCAATTATCAATGAATCATAAATCTTCGTTTTTCGCTTCAAGGAAAGTGAGTGCCTTCTCGGCTCTCCTTGCCCTATTGAGCTTTGGTTTGAGTGCTGATGCACAAAATAACCCGATGGCAAATCCGGATGCTATTGTCGTGTCCGGGAATGCCCGTTTCACTATCCTCACCCCTGAGATGATCCGCATCGAATACAGCGGGAAAGGGGCGTTTGAGGACAAAGCCTCTTTCGCTGTAATAAACCGTAATATGGAGGTCCCGACTTTCGAGAAATCAGAAGACAGTGAGTATCTCTACCTCAACACTGACAAGCTCTCTCTGAAGTATCGTAAAGGGTCAGACCCGATGACCCTCCCCGCTTCGGCTGACAACCTCTCTATCACATTCCCGCATAAGGGTCAGGAGGTCGTATGGTATCCCGGCAAACCCGATCCTCTCAATCTTAAAGGCACCTGCCGCACTCTTGACGGCAGCAACGGCGACAACAAACGCTCTGAACTTGAAAATGGTCTGATTTCACGTTCCGGCTGGGCTGTTATCGACGACTCATGGAGCACGACTCGTCCTGACGGAAGCCGGTCGTTTCTCCTGCAGCCCAATGAGGAGATAGGCTTTGACTGGTGGGCGGAACGTACTGACCCGGAAGCACTCGACATATACTTCCTCGGCTATGGTAGCGACTATAAGAAAGCCCTCAAGGATTTCACAAAAATAGCTGGTAAAATCCCTCTCCCCCCGGCTTTTGTATTCGGGTATTGGTATAGCAAATATGCCTCCTATACAGCTGACGATTACCGCAATATAATATCCAATCTCGAGGAGTACGGAATTCCGTGTGATGTGATGATTCTCGACATGGATTGGCACTGGAACGGCGACCAGAATGACTCAGATGGCCGAGGTGGCTGGACCGGTTGGAGCTGGAACACCAAACTGATACCTGACCCCAAAGGGTTATTGGATTATATCCACTCAAAAAACTTCAAGACCGGCCTCAACCTTCATCCTGCCGATGGAGTCAGCAAATCGGAATCGCCGGAATATTTTGCGCAGATGAATGCGGTGCTCAACGGGAAATATGGCGACAGCGAGAATATCCCGTGGATACTTGATAATACCGACTTTGCGAAAACCTTCGCAAACACCATACTCCGCGACCATGAAAAGGAGGGTGTCGACTTCTGGTGGCTCGACTGGCAGCAGCATCTCACAAGTCCATATACCGACGGTCTTGGCGAGACATTCTGGTGTAATCATGTATTTTTCAATGATATGATAAAGAACCGTCCTGAGGTGCGACCTGTCATTTTTCATCGTTGGGGAGGTCTGGGAAGCCATCGTTATCAGATAGGCTTTTCCGGCGATGCCTTGATCAATTTCCCGACTCTCGCATTCCAGCCCTATTTCACAGCCACAGCTTCCAATGTGGGCTACGGCTATTGGGGTCATGATCTCGGCGGCCACGCAAGGACTGATGAAATGAATGCCAATAACCCTGACCTTGTGTTGCGATGGCTTCAATTCGGGGTGTTCACACCGATTTTCCGTACGCATGCCACCAAGGACAGCCGTATTGAGCGTCAGATCTGGAAATTCCCCAATTTCCCCACCATGCTTGAAGCCGTGAAACTCCGCTATGCTTTGTTCCCCTATATCTACACTATGGCCAGGGAGGCTTACGATACCGGCATATCCATATGCCGCCCTCTCTATTATGACCATCCCGACGCTGAGGAAGCCTATGCCTATGAGGGTGAGTATATGTTCGGCAACGACATTCTTGTGGCGCCAATCACAGAAGCGGCCTCTGATGGTGTCTCCACCAAAGAGATATGGTTTCCGGAAGGGAACTGGTGGAGTGTGTCCACCAATCAACTGATTGAAGGGCCTTGTGTGAAAACCATGTCATTCACCAAAGAGCAGATCCCTTATTTCTTCAAACAGGGAGCCATGATACCTTTTAATCCTGAGTCGGTTAAAAATGTCACCGAACGTCCCGACGGATACATCATCAATGTTGTAGCCGGAGCTGATGGCGAAAGCTCCATATATGAGGATAACGGCAATAAATCTGATTATACAAGTAATTATGCCACAACTAAGTTGACCGCCGGCTCGAATGGCGATACGGCAGAATTCGTGATAGCCCCACGTCTCACCGTCGGTGAGGTTGACTCTCTGAAAGATGCCCGTGCATACACACTCAACATCTATAACTGCGATACCCCGGAAAGCGTCATAATCTCAGGCAATTCCCTTACTAAGGATGAATATGACTACAATCCGGCCACCAAGAGATTGGTGGTAAATATACCTCCGACAGATTGTACGAGAGAAGTACGCGTGTCTGTAAGACAGAAGGGTCTGTGACTGTAAAATAAGCCTCAACAGAGAAGGGTGTGCCTCGCTTACCGGAATAGCTTGGCACACCCTCTTTTTAAACAACCTTAATTTAACCTATTACATGATTTTAACCCGCTACGTTCAGTCAACCGGCTTGATGGATATGGCATACCCTCCGCCGGGGGCTGCTTTCAGTTTAAGACCGGTTTTTGACGTCACTTTTCTCTTGCTGATTTTGTAGGCCTGCGGATTAGTGCGGTAATGGGCATCATCGGCATCCGCATAAATGGTAGCCTCATATTTCCTCCCTTTGTCAAGGAAATCAAGTTTGAGATCCGATACATGCCCCTCCTCACCGGCGGTGCATCCTACATACCATTCATCCTTACCCTTCGCCTTGCGGGCTGCCACGATATAACGTCCCGGCTCGGCCTCAAGATAACGGCTCTCATCCCAGTCTACGGCAACATCCTTGATAAACTGGAACGCGTCGAGATAACGGTTATAAACCTCCGGGACGTCTGCCGCCATCTGCAACGGGCTGTACATCGTGACATACAGTGCCAGCTGACGCGCCAATGTGCTGTTGACATGACCGTTGCCATCAGGATTCACAGTCTTCATATCCATCTCGAATATGCCGGGGGTATAATCCATCGGGCCACCCTGCAATCTGGTGAAGGGGAGCACCGTGGTATGCGACGGTTTGTTGCCGGCAAACGCCTCGTATTCGGTGCCTCGCGCGCTCTCATTGCCGATAAGGTTGGGATAGGTGCGGCAGAGACCCGTGGGACGCACCGCCTCATGCGCGTTGACCATGATATGATGCTTGGCAGCCTCTGTCACGGCATACAGGTAATGATTGTTGAGCCACTGGCCGTAGTGATGCTCACCACGGGGTATCATATTACCCACATAGCCGCTCTTAACAGAGTTATACCCATATTTCTCCATGAGATTGTAGGCGGCATCCATATGACGCTCATAATTGCGTACGGAGCCGGAGGTCTCATGATGCATCATCAGTTTCACCCCTTTTGACTGTGCATACTCGTTGAGGGCAGCTATGTCAAAGTCGGGATAGGGGGTCTGGAAATCGAACACATAGTCTTTTGAATGGCCGAACCAGTCCTCCCAGCCTACATTCCAACCCTCCACAAGCACCTGGTCGAAACCATGCTCGGCGGCGAAGTCGATATATTTCCTCACATTCTCATTGTTGGCGGCATGTTTCCCATGGCAGTCAACAGCTGAATAGTCGAGATTGTCTATCCTTACTGAGGGGGCGTTTGTATAGCTCCACTCCTGCGGACCCGCAATCATCTCCCACCATACGCCCACATACTTCACAGGTCTGATCCATGATGTGTCGTCGTAGGCACAGGGGTCGTTGAGATTGAGTATCAGGTTAGAGGCGAGCATATCACGCGCATCATCGCTCACCATGACTGTGCGCCAGGGTGAATGGCAAGGTGTCTGGAGATGCCCCTTGTTCCCCTGTGCGTCAGGGGTGAGCCATGACTCGAACACCATATTCTTGTCGTCAATATTGAGGTGCATGCATGAATAATCCACAAGGGCAGCCTCATGCAGGTTGATATAGAGGCCGTCATCGCTCTTCATCTGCAGCGAGGTCTGCACACCGGTGGGGGAGAAAAGGGTCTGCGAGGCGTTGCTGCAGATAGCCTCGGCCATCTTGCCGCGTATCTCGGAGAGGCGGCTCTCTGTATAGTCATACTCCTGGGTGTCATAGTCGCCGGCAATCCACCAGGCCGTATGGTCGCCTGCCATGGCAAACTGTGAATGCTCTTCCTTGATTATGAAGTAGGTAAGCACGCCATCCTGGGGAAATTCATAACGGAAACCGATACCGTCGTCGTATACCCTGAACCGCAGGTTCATCTTACGGTAGCAACGTGGCTGGTCGAGCTTCAGGAGCAATTCGTTGTAGTGGTTGCGTATGCTCTTGTTCTCCCCCCATACAGGATTCCAGGTTTCATCGAAACCTGACGTCTCCACAGCTGTCTGGCAGAAGCCATCCATCATGTCGGGACCATCGGCAAGTTCAAGTCCGAGTTTCGATGGGAGTATGACATCCTTACCCTTGTAAGTGACGGAATATACCGGCACACTGTCGACAACCTCAGCTGTCAGTACAACTGTGCCGGAGGGGGAACTGATCTGTGCGGCATAGGCTTCGGTTGAGGCGAAGCCTGCGCCTGCCATGGCTATAACCATGGCAGACAAGCTTATATGTTTCATCTATCTATGTTTATTTGGTTAATTTCACTATCTTGCATCCATGAGCGGGGAGTGTGGCTGAAAGCGATGTGGCCTTACCCTCGTCGGCATGTTTCCACAAGTCTCTTACGTTCCATTCCCCCGTTATTCCGAGGTCAGCAAAATCCACTGTCACACTCGCGGCACTCTCATCGCGGTTGAACACACCTATCACATGGCTCCCGTCAGACATCTCGCCATACCATATCCGGTTGTTACGGTCGTTGAGTTTGTCGCTGAGGGGATGCCCCACGAAACGGTCGTTGTTGAGCTCAAGAAGCTCGCTGTTCTGATAGAACCGTACATTGTCGCCTATGGTGTTGTACTGGTCGGCCACAGTCACCGGACCTCCGGCCATGAGCTGTAGCGAGATAACCGACTCCTTCTCGGCATCGGTCGAGAAGGTATTGAGACGTATGAAGTCGCCGTCGAGTATCACCTTGCCGCGCCCCGCTATATGCGACCAGTAGGTGAAGCCGTCGAACATATTCATGCAGTTGGGCCATGTGGTGTAAGACTTACCCTTGTCAGCATCAGAGCAATGCCACCAGCCACCTCCGGCCGTGTCTGCCACGATACGCACCATATTACCATACTTGGCCTCCACCTCGGCGTCGTTGTTGAGGTGAGGCATCACCAATGAGGTGAATATGCCATATTTCTTGGCCGCCTCGGCAATGTAGTTGAGGGCGCGTGCATACGACTCACGTCCGTAGCCGTGACCCACAACCCCTATATTGCGGTCTTTACCATCCTCATACCATGAGAGGAAGTCCATGCGGATATAATCGATTCCGAGCTCCTTGTAATGCCTGAAGAAGCCGTCGATATACTCCTTGCAGCCGGGATTCTCAGCCACCGCCCAGTTAAACCACATATTGTCGGTTGAGGGATTGAGGATATCTGTCGTGCCGTTCCAGTAAAGGTCGCCGAAGGTATAGTCACAGCCCTCAATCTTTGTCTCGCGCGGACCATGGATCCAGAGCGGATTGTCATAGACACCTACCTTGAGACCCTTCGCCTTGCACTTCTCGACAAGATCTTTCAGCGACATCGAGCCGTAGTGGGTCATATACCCTGTGGCGTCGTTTGACAGCATCGGGATGAATCCGTCCGTGCACACCATGTCGTAGCCGTAGGGCTTGAGGTCGGTAGCCACCCAGTCGATAATCTTATCCCATTCCTCGGGAGTGATATCCTGGTCGGCATTCGCTATGCCGTTCTGCTCATTCACATAGCAGTATTCGTACACACTCCAGTAGAGCGGAGCCTTATATTCGTGTATACCCTCGATCTCAGGGAGGTCAGGAAGCTCATATTTCGGCGGATAACGCATCTCATAGTAGTCATCGTTGGCACACCCTGCGAGCATCGCAGCCGTTAGTGCCGCTGCCAGTATGTTCATTGTTTTCATATTCTTAGATAATAGATTATCAATCAAGATATTCTGCATTAAATGTCATATCTGTTGTATTGAATGTGAGGCGGTAGTTTCCTGCCACGGTCACAAGCCATTGGTCGTCGGGCGAGTCGGTATATACCATCTCATGGTCTGTCACACCCTTATCCGACACCTCGCACTCAGCCACAGCCGGACGATAGAAGGGTGCGCTGAAATCCTTGACATCGCTTGCCTTGAAAGTGCCGCGTCCAAGCTCACCTTCCCATACGAAGATTCCGTCATTCTCTGCGGTGGCCTCGATGACTGTGGCGGCATCCCAGCTCCAGCCACCCTCGGTGGCCTCTCCGATCATGTAGATTTTAGGGGTCTCCTTGAACTCACCAGTATATTCGGCAGCGATGGTATAACTCCGGAGGTCAAGGCGGATGCTGTAAATGCCGGCTTCCTCGATTCTCCATTTGTTGTCAGGGCCTGTGGTAAAGACAAAGGTAGGGCTCTCCACACCATCCTTGCTGATTTTGCAACCATTGGCTTCAGGACGGATGAAGGGGACATCCCAGCTTCCGGTGGTGAGGCATGCCTTCATCTCTCCGGGGGTGAGCACACCCTCATATACGAAGATATAATCGGATTCCTTTTCAAGCGCCACCGGGGTCTCGATGTTCCAGCCGTTGAAATCGCCAACCATATACACGTTCTCGGCCTCGATAGGCTCTACGGCAGGGGCATCCGGCTCACGCAGGAACTCGGCGCTCATTGTCCAGTTGCGCAGGTCAAAACGCAGGCTGTATATTCCGGCATCAGTAACTCTCCATTTATCATCAGGATCACCGGCATGCATCGCGAAGGGAGTCTCGGCCACTCCGCCACATGTTATCTCCGCCCCGGCATTGACCGGACGGATGAAGGGGGCATCCCAGCTCCCTGTGGTGAGGCAGAGCTTCATCTCTCCGGCGTTGAGCGCACCCTCCCACGTGAAGAGAAGGGGATCCTCTTCAGAGGCTTCCAGAGGGGTAGGGGCGTCGATGCTCCATCCGGCGGGGGTGGCGTCGCCCACCATGTAGAGCGACGATGTCTTGATGGGGAGGTTACCCTCTATAATCACCAGTTCCTTCTCACCCTCGCAGCTTCCCAAGCCGACAAGCAGCATAAGCAGCGGGAGGAACGAAAAAATATTTCTAAGTTTCATGATTTCTGATTTTGTGTGTGACTGTCAAAGTTATCTGCTGTAGCCGGGATTCTGCACAAGAATTGAATTGGAATTCAGGATGGTGCGGGTTATCGGGAAGATAGCTGTATGGTTGTCGGTGTCGGGGGTCTTGTCCCACCAGCGGCCGGAGTTGAATTTACCGAAACGAATGAGGTCGATACGACGGCGGCTCTCGGCGAAGAACTCACGTCCCCACTCAGCTAACATCTCGTTCTCATCGAAGCGCACCTTCCCTTCGGGTGAATAGAGCACCTCATCAAGGTCACCCTCCGGATAATTGCGTTTGCGCACGGAGTTGAGCAGTCTGGCAGCTCCTGTGCGGTCGCCGGCACGCATCTTGCACTCGGCCAAGGAGTAGATTACTTCCGGCAGACGGATCTCAGTGTAATCGCTCTCAAGCTGGTTGGCGTCGTTATCGTCATAGAAGGGGTATTTCACGAAATGCCATCCCGAGTTATGGTCGCCGTTCATCAGCACGCTGTTTTTATCTGAGGGCCACTTGTCAGGATCGAGCGACTGGAACTTACCCACGGCATCACGTATGTAGAGGTCGTAGGGCACCTCCGGCGCGCGCAGACGTTTGATTGCGCCTGTCTCCTTGTCGGCATACTCAAGATAACCGAACAGGAACATCCCCTCCCTGCGGCTGTTACCGAGGTTCTTATAAAGCTTCATTCGCTCATCACCGGGATATTTGCGGAAATTCTGCACAGGCATTCCCAGCTCATATTCATAGAGATTGCCGTCAAGGTCATAACTTGGAGAGGCGGCATATTTGGTGTTGTGCCCTATGCCCGACTTTGTATCGTTGAAGAAATCGGCGGCCTTGGAGGGGACAGTCCATCCGTAGCTGTCGCCGTCGTAATGCCAGTGGGTGTAACCCTTTGATGCAGGGAATCCGAAAATCACCTCATCGCAGTTGTCGTTATCCCAGTCAAAGGCGGCATCCCAACGGTCGGCCACGGCATAATCGCCATACACACCGTCAAGAATATCCTGTGCCACAGTGGCGCAGTCGGTATAATGGTCCTCACCCACATAAACCTCGGCGTTAAGATAGAGGCGCACAAGGAGAGCTGCGGCGGCAGCCTGTGTCCATTGTCCCTGTATGGGGGCATTTGTGCCGAGTCCCTCTTTCTTTATGAGCAGGCGGGTGCAATCTTTCAGCTCACTCTCTATGAAGCTGAACACCTCTGCCGGGTCGGCCTGCGGATTGTTGGGCATGTCGCTGTAGGTGGTCACGAGCGGCACATTGCGGAATGCGTCGAGCAGGCGGATATAGAACCAGGCGCGCAACGCGCGGCACTGCGCCTTGAGATTGTCAAACTCAAGCGTTGTGAAGCCGAATTTCTCCGGTGTGAACCGGCTAAGGTCCTCTATCACAAGGTTGCACTGCATGATTCCCTGGAAACAGCCGTTCCATTCGGTCTGTGCCTCGCCGAGGTCGTCGACAGTCCATGTGTGATAGTGCAGACGCTCCCATTTGCCGCCGTCATACCACCATCCGTCGCGTGTGGGGGTAATCAGCTGGTCGGCGGTGAGCTCATTGAGCACATGGCGGCTCCCGATGCTCCAGAAGGCGTGCTCGAAGGGGCGGAATGTGGCGCGTATCACATCCATCTTGGTATTGTAATAGTTCTCTGACCCTACCTGGTCGTAGAGTGTCTCGTCAAGATTCGTACAGCTTCCGAGCGTTACTGTCGCGAAGGCTGCGAGCGCTATATTTTTGAGAAATTTCATTTCTATAGTTTTAGATGTTATTAGAAGTCAACCTGCACGCCGCCGATAAACTGGCGTGTCGAGGGGTAATAAGAACGTCCACCCTGTGCTCCGGGCTGCAGACCGTTCACCTGGTATTAGGCTGGGTCAACGCCGCTGAACTTAGTGAGCGTGAACACATTCTTCACAGTGCCGTAGACGCGTATCTTGCTGAGGAAGCGGCAGCGGGGGAGATTGATGGTGTAGCCTAACGTCACCATGTCGAGCTTGAAGTAGTCGCCCCTCTCCAGGAAGTAATCGCTCACCACGGGAGCGGTGTTGGGCGACACGTCGAAGTTCTTCCCGTATGCCTTCTTGAGCACGTTGCCGTTGAAATTGCGTGTGCCGTAATAAAAGTCGTGTATGTTGAATATGTCATAGCCGAATGCCCCGCGGAAGAAGAGGGAGAGGTCGAAATTGCGGTAGCGGAAGTTATGGCTGGTCGACATGGTGAACTTTGGCATACCGTTGCCGACAATCGTACGGTCTTCATCAGTGGCCTGCGAGGCCTGTATTATATCGCCATCCTTGTCATATACAAGCCAGTTACCGTCGGAAGTTATGCCGGCATAGCGCCACATGTAGAAGTTGCCGAGCGATTCCCCCTTCTCGATGCGCTGCAGGTTATAGAAGGGGTAGGGATCCTCCGTGCCGCAGACGTTATAATAGTCCTGGCCGACATACTGCGAGTTGCTGAACTCCACAAACTTGTTGCTCATCACTGTGCCCACAACGCCGAAGTTATAGGAGAAGTTCTTGTTGTCAACCACGTTGAAGTTGAGGTCGAACTCGAAGCCGGTGTTCTTCATCGTGCCCACATTCACGAAGGTCTCGTCATGGATATTTGGTGGCACGGGCACCTTGTAGTAGCCTAACAGATCCTGCTGACGGCGGCTGAAATAGTTGAGCGAACCGAAGATACGGTTGTCGAGCAGCGAGAAGTCGATACCGACGTTCCAGTTCTTCCCTTTCTCCCATTTAAGGTCGGGGTTGACATTCTTGCCCGGACCCCACACCTGGAAGTATTTCCCGTTATAGTAATAATAGCCGAAGCCCGACATGGTGTTGATTGAGAGATAGCTGCCGAAATCCTGGTTGCCTGTCACGCCATAGTCGGCGCGTATCTTGAGGTCGTTGATCCATTCGATATCACGCATGAACGATTCCTGCGAGATTCGCCAGCCGGCCGACACCGCCGGGAAGTTACCCCATTTATGGTTCTGTCCGAACTTCGACGAGCCCTCATGGCGCAGCGAGGCGGTGAGCAGATACTTACCCTCATAGTCATAGCTTACACGGCCGAAGAAGGATATGAGCTTGGCATCGTTCTTATAACTTCCCATCATGACTTCACCCTCCTCCTTGGCCCATTCGCCTGAACCGAGATTGTCGGCGCCGAGACCATCATTGGGGAAGTCCTTGTTTTCGGCATTGAAACCTGAATATTGCGAATACTGGTAAGAGTAGCCCACCATAGCCTTGATGTTATGGCTGTCGGCTATGCGGGTGTTGTAGTTGGTGAGCCATTCCAGCACATACTGGCGTTCTTTTGAGTAAGAGCGGCTTGCCACACCGTCGTGTCCGTCATTGATTGAGTTTGTGCTCGTGGATGGACGGAAATAGGAGTTGTTGTTGCTGTACTGATGGTCGGCAAACATTACCTGGGTTGAGAGGTTATGGTTGCTCTCGCCATTGCGGGCCAGCAGAGGGAGGAGATTGAGCTTGATTGTGCCGTCCCAGTCAAGGAGCTTGGTGTCGGCATGGTCTTTCTCAAGTTTCTGACGTTCCACAGGGTTGCTACCCACAATCTGGCCGTAGAAATTGTAATACTGTGCCGGATTCTCGGGGTTCATCAATGGAGTGGTGGGGTTAGCCTCAAGGGCATCCTTGAAGACGCTCCAGTCGGCGTTGTCGCGGTAGATGATGCGTGGAGCCACATTCATCTGGATTGTGAAGAGACCACCTTTGGTGGTGTGCATCACAGAGGCGCGCGCACCATATTCCTCACGGCTTGAGCGCAGGTCAATGCCATGCGCGTCGCGATAGTCGGCGCTCACGCGGTAGTTGCTGCGCTCATTGCCGCCGCTCACGGTGAGGGTGTGCTGCATTGTAAAGCCGGTGCGCGACACGGCGTCAAACCAGTCGAGGTCGCCACCCAAGTCCACACCGCGGTCGCCCCAGCCGAGACGCACGTCGCGGAAGTCACGGGCGCTCATCATGTCAAGGTCGCGTATGGCCTTGTCCCAGGCCAAGGTGGCCGAATATGAGGTATGGGTGTTGCCATCCTTGCTACCCTTCTTGGTTGTGACCACAATCACACCGTTCGAACCGCGTGTGCCGTATATGGCTGAGGCGGCGCCATCCTTTAGGATATCGAACGAGGCGATATCGTTGGGATTGATGTTGGTGAGATTACCTCCGGGCACACCGTCGATTACAATCAGCGGCCCCAGGCCTGCGGAACGCGATGACACACCGCGGATCTGTATGCTTGCCTGATTGTTGGGGTCGCCGGCTCCGGTGTTGGTGATTGACACACCCGGCACTTTTCCCTGAATCATCATCGAGGGGTCGAGGGTGCTTACCGATAGGAAATCCTTCTCGCTGATATGCGATATGGCCGAGGTGAGTTCCTTCTTGTCCATAGTGCCGTATCCCACTACGACCACCTCCTCAAGAACCTCCGAATCCTCTTTCATCACTACGTCAATAACTGTGCGCCCCTTTATGGCCACATCCTCGGTCTGATAGCCGATGTAGGAGAAGCGCAAGGTTGCCTTGGCGTCAGCCGACAGGCTGAATCGTCCGTCAATGTCGGTGGATGTGCCCGTCTTTGTGCCCGGCACACTCACGGTGACTCCTATCAGCGGTTCACCGGTGGAATCACTGACTGTTCCGGATACGTTGATCTGCTGAGCCGACAACGTGGCTGCCGACATACAGACCATCCACAGAAACAAAAGTCTGAAAGGTAGTTTGAAATTTTTCATTTCGTGATATTGGTTTATTAGGTTTTTTTGCTGACGCAAATTTAGGCACTCCCCGGAGGCATGTCAATGCCGGGTATGTAAAAAGTAGTGATTTTAAACCCTTATAAGATTAATAATGAACCGTATAGTCTTTCACAAGACCCCAATTTAAGTAGTAAGAAATGGGTTAATTCCTCCCTATTTTCATAACTTCGCTCTCCAGATCATCGCGTTTCCCCTTCGCTTTGTTCCTTACTTTCGTACGATAGTTATAGATTGTTGTGAGTGAATAGCGAAGGAACTTCGCTATCTTGGCACTGTCGGAAATACCTAAGCGTATCAGGGCGAAAACCCTCAGCTCAGTGTTGAGGGCACCTTTCTTCTTAGGGATAATAGCCTCCTCCGGAAGGAGCAGATTATTGAAATCCTCCACGAACGTTGGGAAGATATTCAGGAACGTCTCGTCAAATTTGGCATAGAATGCCTTGAGCTCATCATCTATTAGTTTGGTTGACTTCACAAAGGTCTGAAGGTCGGTCAGCTTGCCCGAGCTGACCATCTTCCCAACCCCCTTGCGGTAAGTGTCGAGCATCTCGATATATTCGAGCGAGCGGTCCATATATTGGCAGATATACACCTCCTTCAGCTCAGAAATCTCAGCAATGGCGTTGTAGGCCTCATGTAATTTGAGATTCGACTGCACCAACTGCCGGTTAAGGTCATTAAGTTTATCGTTCGATTCGGTAAGCTTGGCATTCGCGGCCTCCACATTCCTTCTCCCCTCGGCTATGCGGAGCATCTGCTTGCGCATCAGCAGAAGCAGACCTATCAATATCACCGACAATATCGCTATTATCCAGATTGTACGCTCCAGCGCTCTCTTCTGGTTGCGCACAGTCTCGACATATATACTGTTGATCATCGGGTATGAAGCGTTAAGCTCAACTATGCGCTGACGAGCATTGCACTTGGCGGCGTCATCCACAGCTATCGTGAGGAACTTATACGCCCGTTCCAGATCCCCCTCCTGATACAGCATGAGAGCCAACTGCCGCAACGACACATACTCCCTGACAGCCGATTTCATATCGGAGATGGCCGATATAAGCACCTGCCGTTTCTGATTATCGCGGTCGTTGATTTTGGCATATGCCTCCGAGAGAGTCCATGCGCATATCGCCATGTCATGTTCCGACAATCCGTTATTGTTGACAAAACTTTCGAGTAAGTTTATGGCCGCCTGAGGTTGGTCATGCACATTGAGCTGGTCGGCCTTTATCAGGAAATAGAATATGGAATTCGGGTCGTTGACAGTAAGCAGCGAGTCGCGGTAGCGGTCGGTGATACGCTCATAATATTCCCTCTCGGCGGGGAAAGCTGAATAAGCGGCCAGGTTGCCATATACAGTCCGTTTTGTGTGAAACAGATACGGTTTCAGATAGTCGGGTAAGGTGGAAGATGAGATGGTATCAATCATGGAGAGGGTCTCATGATACATACCGACATTGCTCATGATATTGGCCTTGTTCAGGATAGCGTTTATTATCAGATTCCGGTCGCCGAGCCGACGGGCGATTCTCTCCTGACGCATACTCATGGCATATGCCGAGTTAGCGTTAAACGAGTGATACTCCCCATATAGTGCGCCCAAGGCATCAAACCGTTGGCGGTCGGTGGTGGCACTGCTGAGTTCATGATGCAGTTTGCTGAGGCGGCTCTCCTTACGGGCTCTGTATTCATCGCGATGGGCTATGACGCTATCCAACTGATTCAGAAGAGAATCAGTTGACCTCTGCCCGACGGCACCGAAGCACAGCATCCAGGCAAAAGAGAGTGTGAGTAGCGTTATCAGCCTAAAGAGATTCATTCCTACCCACAAAATTACAAAATAATAATCAAAAAAACTATCTCTCCACCAAATTCTTTACAGTATTGACATAACAAGGCATGGGCTCCCTGCTACAAGGGCCCATGCCTATTTTTTTGACTTATCTTTCCTCTCACTTCTTGATAATCTTCATCAAGCTACTTCTTGATAATCTTCATCGAGCTCTGACGGCCATCAGCATTCTCGGCCATCACCACATAGACACCTGTTCTCAGATCGGAAAGGTCGGCTTCCGCGCCGGTGGTGGCCAAAGCCACGCCACCCGTCATATCATACACAGTTATCCTGGCCATACGTCCGTCGAGGTATCTCACCGTATTGCCATCAAATGAGAGAAGCGCATCGGTGTCAACACCTGCCACGGAGGAGAGAGTCTGCTCCGAATAATGGTAATATACGTTGGTAGATATCCAGTCGGCGCCATCGCCATAGAGATATTCGATACGGTCAACCTTATAAATATCCGTATAAAGCTGAGGCACCATCATCTTGGCAACCTCTACCGAGAAATCGAAATAATTATTCTGTCCCGAGAGATTGGTCCAGTCGTTTCCGGTCCATTTATACCCAAGGTGCGTCGTCATCACCCCGTTCTCAAAGGTATTCACCCAGCGATTGGTAGGCAACCAGTTATCATTACGGTCTTTATCAGTGATGCAATACTCTCTCTCCACCACCGGCGTTGTGAGATCATCACCACCGCTTCTTGTAAACATAGGCCTCAGTCCACCGGAATTGCCGTTGATGTGTCCCTGAATCTCTATCGTGTTGCCATCAGCGTCATGACGTTCAATCCCCCAGTTGGTCGGAACGCGGGTGAAGTCGCTGTCGAAATCAAACGACATTGACTCCTCGAGATAGCCGTTCTCATCATAGCTCCACTTATCCTCAAGCATGGGGATCATTGCACCGTTCGCACCGAGAGGCATCTCCTCATACACGGCGAGCTTCTGACGACGGGCATTGTAACCATACCATATCTTATCGATAACGTTCTCACCGGTCTTAACATACGAGTCGTCATACTCGTTGACACGGTTGATTGTAAGAATCTCGAAATCGCCATTCTCTTTCGGAGTCTCGATATACTCCACATATCCGAGTTCGAAAAGTCGCTCCTCCTCACCCGGGATATACTGGAATGTACGGTTGAGGTTCTCTACGCCCCTCTCATCATATCCTATCTCCGAAATCCAGGAATTGCACTGCGGGAACAAACCTCCGAAAGAGTCACCGCCATACCAGTTGTCATACTGACGGTTATAATATTTCCATGACTGTCCGGCAATACGTCCATCCTCTGTGAAGAAATTCTCTGTCACACAAGCGAGCACCCACTCACCGCCGATAAGGAAATACTCTCCACGGTAAGTCATGCGTTCCTTCTCAGTGCCCGGAACATAGTCAGGGTCAATCGGGCCGTCAAACCAACGGTAATCTACTTTTGTAATCCCTCTCCATGCAGAGCCATTCCAGGAATACTGCACGATGCTTGTCTGACGGTGTTTCTCGTCCCAGTCGGCCATATTGTGCGAGATTGGGCTCCATTCCGAGCCATTCCATTCGTAGATATATTCCTCCACAATGTTGCCGTCATAATCGTAAGCGTACTCACCCTTTGAAGAGGGAGTCCACTCAACGCCGTCATATGAATAGCAGATCATGGCGGTCCCTCTTCCATCCTCGTCATATTCATAGTCATTGCGCACGCCGTAGCCATAGGCCATATTAACCTCAGAAAGCACAAAGCCGTTATCCATACGGGTGCAGTAGAATGTCTCCACGGGTGTGCCCCAGCCACCAGTCTCCCACATGTACTTCTGCGACTCCACCCACCAGTTATTGCTGTCATAGGCGAACGTCTGCATTGTCCCTTTTGAGCCATCCGAATTATAGCCCACCACACTGTCAAGACGATGCACCGTCTCCACAGGAGATTTACGCGCTCTCGCGGGAGCAACCTCCTTGACACGGTTAATCACCGCATGACCCTCTTTGGTCTGCATCACGGGAGTGAGGCGAGGCATTATACCCTCTGCCGGCATTTCCATCGCCTGGGCGGCCATAGCCGTCATCACACATGGAATAAGGAATGCTTTCTTCATAAGCGAAAAGTTTAAATTGTTAATGTCGGTCGACAGCGTCTGTTGACGGCGGTAAAGTTAGGCACACCCATTGGTTAATGCAAACATGGCATCATCAAATTCGCGAATATGCGTATTTATGCAATATAATTTTGCGAATTTAATACTAATTAGTAAATTTGTGGCTCTAACCATGACATCAATACAGCATATGGCCCGTAAGATATTGTATCCACTCATTTCAGTTCTACTGCTGCTTTTGGCTCCCTACGCGCTGAAAGCGGCGCCCGGATCGGATGCTCACACACCCCCTCTATCCCCGATTGATTCAGCAAATGCCCTCTTTGAGGAGATCGTGAATAGAAACACCGGCCACAATACTCTGAAAGATAACTACGAGTGTGCCGAAGCCTACCTCAAGCTTACCGAGATCTATTACCGTTGCGGCTATTACACCAATGCCTTCAGCGCGGCCGCGAATGCCCTCAAGATTGCCGAAACCAACGACTTCAGGAATCTTCTCCCCACTGCATATAATTACCTGGGCACAATCTACTGCACATGGAGAGATTTCACACTCGGCACGGAGTATTTCAAGAAGGGGATAGATTGTTATGACACGGGGTGTGACCCCGCTATTCTGCGCTCGCTGATTATCAATATCCAGGGAGCCTACCTCAACAGCAATAACGCATCGCTGGCCCTACCTTACTACAAGAAGATGAAAGAGCTTACGCGACCCGACAGCATCGTTGACTATTTCACCATCTTCAACAAGGGACTGTTTCTGGTTGCCGACAACCGGCATATTGAGGCTATCGGCTATTTCAAGGAGGCTGAGAGTATGGCCCGGAGCCGTAATCTCTCCCCTGCGATGCTGGCTTCGACTTACGATTACATGGGTGACTGTTACGACGCGCTCCACAATGACTCCTCCACTTTTTACTGGGACAAGGCGGTCAATATAGCTGGAGCACCCGGTTATCTGCGACTATCCATCCTGAAAAAGCTCTCTGATTCATTCAAGAGCAGGCATCAGCGCGACAAGGCGGTATTCTATGGCAATCAATACATCATGCTTTCCGATTCCATCTTCGAGATAAGCGATATCAACCGTATGAAGGATGTTCAGATGGCATATGAGAATGAGAAGAAGATGCGCATGATAAACGACCTTGATGCCGAAAAACGGGCGTCCGACCTTAAGCTATCGAGCCAGCGGCGCTTTCTCATAGCGGCCGTATGTGTTATTGTGGTGTTTATCATCATGTCAATTATCCTGTTCAGCCAGAAACGCCGTCTTCAACAGGCTTACCTCGACCTTTTCGAACGCAACAAGGAGGCTATGGCTCTGCAATCGGCATCCAAAGCCCGTGATAAGATTGAGAAGGTAAATGTAGATACCCAGAGGAAAGGGAGCGAAGAGGAGAAGATGGTGGAGAAGGAATCCAAGACACAATCGGTCGACCGTCTGTCTGAGGAGAAAAGATGTGAGATACTCTCGGCAATAGATACCGTTCTTTGCAGGGAGGATATAATCTGCAATCCCGACTTCTCGATAGAGAAACTCGCCGAGCTGACCGGGTTCAATTCAAGATATGTGTCACATATCCTCAACGAGAGATATGAATGCAATTTCCGTACGCTTCTCAATAAGAAACGGATGGACATTGCCAGAAGCCGGATAATGGACGTTGCCAATTATGGCAACCTCACCATCCAGGCTATAGCTGAATCGGTAGGTTACAAATCGACCTCCGGCTTTGTCCAGCTCTTCCGCAAACACACAGGCGTTACCCCCTCCATGTTCCAGAAGATGGCCAGAGAGGAGCATAAACCTTAAGATTATTTCAGTTGTTATAGTTAATAGGCCTGCCTGCACGTGTGGAGGTAGGTTCAAATTTAACCTGATTTTCAGAAAATAAGGATATGAATCAACAAGTTATATGGTCGGCGGTGGGATTAGGGTTATCCTCGATTCTCGGTTCTGTAATCGGCTTGACTGTAAAGAAAATACCACATAAGTGGAACGACATCTTCATGGGATTCTGCGCCGGAATGATGTTGGCCGCCTCAATCGTATGTCTTCTTCTCCCTTCGGTTGAGACTGTCGGCCTCTCACAATGGTGGCAACCCGCACTCGGCGTGTTGGCCGGTGTGCTTCTGATTGGTGTGATGGACCGTTTCACACCTCATCTCCACCGTCTGTCAGGACTCGATGAGGAGACCCACCGCAATAATGCCGGTCTGAACGCCACACTCCTGTTCGTACTTGCCATCGCTCTCCATAAACTCCCTGAGGGATTGGCCACCGGTGTGACTTTCAACAGCACCGAGAGTAACGCCATAGCCATGACAATCACAATCGCTTTGCAGAACATTCCTGAAGGTATGGTGGTGGTCACACCGCTGCTAATGCACGGTATCAGCTTCATGCGCACGTGTGCGGCAGCCCTCGCCGTGTCATTGCTAGAGATAATCGGCGTGTTTGCCGGCTACTATGTAGGCGACATATCAGCTATCTTCCTCCCCTTCCTGTTAGCGATGGCCGGGGGTGCCATGCTATATGTAATAAGCGACGAGATGATTCCGGAGACGCACAGCCACGGTTTCCAGAAAGGAGCCACTTATGCTCTTGTAGCCGGTGTAATGGCCATGCTCTTCATCGAATCCCTCTTTGAATGATATTCACATTCAATAGAGAGAGGGTCAGAACGTGAAGGCGGCCATCAGATTGGCCCTGTGGGCCTGACGGCCCGACCCTGAGTAGTTGCGGCGGAAACCCCAGTCAAGCTCCGCAGCCACCGTCACCCTCGGCAGAATGCTCCAGAAAACATTGGCACACGCAAACATGCCATACTTATACTCATCGGGATGCATACCCGCTTTCGGCATATAACGCATCTGACTGGCCGACACCGTGGCAAACAGATTCGGTTTGAAATTATACTGCGCCCCAAGACACCATCCCCATGATTCAGGGGCATACATCTTACCGGCTACACCCGGCTCAGGCACCAGATCATAGCCCCCATACTGCATATCGCCACCCAACGAAGCGTAACCGCGCCCGTAATTCACAGTGGCATAAGTAGTGACACGGCTCCAGGGATGCGCCACCGAACTCAGCTGCACCCCCCAGCCCGCAACGCTATGGTTGACACCGTTCACCAGATCGCGGTAAGAGAGTGAACGCACAATCCCGCTCAGACGTACATGCTGCCCCGCCGCCCACTCATACTGCACCAATGCCGCCGCATCAGGCAACCATTCCGACACAGGAGCCGTCTTGCCGTCAGAGACATCTGTCGTGGTGGAGGGAGTCTCGACCGACACACCCAGATACCAGCGGTCGCGCAGACATGGCATATACCTTGCCAATACCGAAGTGCCCGAAAACTTGTTGTTGACACCGGCGGCATCCACAACAGGGGGCAGGGCAGCCGGATCGGAGAATGTGGAAGCTGCATAGCCGAAAGTGAAATCATGCACCGTCGCATAAGCTCTCTTGAGCCGGAAATCACGGCTCTGATAGCCGGTAAAATCACACTCAATATAGAGCTGATAATTACCCATCAGCTTATTGCGCCCGATCACGCGGAAGAAAAGGTACGTTCCCGCCGGAGTAGTGGCGAAACGCCTCATGGAGGCCGGATTTGCAGGGATAGGGATGGTGTAGGGGGCAAACGAACTCGTAGGCACAGCCCCGTCCCAGTCATAATAGGCACGCATCCTCACACCGCCGCCCACACCCATGGCCAGATTGTTATCCTTGCTCATGAAAAGGAAATAGGGGGCGTCAGGGTCCTGGAAATGCCGGAACTGGTCATAATAGAACATGCTCACCACCTGACGTATGGAGTCGATATCCTGACGCACTGTCTCCTCAGACGCGGGGCGTCCGTCGATATATATGATCTTGGTGGACTCACTCTTCAGATTCACCATCGAATCAGGCATTGTCGAGGCGGGAGAGGTGGCGGCGTAAGCCGTAAGTGGAAGGAGCGCGCTAAGCGCCAACAGTAACTTCTTCATGAGCGGGAAAGCGATATGGTTTAAGTTTGTCAGATGTCAGTATAACAAAACTCCCGGCTAAAAAGTCGGGAGTCATTGTTAAATTTTTGTAGTCGGCGTGTCAGGTATACCCTTCTCGGCCACATATTTCTCAAACTCATGATAGTTGCCCGAGAAGATATCGAGGTCGACCTGGGTCTTGATACCTCCGGCGTGGCCATCCTCGGTAAACTGCCATATCTCGAGATGGGGCACACGCGGCATAGTCTCCGGATTATAACGCGCTATGAAGAAGTCATAGTCATCAAATCCATGCCCCTTGAGATATGAATTGTAGTAGGAGTCATAAGTGTAGAGAATCGGCTTCACGCCATAATGCTTCTCCATGGCATCCAGCCATTTATGCGCATACTCCACAGCCTTGTCATGATACTTCGCCATAGTCCTGTTGTCAAGCTCGATGTCGAGCACCGGAGGGAGGTCGCCCGGTTCAAGAGGGGTATGGTCGATAAAATTCTTTATCTGTGCATCTATATCGCTCAGACGCAGGAAATGATAAGCACCCCGCGGTATTCCGCAGCGGCGTGCCTCGATGAAATTACGCTCAAAAGTATCGGCCACCCAGTCGGCCCCTTCGGTCGACTTTATGAAAGCGAATAAAACAGGCTGCAGGTAAGGCGACTCCTTCACGTTGGCCTTCACAGAGCCTGTACTGTCAGCATAGAGAGCGAGTCTCTCCCAATCGATATTATACTGATGGTTAGACACATCTATCCCATACACCTGTTCACCTGTGGCATATTGCTGACCTTTTGCTGGCGGTAGCTCCCCCTTCCTCCATTCGCCGAAAGCGATGTCACCCTTGGCTGTCAGCAATTTGCCGAGGCCATTCTTCACACCCTTCTCCCAGAAGCCGAAATACTTAGTGCCATTCTTATAATGGCACACCCCATAACCTTGAGGGAGATAATCCTTCAGCGCACCCATATACGTGAACTCACGGGCTATGACGACACCCGAGTTAAGGTGGCCGTCGTCGTCCCAGACGCCCTCGATAAGTTCGCCGGCAGTAGTAATGAGCACCCCTTCGCCGAAAGGCTCACCCATTTTCCAGTATCCCGAGAAGAGGGCACCGTTATCGAGCGTACGGGTAACGTGTATATGACCTGTCTGATACATCACGAAATAGCCCAAGGTATAGGCAATCACGCCGAAAGCGATCAGCAGGAAAGCGATCAGGACCGGACGCCGGCGTTCGGGAGGTTTGAATTCAATCTGCAGATTTTCCATAGCTAATAGTTTTCATTAGTGTCCACTAAAAAATTATAAGAGTACTTTGAAATTATTGATATTCA
>CANPMT010000056.1 GCA_947575235.1 uncultured Porphyromonadaceae bacterium
TTGGGCTTCATGCCGAGCACCACGTCGCCATACATCTGCACGAAACGACGGTAGCTATCCCATGCGAAACGGGGATTGCCGCTCTTCTCAGCCATTGTGGCTACTGTGGCGTCGTTCATACCGAGGTTGAGGACTGTGTCCATCATACCGGGCATTGATGCGCGCGCACCTGAACGAACCGATACAAGAAGGGGATTGGAGGAATCGTCGAACTTCTTACCTGTGAGAGCCTCTACATGCGCAATCGCAGCCTCTACCTCAGGAGTGATGTCGGCCACTACTTTGTCACGGCCATATTGAGTATACTCAGTACAGATATCTGTGGTGATGGTGAATCCCGGAGGCACCGGCATTCCCAGAAGATTCATCTCAGCAAGGTTTGCACCTTTGCCACCGAGAAGATTTCTCATCCCGGCATTACCCTCGGCCTTTCCGTCGCCGAACGTATAAATCGCTTTTGCCATTGATTATATATATTATTATTAAAGGATTATTATTCTGTTTATGTATCTTTTTTCCTCTGAATCAAGATCCCGCAGAATACTGCCTATTTGGGTTTATAGATAGGGTTAACTGGTCATGGACGGCTTCCATGAGATTTTGATTTGCAAATTTAATAAAATCTTCGCGAAAATAACTAATTTTGCACCTATAAATTATGTCAAAAATGGCAAGAAAAAGAAAAGAACTACCTCTTCTCCACGACGTAACCATATCAGGCATAGCTGCCGAAGGGAAAGCCCTGGCCCGCGTAAAACTCAGGGAATCAGATGAATCACCTATCGTAGTGTTCATCCCTTATGGCGCTCCGGGCGATGTGGCCGACGTGAAAATCGATAAGAAAAAACATAGTTATGCCGAGGGGCATATAGTGGCTCTCAACTCCCCTTCCCCGCTCAGATGCAATCCCCCATGCCCATCTTTCGGCACTTGCGGCGGTTGCAAATGGCAGCATCTCCCTTATGAGGAGCAGCTGAAGTTCAAACGCCAGCAGGTGACTGACGCTCTCGAGAGGATAGCCAAGGTTGAGCTTCCGGAGATACGTCCCACTCTCGGCTCGCAGAAGGTGTGGGGCTACCGCAACAAGATGGAGTATACCTTCTCTGACAAGAAGTGGCGCCCCTGGGAGGATATCAAGTCGGGGAAGGAGTTTACCGACAGTGGCAACGCCCTCGGCTTCCATATCCCGGGCGCTTTCGATAAGGTGCTGCATATTTCTGAATGCCACCTCCAGGACTCGCTGGGCGACGATATAAGGAATTTCATCTTCCGCTTTGCCGAGGAGAATGGCTATTCCTTCTATAATATTAAGGAGAACCGTGGACTTTTGCGGACGCTCATGCTGCGCCTCGCCTCTACCGGACAGGTGATGGTGTGCCTCTCGTTCGGTGAGGATGATCCTGAGAAGATCACCCGGATTCTCTCGGCTGTGAAGGAGCGTTTCCCTCAGATCACATCTTTGCTTTATGTGGTCAACCTGAAACTTAATGACTCTATCGCCGATCAGGAGATTGTATCGTTCGCCGGACCGGAGTATATCGAGGAGGAGATGGAGGGGCTGAAGTTCCGCGTCAACGCCAAGTCGTTCTATCAGACCAATTCTCTACAGGCTTATGAGCTTTACAGAGTGGCGAGGAAGTTCGCCGGACTTGACCCGGATACCGAGCGCGATGAGAACACCCCGCTCCCTCTGGTGTATGACCTTTATACCGGCACCGGGACAATCGCCAATTTCGTGGCCCGACGCGCCCGTAGGGTGATTGGAATCGAATATGTGGAGGAGGCTATCGCCGATGCCAAACTCAATGCCGAGGTAAATGGTCTTGACAACACTCTCTTCTATGCCGGGGATATGAAGGATATCCTTACAGATGCCTTCATCGCGGAGCATGGTCGCCCTGATGTGATGATTGTAGACCCACCGCGTGCCGGAATGCATGAGGATGTGGTGAAGGTGATCCTGAATGCCGCTCCTGAGGTGATTGTATATGTGAGCTGCAACCCGGCTACCCAGGCACGGGACCTTGCCCTGCTCGATGCGGGCTACAAGGTGACGGATGTCCAACCTGTCGACATGTTCCCACATACCCACCATGTGGAGAACGTCGTGAGATTACAGCGCAGATGACACCTCTTGAACTGCTTAAAACACGCCATTCCGTACGGGCGTTCACTGAACAACCGGTCGCCCCTTCCATCATCCGCACCCTGAAGGCTGAGGTGACGATGATCAATACCCATGAGGCGGGTATCAAATTCAGGATCATAACCGACGACCCGGAACCGCTGAAGGGTTTCAGCCACAGTTACGGTGTCTTCAAGAATCCCCGCAATTATCTTGTGGGGGTGGTCGACACTGCTCTTCCCGACATCTATGAACGGGCCGGATATTTCGCCGAACAGTTTGTTATGAAAGCTGTGGAATGTGGCCTGGGAACTTGCTTCGTGGGTGGCACTTATAATTCATCGAAGGTGAGTGTGCCGCTGCGCGCCGGTGAGAAGATTCTTTTTTTGGTGCTGTTCGGCTATCCGGCCGATAAGGCGCGCCCCATGGCCCGTCTTATGGCCGGGATGGTGCATCTGAAAAAGATGAAGCCCCGACAGTTCTTCATCCCTGAGGATGAGGTTGATAGAGCCTGTGAGGAGTTTCCGATGCTCAGCACGGCGCTTGAGGCCGTAGCATGTGCCCCGTCGGCTGTCAACCGTCGCCCCACACGCCTATATATCGGTGAGGTGGACGGCGAAAGAACCATCTGCGCGAAGGTTGAGAAACCTGACCACTCCTCTCTTATTGATCTTGGCATTGCCAAGTATAATGTGAATTACGCCACAGGTGAGGAGTTGCTCCCCCCTTACTCGATGTAGGATTCGTATACAGTAAAAACAGGAGCCGGGATAATAGAAAATGACGAAACTATTATCCCGGCTCCTTTATTTACCTACCCCGTGATTCTCAATCAAGAACGATATCGAAATTATCGAGGAAGTCCATTGTCTTGCGGATGTAGTCGTTCATCACAACGTCATCCTCCACGAAGGGAACCACCTTGCGGTATTCCTCCATTACAGCCTCGATGCGGGGTGACGATTTCAGCGGACGGCGGAAATCGATTCCCTGGGCGGCGTTCATAAGCTCTATGGCGGCTATATATTTAAGGTTGTCGATTATCTTGTGCAGTTTGGTGGCAGCATTGGCTCCCATCGACACAAGGTCTTCCTGTCCGTTCGAGCTTACGATTGAATCGCATGAAGCCGGCCATGCGTACATCTTGTTCTGGCTCACCACAGCTGCCGCGGCATACTGCGGAATCATGAAGCCGGAGTTAAGACCCGGCTTGGCAACCAGGAATTCGGGGAGCCCACGTTTGCCGAGAATGAGCTGAGCCACACGACGCTCAGATATGTTGCCCAGTTCATGAAGGGCCACTCCCATATAGTCGAATACCAGCGCGATGGGTTCGCCGTGGAAGTTGCCGCCGCTCACCACCAGATCCTCGTCGGGGAATACTGTCGGGTTGTCGGTGACTGAGTTGATCTCTATATGAAGCACCTCTGTCACATGGTCCATGGCGGCTTTCACGGCACCATGCACCTGGGGTATGCAACGGAAGGAGTAGGGATCCTGTACATGTTTCTTCTCGCGTTCGATAATCTCGCTCCCTTTGAGTATGCGGCGGAACACCTCGGCAGTCTCGATCTGGCCGGTGTGGGGACGCACCTGCTGCAGACAGTCGAAGAAGGGCTCTATGCGGCCGTCGTAAGCCTCCAGACTCATGGCGCCGAAGAGGTCGAAGCAGTTGACGAGATGCCAACCGTCAATCAGTGCCTTTATACCGTTGGAGCTCATGAACTGGGTGCCGTTCAGGAGAGCCAGACCCTCTTTCGACTGAAGCTTTATAGGCTCCCAGCCGAATTTCTCGAGAATCTCCTTACCGGTGTATCTTTCACCTTTCCACATCACCTCACCCTCGCCGATAAGGGGAAGGAAGAGGTTGGCCAGCGGGGCAAGGTCGCCTGAAGCGCCGAGCGAGCCGCGGTCGTACACAATGGGAAGTATGTCGTTGTTGTAGAAGTCGATAATTCTCTCCACAGTCTTCACCTGGACGCCGCTAAAGCCCATTGAGAGGGCGTGCGCCTTAAGGAGGAGCATCAGTTTCACCACGACACTGTCGACGGGTGTGCCGATGCTGCATGAATGACTCTTCACAAGGTTCTCCTGAAGCGTTGAGAGCTCCTCACGCGATATATGTTTGTCGCACAGTGAGCCGAATCCCGTTGTCACACCGTAGATGGGCTGGGTGCTGTGGTCGGTTTTACGGTCAAGGTATTCGCGGCAATGGCTGATCTTCTCACGCCCCTCCTCCGAAAGTGTGAGGCGGGTATTGTCGCGGAGTATTTTCTCGATGATATCATAGGTGAGTTGCCCCGATCCTATGGCATATGTTTCCAGTTTCATAATGATTTAGATTTAAGCTTGATACACTATGCGGCCGTCGTGGATTGTTGTGTTCACACAATTCATTCCCACGTAATAGGGCAGCATATGATAGTTTGAAAATTCGAGCATAACGAGATTGCCCCGTTTCCCCACCTCTACCGATCCAATCTGATCCGCCATACCTACGGCGGCTGCGCCGTTGAGGGTAAGGGCGGTGATTGTCTCCTCGATTGTCATCTTCATGTAGATGCAGGCCAGGGCGATTGTAAGAGGTATCGACCCGGAGAAGCAGCTTCCCGGATTGAGGTCGGTGGCAAGTGCCACGGCAGCCCCTGCCTCGATGAATTTGCGGGCCGGGGCGAAGGGCTCCTTGAGGGCGAATGCTGTCAGGGGGAGCAACGTGGCCACTGTTCCCTTCTCGGCCATCATCCTGATACCTTCGTCGCTTACATGGAGAAGATGGTCGGCCGACACCGCACCCATCTCGGCGGCAAGTTCAGCTCCACCTAACGTCACTATCTCATCGGCGTGGAGTTTGAGCTTGAACCCTGCCTGACGGGCGGCTTCGAGCATACGGCGTGAGTCCTCAATCTCGAATACATTCTTCTCCGTGAAGATGTCAAAGAATTTGGCCTTCCCCTTCACCACGGGAATCATCTCATTGATGATGAGGTCGACATACTCCCCTGTGCGCCCTTTATACTCGCTTGGCACGGCATGCGCCCCGAGGAATGTGCTCACCACATCGAGTTTACGTTCGGGATCCTCGGCCAGACGGCTTATGGCGTCAAGCATCTTCACCTCGGTAGCGGTGTCAAGGCCGTAGCCGCTCTTGGCCTCTACGGTGGTGACACCCATCTCTACCATACGGTTGATAAACCATCCGGCTTTCTCAACCAGCTCATCGCAGGTGGCGGTGCGTGTGGAGTTGACAGTCGACTGTATACCTCCACCCCGCTCCATGATGCTCATGTATGACTCGCCGTTAAGGCGCCATCCGAATTCATCGGGACGGTAACCGCCGAATATGAGATGTGTATGTGAGTCTACAAATCCGGGCAACACCACGCGTCCGGCGGCATCTATCTCTTTATATGAGTTGCCGTCGGCTTGCCAGTCCGTGTCGGGGAGGACATCTGTTATCACCCCCTCCCTCACGGCAATTGTCATCTGCCCGCGCACTGAGATGCTACCCATCCCGTCACCCCTGACGGCCTCATTTCCGAGTGGGGTGACGAGTGTGGCATTCCTTATTATTATATTGCGTTCCATTCTGATCTTTGTTGTGTATGATCAGGCCTTGTCAATCACTTTGTTGACAATCTCAAGAATCTCGGCCTCGCGTTTCACAGCCGCCTTCTCTATCTCGGCAGCCTCGGCAAGGAGGGCATCGGCACAGGTACGGTCTTTCAGACCTGCTGCGTTGATGCGCACGTTGAGATGAGCACCCATCACAGCGCTTCTGGCGGCCAGCGCACCCACGCCGGCGTCGCTCACCGAAGCGGGATTACCCTTGGCAGCCATAGCCTCAAGCACGTCGAATGTCTCGTAGGCGGCTTTCATTGTGCGCAGGGGCACCTCAGTTGCATAGAGGGTGGCCTCCTCGAGGGCTTTGGCGCGTAGGGCCTTCTCCTCCTCGGTTTTCTTGGGCATCCCGAATACGGCCATTATACGGTTGAAGGCCTCTGTGTCTTCATCCACAAGATTAATGAGACGGTCGAGCATAGCCCTGCCCTTCTCAGCCTGGTCGGAAAATTCCTCCCAACGGTCGTCCCAGCCGGGTTTGTGTGCCGAGAGATTAGCCACCATTGTGCCGAGGGCTGCGGCCAGCGCACCCATGTAGGCTGATATACTGCCGCCACCGGGAGCGGGTGATTCCGAAGCTGTCTCGTCGGCAAATCCGCGGCAGGTCATGTCAACCAACAGACGCTTCTTATCATCGGCCAACATATCCTCGATTATCTTCTCCTGGCGCTCGAAGGGCTTGAGCTCGTCAAGACCCATCGACTTAACGGCTATCTTGATAATCTCATCATCCGTTATGCCGAGCGAGCGCTGCTGTTTGCGCAGGTAATGCTTTCCGGCGTCGATGATGGTGCGTTTCGGCACGAGACCCACAATCTCAGTGCCTGTGACGCGCAGACCGCGTGCGGCGGCCGCTCTCGACACTTCATCGAAGGCGACGTGAAGCGGGGTTGTGGCGATATCGGTGATATTCATCGACACCTGGGCAATGCCATATTCATCGATAAACCAACCTATGGCTTTGGTTCCCTTCAGTGTGCCGGGTATCATGATGGGGTTGCCGTCAGCATCCTTCATCGGTTTGCCGTTCGGCTTGCCACCCTCGCGCTGCGGACGCCCCTTCTCTCTGACGTCAAAGGCGATCGCGTTCGCACGGCGGGTTGAGGTGGTATTGAGGTTGAAATTCACTGCGATAAGGAAATCGCGGGCACCGACGGCAGTTACGCCGGTCTTTGCCACACCCTCGTCAAAGGGACGGTCGCCGTAATCGGGACCCTCTCCCGGTTTGCCGAGACGTTCGGGAAGAGCCTCATACTCACCCTGACGGCAGAACGCGAGGTTCTTGCGCTCCGGGGTAAAGGCAGCTGCCTCATAGCAGTAGCAGGGGATGCCGAGTTCATCGGCGGCACGCTGTGCAAGGCCGCGTGCCAGAGTGGCGCACTCCTCAAGAGTTATGCCGCTCACCGGTATCAACGGGCAGACGTCGGTAGCGCCGAAACGCGGGTGTGCGCCGTGATGATTGCGCATATCAATAAGCTCGGCTGCTTTCTTCATGCCGCGCAGTGCCGCCTCGATTACAGGCTGGGGTTCACCCACGAAAGTCACAACCGTACGGTTGGTAGCCTCTCCGGGGTCAACATCGAGCACTCTCACCTCACCGCCACGGGCTATCTCTGCCACGATGGCGTCAATCACACCCTTGTCACGTCCCTCCGAGAAATTGGGGACACATTCAATAATCTGTCTCATGATATTCTAATGGGTTATTCTGTCTGACGTCTGTCAGCCGTTGATTATAGATTTCAGGTATTCTTCGTCGGCTAAGAAGGGCTCGGTAATCATGAACCCGTTCGCAGCCTGTGTGTCGTTCCATTCCTTGACGGTGGACATGGCGTTCTCGTTGCGCGCCCATGAACGGCGTGCCACACCACCCATAACATCCCAGAGCATGGCGTTCTTGAGAATCTCGTCGACACGCTCAGAGCCGTCGCACAACATACCGAAACCGCCGTTGATGGCTTTGCCTATGCCCACACCGCCGCCGTTATGCAGAGCCACGAGACTCATGCCGCGCGCGCAGTTGCCGGCGAAACACTGAACGGCCATGTCGGCCATAACGTTTGAGCCATCCTTTATGTTTGAGGTCTCGCGGAAGGGTGAGTCTGTGCCGCTTACGTCATGATGGTCGCGTCCCAACATAATGGGACCTACCTCACCGTTGCGGACCATCTCGTTGAAACGCAGGGCTATTTTCAGACGCCCCATGGCATCCTGATAAAGGATGCGCGCCTGGGTGCCCACAACGAGTGCATTCTTCTCGGCATCGCGTATCCAGTTATAGTTGTCGCGGTCCTGGCCACGGCGGTCAGGGTCGATACATTCCATGGCGGCGCGGTCGGTCTTTACAAGATCCTCATGTTTGCCGCTGAGGCAAACCCAGCGGAACGGGCCGTAGCCATAGTCGAACAGCATCGGACCCATGATATCCTCCACATATGAGGGCCATATGAATCCATCCTTCTCATCAACGCCGTTGCGTGAAATCTCCTTTACGCCGGCATCGTAGATTGCCTTCATGAAGGAGTTGCCGTAATCGAAGAAATATGTTCCTCGTGCCGTAAGGGCCTTGATGGCCTCGAAATGACGTTTGAGCGACTCATCCACTTTGCGGCGGAACTCATCCTGGTCGTCATGCAGCAGACGGGTGCGCTCCTCGAATGTAAGCCCCACAGGGCAGTAACCACCCTCATATACGGCATGGCATGAGGTCTGGTCGCTGAGAAGTTCAATAGGTTTGTTCTCCTTTACGGCATATTCGAGAAGGTCTACCACGTTGCCGTGATAAGCTATTGAGATCGGTTTCTTTGCTTTCATCGCCTCCTCTGCCAGACGGAATGCCTCGGGCAGAGAGTCTGTCACCTCCTGCACCCAGCCCTGGTTCTTGCGGGTGGCGATGCGTGAGGCATCCACCTCGGCTATGATGGCGGCGGCTCCGGCAATCTCGGCTGCTTTCGGCTGAGCGCCGCTCATGCCGCCTAAGCCGGACGACACGAAGAGATGTCCGGCGAGGTCGCCATCCTGCGGCACACCGAGTTTCATGCGGCCGGCATTGAGCAGAGTGTTGAATGTGCCGTGCACGATACCCTGCGGACCGATATACATCCAGCCGCCGGCAGTCATCTGCCCATAGTTGGCCACACCCATCTGCATGGCCTCATGCCAGTCATGCTGGTTATCAAACAAACCCACCATCATCGCGTTCGTGATAATAACACGGGGGGCATCCTTCTTTGAGGGGAAGAGTCCGAGAGGATGTCCCGACTCAATCACGAGAGTCTGCTCGTCGGTGAGCTGTTCGAGATATTTCTTTATAAGGTGATACTGGAGCCAGTTCTGGCACACCTGTCCGGTTTCGCCATACGTCACCAGTTCATAAGGATAGAGTGCGATATCGAAGCAGAGGTTGTTATCAATCATAACCTGGAATGCTTTGCCTGCCAGGCATTTACCCTTATACTCGTCGATTGGCTTAGCCTTCAGGTCTCCGGCCGGGCGCCAGCGGTAGGCATAGATACGGCCACGGGTGCGGAGTTCCTCGAGAAATTCGGGAGCCACCTGCTCATGCAATTCTTCGGGAAGATAGCGAAGAGCATTCTTCAGCGCGGTTACAGTTTTGGCCTCGCTGAGTGTATAGCCCCTGTCGGGGGCACGTCTGATTCCCTCTGCGAAGGAGGGATATTCCGGCAATTCGGCTGCCAGCAATATTCGGTCAGTGTTCATGGAGTAAGGTTTGATTTACTCTGCGAATTTAGTCAAAAATCCAAACAAATACAATACCCTCCCCAAATATTTATCCTCCGACCTGACTTTTTTCCATAACCCATCCCCCTATTTACCCGGCAGGCAGAAGCTTGTTCGCTCCGGCTGCCGGGTAATGTTCAGATGAAGAGGGCAATTCTCACAATCCTCAGATGAAGAGGGTGAAGCCGAGGGTAAGGGGATTGAAATTAATCGGAGAATGGCTCTTCAGGACATTCGCAGGTGAGTAGCGTACGTATATGCCTACCGTCCTGTTCCAGGAAAGACTGCCGAAGAAGTCGACCGTAGTCTTGTTGATGGCTATGTTCTTGTTGAATTCCTCACACTCGTTCCCTCCGGCGTCCTGATAGCGGGTCTTGACCGAAGCATAGGTATTCAGATTCAATATCGGACCAGCCTTGAAACGCAACGAGGTCTTCGGTATGCTCCACTCATAGAGCAACGGGAACTGCACACTGAATACCTTCAGCCTTGAATTGCGCGGGCGGCTACCTTCCGGATAACCTCCCCACTCTATCCCGCGCATCTCGTTTACTTTCAATGCACGGTCGGAGAGTGTGCATTTGTAATTCCGCCAGTCGAATCCAAGTCCCAACGATATATTGGAACGGCTGAATCTATACAGCACGTTGATGCAGCTGAGCCAGCTTATCTCAATCGACTTTGACCACTGCATATAGTCACCTCCGCCACCCATGGCGTCTGTCAGACCTAAACAGAGGCCGTCAACCGACACATCCCAATGTGAGCAGCCGTCGCCGACACAGATTGTCCTTTCGTTGATCCATCTGAGCAATGCGGGTTGCCGGTCGCGCTCCATCGTCACGGATGCATCGGCACCGTATTCTGTCACTACGGATGCCTCGAACGGCTCCTCCCCATCCATCCCGTTCACGGTGATGGTTGTGCCGGCCGACGTCTCTGTTATCACGACTTTCGACTCAACCACCACATTAAGCAGTGTATCTCCTCTCTCATTCTCCCCTTTGGCCGCGAGACTCATACCGCCAAATACAAGTATGAATATCAGTATTCTGTATAGTGTGTTCATATCTTATCGGTTTATTTTTTGGTTAATAAAAAAGGGTCACTCCTAACGACCAGCCTTTCAGCTCCGGTCCGTATTGGGCGTCAAACAGTTTCATGGGCGCCCATGAGGCGTACACCCCTATCATATCCCAACCGAATGAGGCGAACACTTCCGCATTAATAAGATTCTGCTGAAGCCCTTTGTAGCTTATCTTATGGCGCGTGTCTCCATCGCGTGTCTCCACCATCGCCTTTGCATACGAATTGAATCCTACCACTCCTCCTATCGAGAATGCACATTCTCTGCCGATTCTCTGGGTCATGGTCAAGGGTACCATCCAGGTAAACACATCGAGAGTGGAATGTCTTACCTCAACATTACCGGCAGGCAATGACACAAGCCGGTCTTTCTGCTTCCCGAAAAAATACCCGTCTTGCGAGAGATAGCGGGCAAACTTCAGTCCTAAACCGATCGAAAAGGAAGGACAGTATTTCCCACGCGACCAAGAGAGACCCAGGAGGTTTCTGAAACCGAGTTCATAGCAGTTCTTCACATGCGCCTTGTCATTATAATTGAATCGCCAGCCACCGAACACTCCCTGGCAAAACAATACACTTCTTCTCAAACTGTTGTCATCCACGTTGATTGATTCCGGGTTATCGTCAATTCTCGGAAATTTGAGAAAGGCCACGTCTATACCCCACCCGTCGGGATATTCATCATCCCGGGTTCCCTTCTCTCCTTTCACCTCGATGCGGTAAGTGAACACCTCATCCTCCGCTCCGTCGCTGATTATCGCCTTCAGCTCAGTAAGATTGCCGGTGCGTTTCACTGTAACATTCTCTACCCTATCCAATACGGTGATTGTATCGGGTGTCTCCTCGGCCCTTATTACCGCGGAATAACCGGCCGCGAGCAATATGGCTGCAATAAGTTTTGTCAGATTATTCATATGGTCAGTCTGTTATTGTCTATAGTTATCATTTATTTATCAGATCTTTCACCTGTTGTTCACTGAGGTCGCCCTGTATAAAGATGAGGGTTGTTTTCTCTTTCCCTACGGGCCTTCGGTTCAGGTAGAAAATGTAGCTGCGTCCGCCCCCTTCCCCACCCATCGAGTAGAATCCGAAGTAGAGCTGCCCCTCTTTATACGACACCTCTTTCGAGCGGGCCTTTCTGCCGTCGCTCACTACGGCACCCTTTATCTTGTCGGCCAGCGCCACATCATCTGCCACGGAGATACTCTTGTATTTCCTCAGCCCGGTGCCCTGAAGTTTCTTACCTGTCACCTCTACAAATGTAACTTTCGGGTTTGACACATACTCCTCGCCGAAGAATCTGTTGATGTTCAGATTCTCCTGTGCCATTGTGGTCAGCGAGGTGGCAATCACCACCACTATAATTATTATCCTCTCTCTCATAACTCTTCGAATTTTAAGGCTTCGCGGATATCATCAAGATCACTGTTCACCTCAGCCGCCACATCTTGCGATGCATCACCCATCTCTGAGAGCTGTGATGCTATCAGCGCACGTATCCGTTCCTGGTTTCTCACCTCAACTCCATTCACATATGCCAGACATTCGCTATCGGTATGTGCGGGACCGTTCAGCAACGAAATCAACCCCATACCGGCAGTCACCGCCAGGAGCACTGAGGCGGCCACCTGACTTATCCTGAGCCAACGTTTACCTTTACGGTATGGCTTACTTGATGATTGCCCCGCTTTGGGCGATTCCATCCTCGCATAAGCCATCACAGCCAAGGCTTCCTCTATCTCAGGGGTGGCGGGTCTTATCTTTAGAAGATGCCTGTAAAGGGCCTCCTCCTCCCTGGCCGTCAGCCTGCCGTCGAAGTAGGCCTCTATCAGCAAATGTAACTTATCGTTCTCTTCCATCTCTGTTTCCTTTCTGTTTTTGATAAATCTCCCTGATTGTTCTCCTTCCTCTCGACACTATCATCCTCACATTCGCCTCGCTCAGATGATAGTGCTCGGCTATCTCGTCAAATTCCCAGCCATCCTTATCGCGGTGATAAAGTATGCCGCGGTCACGTTCCGAGAGATGTTGCCTCACCAGACGGTCAACCTCACGGTAGAGGTCCATCACCTCATCAAGGGGTTCGGCTGGCTCGGCTGGCGGATCGTTGAGGTCGCTCAGATTCACTTTCTGATGGGTCTGGTTGCGGCGGTAGCCATCGATGCGGATATTTCTGACAGCGGTGGCGAGCGACCCCTCCGCCTGGGCCGCCCCGTCATACCGGTCGCGGTTCTTCCACAGGCGGCAGAAAGCCTCCTGAAGAGCATCCTCCGGATCCTCCTCGTCAGCTATCGCGCCGCGGCCTGATGCCATGCGTGAGCGGATATGCCTGAATGCCGATGTTAAAAAATCTCCTTTCATCTATCCACTAAACGGAGGGTTGCCGGAGTTGCAACAAAAAATTTAAAAAATTATTGAAAAAGTTTCTCCTCTCAACTTTGCGAGTGTGCGAATTTATCTTTATTTTTGTGGTCAGAATAAGACCTTATTTATATGAAACGTTTTTTCGCTTTATCTCTCTTAGCCGGAGCCTTGTTCTCCGCCTCAGCCTCCGAGAGTCCGCGCTGGCTGCGCGATGTCGCCATATCCCCTGACGGCACAACCATAGCTTTCACCTATAAGGGTGATATCTTCACTGTGCCTGTGGCCGGAGGCGACGCCACGCAGATCACCTCCAACAGCGCATACGACGCTATGCCTGTATGGACTCCCGACAGTAAGAAAATTGTCTTCCTGAGCAACCGCGAGGGATCTGACGATATCTATATCACTTCGGCCAAGGGGGGCACTCCTCGCCGTCTCACCACTGCAAGCGGTCAGGAAACACCCCTGACGTTTCTCAATGATTCAACCCTGCTCTTCAACTCCTCGCTCCTCCCGGGACGCGAGTCGGCACGTGCCCCCTTCCTGAGCCAGGTGTATTCAATCAACGTCAACCGTGAGCTGCCGCGTCCGAAGCTTTACCTCTCGGTGCCAATGACGTCGGCCAGTATCAACAGCAAAGGTGAGATGCTCTATCAGGACCGCAAGGGTTATGAGGATGTGCTCCGCAAGCATGAGCGTTCATCGGGCACACCCGATATCTGGAGCTACGTCAATGGCGACTTTACACAGCTCACAAATTTCAACGGTTCAAGCCAGTCGCCTGCATGGGGACCGGGCAACATATATTATTATGTATCTGACAAGGATGGCACGCTGAACGTGTTCCAGAGTGAGATCGGCTCCAAGAGTGAGAAGCAGCTCACATCTTTCACAAAACATCCCGTGCGCTCGCTCAGCGCGTCGCAGAACGGATTGCTCGCATTCTCATGGGATGGCGATGTCTACACCCTGCGTCCCGGCTCAGAGCCTCAGAAACTCAATATCACGGTTACCGCCGATGATTATGACGGCGACCGCGTGAAGAGATATGTCAACTATGGCGCTACTGACTTCGCAGTGTCGCCCGAAGGTAAGGAGATCGCTATCGTGATCCGGGGCGACCTCTATGTGACTTCGACCGACTATAAGACCACCAAACGCATCACCGACACTCCTGCCCAGGAGCGCACATCTTATTTCTCGCCCGACGGCCGCAGCCTTGTGTTCGACAGCGACGTCGACGGCATATGGCAGCTTTTCATTGCCAAAATCAAGAACCCCGACGAGAAGGAGTTTGCCTATGCCTCTGAAATCGAGATAGAGCCTCTCTATAAGTGCGAGACCTCGGCCATGCAGCCCGTTTTCTCGCCCGACGGCAAGAAGGTGGCTTTCCTTGAGAACCGCACCACCCTGCAGGTGATAGACCTTGAGACAAAGAAGGTCACTACCGCTCTCGACGGCAAGTATAACTATTCTTATTCTGACGGCGACATCCCATTTACATGGAGCCCCGACAGCAACTGGCTCCTTATCTCCTATATCGGTGACGGCGGCTGGAACAATACTGACATCGCCCTTGTGAAGGCCGACGGCTCGGAGGTGGTTGACCTTACTGAAAGCGGCCATGCCGACAATTCCCCGAAATGGGCTCTCGACGGTAAAGCAATCACTTACTCCACCGGCAAGTATGGTATGAAGAGCCAGGGCTCATGGGGAAATCAAGAGGATATCATACTGATGGCTCTCGACCCGGAGGCTTGGGAGGCTTTCAATTTCACAGAGGAGGAGGCTGCCCTTGCAGAGCAGAACAAGCAGAACGAGGGAGATGATGCCGATTCCTCAAAGGATGACAAGAAAGGGAAGAAGAAGGATAAGAAGAACAAGAAGAAGGATAAGGCCGACAAGGAGGAGAAGAAGGGTCACGACCTCGATCTCGCCAACCGTCGCTACCGCACACGCCGGCTCACCGTCAATTCAGCCAACATCGGCGATTATTATCTCTCGCCAAAGGGCGACAAGCTCTATTATGTGGCCGGAAGCACCGACGGCAGCTATGACGTATACGTCAACGATATCAAGAAGAGAGAGACCCGCGTGCTCCTCAAGGGTGTGTGGGGCGCGCTCTGGCCCGACAAGAATGGGGAGAACCTCTTCATCTTCTCAGGCAACGGTCTGAAGAAGGTGAATCTCGCCTCTTCCGACACAAAGGATATCGAATATGATGCCCCCTACGACCGTAAACCCTCGCTTGAGCGCCAGTATATATTCGACCATATGGCGAAGCAGGTTGAGGATAAGTTCTACGACGAGAATCTGCATGGTGTCGACTGGAAGTATTATACCGAGCACTACCGCGAGTTCCTCCCTTATATCTCCAACAACCGTGATTTCGCCACTCTCCTGAGCGAGATATTGGGTGAGCTTAACGCCTCGCACACCGGCGGACGCTATTATGGCTATGGAGCCCCGCTCAGCTCGGCTTCGCTCGGTGCTTATTTCGATGAGAATTATGACGGCGACGGCCTGAAGGTGACTGAGGTGTTCCCCCGTGGACCTCTCGCATTGAAGACTGCCGATATACAGCCGGGTGATATCATCCTCTCGATCGACGGCGAGGAGATAAAAGCCGGCGACGACTATCAGCCGCTCCTCGAAGGTAAGGCCGGAAAGAAAGTACGCCTCGGTGTCAGGAAGGCAGATGGCAAGACCATCACTCCGGTCGTGAAACCTATCAGCATGGGTGAGCAGTCGGAAATGGCTTACCAGAGATGGATCGAGCATAACGAGAAGGTTGTCGACAGCATCTCTGGCGGCAAGATAGGTTATGTGCATGTGCGTGGCATGGATGGCGGCAGCTATCAGGAGGTGTATGACCGTATCCTTGGCAAATACCGCAACTGCGACGCTATCGTTGTAGATACCCGTTTCAACGGTGGCGGTTGGCTGCATAACGACCTCGCCATTCTTCTGAGCGGCAAGCAGTATGTCACCTTCAAACCCCGCGGACGAGAAATCGGTCACGAGCCTTTCGCACAGTGGACCAAACCCTCTGTGATGCTCGTCAACGAGAGCAACTACAGCGACGCCCACGGCGCTCCCTATACTTACCAGACTCTCGGAATCGGTGACGTGGTGGGTGCTCCTATCCCCGGCACTATGACCGCCGTATGGTGGGAGACCCAGATTGATCCGTCGCTCATCTTCGGCATACCTCAGGTAACCAACGTGGCCAACGACGGCACTATTCTCGAGAACACCCAGCTTAACCCTGATGTGGTGATCTATAACCTCCCGGGTGATGTTGAAAAAGGTATCGACGCCCAGCTCGAAGGTGCTGTACGTCATCTCATGAAATAAGAGCTTTCCGCTTATATGATCAACTTCGCGCACTTACATGTGCATTCACAATACAGTCTCCTTGACGGTAAGGCCTCTATACCTGAACTTGTCGATAAAGCAATAGCCGACGGCATGAGGGGTATAGCCCTTACCGATCATGGAAACATGTTCGGTATAAAGGAATTTTATAATTACGTAAATAAGAAGAACGCCGGGAAAAGCGACGAAGAGAAATTCAAGCCTATTCTCGGCTGCGAGATGTATGTGGCCCGTGAGAAGCTTACCGACAAGAAGGATAAGTCTGACAACGGGTTCCACCTTATTGTGCTCGCTAAAAATGAGAAGGGTTATCACAACCTCATCAAGCTCGTGAGCAAAGCCTATACGGAGGGTATGTACTACAAACCGCGTACCGACCGCGATGAGCTGGCATTGCATCACGAGGGACTGATTGTATGCTCGGCCTGTCTGGGTGGTGAGGTGCCGCAGTTTGTGCTTCATGACGACCTTCAGGCCGCCGAGGAGCGAATCCTGTGGTACAAGAGCGTCTTTGGCGACGACTATTACCTTGAGCTGCAACGTCACGAGACGTTTAAGGAGAATGCAAACCGCGAGACCTTCCCCCTCGAGGAGAAGGTAAACCGGTTCCTGCTCCAGATGTCGGAGAAACATAGCATAAAAGTGGTGGCCACCAACGACGTGCATTTCACTTTCGAGGATGACGGCGAGGCCCATGACCGCCTTATATGCGTGTCGATGAACAAACGTTTCGCTGAGGAACGTGTGCATTACACTAAACAGGAGTGGCTCAAGAGCACTGAGGAGATGAACAAGATCTTCGCTGACATCCCCCAGGCCCTTGAGACAACCCAGGAGATTCTCGACAAGGTGGAGTTCTATTCAATCGACCACGGCCCAATCATGCCTAACTTCGAGATTCCGAAGGAATTCGGCACTGAGGAGGAATACCGCAGCCGCATCACGGAGGAGGAACTCTTCAATGAGTTCACCCGCGATGAAAACGGCAATGTGGTGCTGTCGCAGGAGGAGGCCGAGAAGAAGATCAAGCGTCTCGGCGGTTATGACAAGCTTTACCGTATAAAGTTCGAGGCCGATTATCTTGAGAAGCTTACCTGGGAGGGGGCAAAGGAACGCTATGGCGACCCGGTGCCGGACGAAGTGGCCGAACGCCTCAAATTTGAGCTTTACATCATGAAGACCATGGGTTTCCCGGGCTACTTCCTGATTGTGCAGGACTTCATCAATGTGGCTCAGAAGCAACTCGGTGTAAGCGTGGGGCCCGGCCGTGGTTCGGCCGCGGGAAGTGCCGCAGCATACTGCCTCGGCATAACTCAGGTCGACCCCATAAAGTATGACCTCCTCTTCGAACGTTTCCTCAACCCCGACCGTATCTCGCTCCCCGATATCGACGTCGATTTCGACGACGATGGACGCTACGTGGTGCTCAACTATGTCACCGAGAAGTATGGCGCCGAGAAAGTGGCCCATATCATCACTTATCAGACCATGGCCACAAAGTCGGCCATCAAAGATGTGGCGCGTATCATGGAGCTCCCTCCGGCCGAATCGAACCGCCTCGCCAAACTTGTGCCTGACCGCCTGCCGGAGGTGAACGGAAAGGCTCCGAAAATCAATTTCAAGAACTGCCTCGCCTATAACAAGGAGTTCGAGGCTGAGACCCATAACCCTAACCCGGTTGTGAGGGAGGTGATGAAATATGCCGGACAGCTCGAAGGTAATGTGCGTGGCACAGGCATTCATGCCTGCGGTGTGATTATCGGAAGGGATGATATCACTGACTGGGTGCCCGTGTCGATGCAGACAGATGCCGACGGCACAAAGGTGCTCACCACAATGTATGAGGGCTCGGTGATTGAGGAGACCGGACTTATCAAGATGGACTTCTTGGGGCTAAAGACCCTGTCAATCATCAAGGAGGCTCTGGCCAATATCAAACATACCCGTGGATTCGACCTCGATATCGCAAACATTCCACTCGACGATCCGGCCACTTTCAAGCTATACTGCGAGGGGCGCACAACTTCGACTTTCCAGTTCGAGTCGGCCGGTATGCAGAACTCACTGCGCGACCTGAAGCCCTCGAAATTCGAGGACCTCATCGCCATGAACGCCCTGTATCGTCCCGGCCCGATGGACTATATCCCCTCTTTCATCAAGCGTAAGCATGGTGAGGAGCCCATCACCTACGACATTCCAATCATGGAGAAGTATCTCCATGAGACCTATGGCATCACGGTTTACCAGGAGCAGGTCATGCTTCTGTCCCGTCTCCTCTCCAACTTTACCCGTGGCGAGAGTGATATGTTGCGTAAGGCCATGGGTAAGAAGCAGATTGACAAGATGGCAAAGCTCAAGGTGAAGTTCATGGCCGAAGGTCAGAAGAACGGCCATCAGGAGAAGGTGCTCGAGAAAATCTGGGCCGACTGGGAGAAATTCGCATCTTACGCCTTCAACAAGAGTCACGCCACCTGCTACACCTGGGTAGCCTACCAGACCGCTTATCTCAAAGCCAATTACCCCGCTGAGTATATGGCCGGTGTGCTGAGCCGCAACCTCAGTTCCGGCGATAAGCTCAAGGTTATCATGGAGGAGAGCAAGCGAATGGGCATCAATGTAATGGGACCCGACATCAATGAGTCGTGGGAGAAATTCGGTGTCAACAAGAAGGGTGAGATCCGCTTCGGACTCGCTGCCGTGAAGGGTGTGGGGGCAAATGCCGTCACTGCCATCATAAACGAACGTGAGGCCAACGGTCCGTTCAAGGATATCTACGACTTTGTGGAGAGGGTAAACCTGAGTGCGTGCAACCGCTCCTCGATTGAGAATCTCGCGCTCGCCGGTGCTTTCGACTCAATGGGCTATCCCCGTGAGATATTCGTTGAGCAGGTGGGGGATGCCTCTTACACCGATTCTCTGGTGAAGTATGGCCAGGTTATCCAGAACGACAGGAACTCTCTTCAGTCGAGCCTCTTCGGTGAGATGGAACCTATCGAGACCAACCGTCCCCCCATTCCGCAGGCCGCGCCCTGGAGTCTGCTTAAGAAACTTGAGGAGGAGAAGAAACTCGTCACCATCTATCTCTCGGCCCACCCGCTCGACCCCTATTATATGGAGTTGAAATATGGCTGCAACTGCTCATGCAATGACTTCGAAGATAAGAAAGTGGCCGGTGCCAAACTCACCATGGGAGGACTCGTAACCGCTTTCAACATCAAGACAAGCAAAGCCGGCAACCAGTACGGCCAGCTCGTGATTGAAGACCATACCGGAAGCGTGAGTTTCAACCTCTTCGGGTCGGCTTACGAAGCCTCAAAAAACCGGTTCACGGTTGGCGACGCTGTCTTTCTGAAGGTAAATGTGGTGCAGGGCCGATGGGATCCCACCAAGATTGACGCCAACATCGACGAGGTTCATAATCTCGAGACAATCAAAGGGAAGATGGCAAACGCCATCTCAATCTATCTGAGCCACCGCTTCGACACCGAAGATTTCTTCCGACAGCTCCTCAGCTTCGACAGCACGGAACGCCCCGGCGACCTGTACATCGAGCTCTATAACGCCGAGACCCGGCAGGTAATCAAAATCCATTCCCGCAAGAAATTCCCCATTACCAAAGACTTGGTGAATTTCCTCGACGACTGGGGGGTGAAGTATAAGGTGCTCACGGAATGACCCATTCATTTTTTGTAGGCCTCTTTCTTTGCCGGATGAGATTTTTTTACTACTTTTGAACACACAAAACTTATTAAACATATTTGACATGGCTTTAGAATTTACTGACCAGACAGCCCGCGAGGCTATCGAGTCTGGAAAACCGGTTGTGATTGACTTCTGGGCTACCTGGTGCGGCCCCTGCATCAAGCTCGGTCCTGTTGTTGAGGAACTCGCCGAGAAGTATGAGGGTAAAGTTGTTATCGGTAAACTCAACATCGACGACAACGATGAGATTGCAAGCGAGAACCGCGTCCGCAACATCCCTACCGTACTCTTCTTCAAGGATGGCGAGCTCAAAGAGCGCAGCGTAGGTCTTGTTAAACTCTCTGACCTCGAGGCTAAACTCGCCTCTATCCTCTAATCCCTGCCGGAACAGATAAAAACGGCAGCCCCTCTGCGATTGCTTCAATCACAGAGGGGCTGCCTCTTTTTATCTACGGCTCAGAGTTCAGGTTTTTATCCAAGACTCAGAGTTCAGGCACCCTGCCATACATCTTGAATGTGCGTTGATAATAGGGAGTGTCCATATCTGATACTATCACACCCTTCTTGGTGGAGGCATGCACAAACTGCCGCTCATCTATCATTATACCGACATGTGAGATGGTATTCGGATCGCGTCCCGTGGCGAAAAACACCAGGTCGCCCGCCTTCACTTTCTTTGCCTTGATCTTCTTACAATACTCAGCCTGCTTGGCAGAATTGCGCGGAAGCTTTATACCTGTCACCTTATCGTAGACAGAAAGCACCACCCCGCTGCAATCAGCACCCTTCCCCTTGTCGGTGCCCCCGTAGCGGTAAGGGGTACCCTGCCATGACAGAGCCTCCTCTACAAGTTTCCTCTCCTTCCCATGCAGATGAGGGTCAACCTTCACTGTCTCAACCTTAGGCCGGTCGCTTCCCTTTCCTCGGCGCGACGAGTGACACCCCGTAAGTCCGAGGCCGACAATTGCCATCAGCGACACAACCATCAGCCTGTTTAAAATCGGTTTCCTATATGAATTCATTATCTGTTCTCAGTTTATTTGGCAAATTTAACTCTTTATTTCCTTTCAGCCACCAATAATTTTAACTATTTTAGACTTTCCTATTTCTTTTATTAAATTAACTTAAAATCCCGGAGATTTAATAAACCGACATGTAATATTGGAATCAATTTTGCATTGATTAGATATGACGGGTGTGAATCTCCCGCCTACGGCAGCTGAATCATATTCCACGCTTCCATAATCAGAAATTATTTAATTAACCAATCAAAAACAAAAACCTTACATATTATAAGAACATGAAGAGATACAGCATCCCTGCGGTCCTCGCGACTCTCGCGATTATGGTATCGCCTGCCTGCGCAGACAATCACGCAGACAACAATGCTCCTCAGTTTATCCGCACCTCCAACGGTGCCTCGTTTGAGACTGACTTCACAGTGGCAGCTGAAAACACTGTAAATGCCGTGGTGTGCATCAAGAGCTTCACCACCCAGCGTCAGAACCCTTATGGCAACGGGGGTGGCTACGACCCATTCGGCGGTATGTTCGAATTCTTCTTCGGCGCACCTCAGCAGCGTCAGCAGCCACGTCAGCAACGCGAAAGCGAGCCCGTGCAGAGCGGCCTCGGATCTGGTGTGATTCTCACCGACGATGGCTACATTGTCACAAACAACCACGTAATTGACGGAGCTGACAAACTTGAAGTGCTCCTCAACGACAACTCAACCTACGAGGCCCGCGTCATAGGCACTGACGAGGCTACTGACCTCGCCCTCATCAAGATTGATGCCGAGAAACTTCATTCTATAACTTTGGGCAACAGCGATGACCTAAAGGTAGGAGAATGGGTGTTGGCTGTGGGTAATCCCTTCGGATTCAATTCCACTGTCACTGCAGGTATCGTGAGCGCCAAGGCTCGCAGCATCAGCCAGAATTCCAGAGGAGGAAGAATGGGTATCGAGTCGTTCATACAGACCGACGCTGCCCTCAACCCCGGCAACTCAGGAGGCGCGCTCGTAAACCTCAAAGGTGAGCTCATCGGCATAAACTCTGCAATCTACTCCAACACCGGAAGCTACTCCGGCTTCTCGTTCGCTATCCCCACCACTATCGTCAAGAAAGTGATGACCGACCTCCGCCAGTATGGCACAGTGCAGCGCGCCATGCTCGGATGCACAATTGCCGAACTTGATGCCAAGATTGCCAAGGAGAAGAATATCACTGCCACCAAGAGCGGTGTGCTCGTAGTGACCGTATCCGACCGCAGCACTGCCAAGGAACTCGGTCTGCAGGAGAATGACGTGATCGTGGGTATAAACAACACTGATATCCACACCACTCCCCAGCTCCTTGAGCAGATCAACCAGTTCCGTCCCGGCGACCAGATCACAGTCACCTATATCCGCGACAACAAGAAGTATTCAAAGACAGCCACTCTGCGCAACTCCCAGGGTAATACCTCCATCACAAAGAAAGGTGACTTCTCTGAGATTGGCTGTGCCTTCATGAAGATCGGCGACGACACAAAACGCAGTCTCGGAATATCGGCAGGTGTGAAAGTCACAGGCCTCAAGAACGGTGCCTTCAAGGATGCCGGCATAAAGGATGGCTTCATCATAACCGATATCAACGGCCGCGCAGTCAACAACTCCGACGATGTGGAGATGATCTACAACCAGGTGATGAAAAGTGACACCGACGACAAGGTGATGTTTATCACCGGTCTCTACCCCACAGGTAAGAAATACTACTACGCAGTCAACCTGGGTGCGGAGTAAAACCATCAGAAATTAACCACAGAAATATTGTCGTCAGGGTCTCCGGCCCGGGCGACAATATTTTTTTTGACTATTTAACACAACATTCCCCAATACTATACGTTCATAAAGAGGCGAACTTGCAGAAATAATTTGAAGCATCAAAGATTTCTGCACAATTCGTGTTTAAATACGATGGGAATATGAGACAGCTAAAGATAACAAAATCAATCACCAACCGCGAAAGCGCGTCACTCGACAAGTATC
>CANPMT010000057.1 GCA_947575235.1 uncultured Porphyromonadaceae bacterium
AACACGAAAGTAGGAGATAAACACCTACGATTAGTGTTTACCTCCTACTCGATTTTATGCCTCATGCAGCGTTGCATCAAGGATTATCATCAGGATAAACCCGATGGCGAAGCCTATAGGCCCTAATTTGAGATGCGTGCCCTTGGATGATGCGGGAATCAGCTCCTCGACCACCACATAAATCATGGCACCTGCGGCGAAAGCCAAAAGATAAGGCATGAACGGCATAATGAAAGATGCCAGCCATATGGTGAGCAGGGCAGCCAAAGGCTGCACAACACCGGTTGCCACACCCATCATAAATGAGCGGTTGCGCGTCATTCCGGCCGAGCGGAGGGGGAGCGAGACAATCGCACCTGTGGGTATGTTATGGATGGCGATACCGATTGACATTGCCAGGGCAGCAGCCACCGATACATATACATTTCCGACCATGGCCGCGGCGAATGCCACTCCGATAGCCATACCTTCAGGAATGTTATGGAGTATGATAGCCACAATCAGCTTCCAGCTTCCTGTTGAAGGGGCGGAATCATGGTGATGGTCCATATGATCCATAATAAGCAGAAACCCGATACCCGCCATGAACCCTGTGACAGCGGGTATTATTTTCCGGAAACCCTCACCTCCGGTCATCTCCATAGAGGGGATAAGGAGCGAGAGGAAAGCGGCTGTAAGCATGACCCCGGCTGCGAATCCCATTATAAGGTTGTTCACAGAGGGTGAGAACTTGTTCTTGAACACATACACTCCGGCCGCACCGATCATAGTTCCGACCAACGGCAGAAGCAGTCCTAATATTAAACCCAACATAAAAAATTGTACAGATTTTATAGAGTAACTCTATCGCGGATTGTATACAAAATTACAAATAAAACCCGATAGTGCCAAGAAAAGTTCTCAACCGATACATGGCCTTAGAATTGCCAGGCAATATAACCCCTCAATGCAAAGGGTGTGCCGGGGGTGAAACAGATATCAGTGATCGGTTCGGTATCACCCTTGATGAACGTCTCGGTGGCGAACTGCGCCTCTTTCCATTTCACATTGAAGAGGTTCTCTATGGCGCAACCCACTGTGAGACCCTTCCAGCGGTATTCGGCATTGATGTCAGTTATGAAATAATGACGGGCAGTAAGCGAGTAATCCTCGTTGGCAGGGCGGTTGCCGAGGAAGCGGCACTTGGCCGACGCCTTCCAGTGACGGCTCTCATAAGTGAGCGCCCCTAAGAATGTGCTCACAGGTGCGAGTGGTATGTAGTTCTGCCCCTTAGGTTCGTCAATCATACGGGCGTGGGAGTAGGTATAGTCAGCCTGCAGATAGAAATGGCGCAGGAACTCCCAGCGCAGTCCGGCGTCCACGCCGAATCGGCGGCTGCGTCCCGAAGGCTCCACGATAGCCTCGTCGCCCACATACACCATCTCCTCCTGTGAATACAGATACCATCCGGCACCGTGAAGCACCAGTGAAGGGAATGGTTTCCAGGAGAATCCCACGTCGACACCCGTAGTTGAGGGGAGCACATTGCGGCCATTCTCAATCACCACCACACGCGCATCATTTGAGTGGAATCCGCGTCCGAATTTTGCGAACAGCTGCACATTGTCGGTAGGTGTGTAGATGACATTGAGTTTAGGCGACACCTTGGCCTGGGCCACTCCGGGGTCGGAGAACTCCTCAGCTGTCTTGTCGGTGTAATTGAAATGGAACCAGTCGACACGCACCGACGGGTTGATGAGCCAGTGCTCGCCGAGGTTGATCTCCAGTCCGGCATACCCGAATAGTGAGCTTTCGCCGATGTCACCCAAGGCATAGGTGCCAATGCGTTCACGTTTCACCGTATGATAAAGGGCGATGTCGTTCACGCGGTCATAACGGAATCCGGCACCTCCGGCCCACTTCCACCGGTTGTCGCCCACATTGAAATAATTGTTGAGGTCGAAGTTGGCACCCGCAATCAGGCGGTTCTCACGCTGATTGATTTCGTCGCCATTATCGGGGTCGTTAAGGAAGAAAGTGAAGTTGGAGTAGAGGTTGAAGTTATAATGCGACAGATAGGTGGAGGCATCGAGAGTCATGCCATTGTCGAAAGTGCGGTTGTAGAGGAACTGCACGTTTGTACGTGAGGTAGATCCACCCTCAGATGCATCGAGTGATCCGAACCAGCCGATTGTGCCGTTATCCACGGCGCGTTCCGGAATCTGTCCCGAGGCATTCCAGGAGGAGTTGAAATGCGACACGATGATATTGAAACGGCTGTCCGTTCCCCAGTGGGTATATTTCGAGAAGATATTGAAGCGTTTGAAATGCTGGGGAGACTCAAAGAAACCTTCATCCTGAAGAAAAGAGGAGGCTACATAGAGAGAATTATCCTCATTGTCGAGAAGCGATATTGATCCGCGGTAACGCTGATACTGATGGGTTCCGATCTCCACACCAACCGATGTGGGCATACGGTCTTTGGTCTTGAAAGCCACGTAACCGGCATTGGCGAGGTCACCCTTTGTCATGTCATAGTTACCCTTGTCGAAGTCAATGCGGTCGATAACCTCAGGCGAGAGGAAATGGAGGTCGGCATATCCTTGCCCATGTGCGTGGCTGACCATGTTGACCGGCATACCGTCAACACTGATATTGATGTCGGTGCCATGGTCGAGGTCGAAACCGCGCAGGAACATCTGCTCGGCCTTTCCTCCACCGGCGTGCTGGGCAATGAAAAGCCCCGGCACAGTGCGGAGAATCTCCTGAGATGAGCGGACAGGGTTGACCGCCAGATCTATTTTGGAGATTTCGCTGAGATGGGCTGAATGGCGACCGGTTACGTTGAGGTCTTTCAGCATAGTTGTGCGGAGAGCTATGGAGTCAGCGGCTGCTTCTGCAGCTGCGATGGCTTCCGCATCTGAATCAGAGACGGCCTCCCCGGCTGCGGCGGGAAGAGAACATAAGGCCGAGGCCTGTGCCAGGAGAGCAATACGGATAAAATCTCTCATAAAAAGTAGGGTTTACTGAATATTTTGGGTTATATAAGTGAATGTTCAGTTATATTTACTTATATCATATATAACATCAGTAAATCTAAAAGGTTCATGGAATAGGGCAGAGGTATAAGAAACCGTGATAAAGAAACGTTAAGATGATATAAAGAGTGAGACATTATGAAGAGGATAGGAATATTGAGTGACACGCATGGATGTTGGGACGAGCGCTACGCGCTTCATTTCGCCGACTGCGATGAGGTGTGGCATGCCGGTGATATAGGTGATTACGGCATAATAGAGCGTCTTCAGGACCTTGTGTCTGTTGTGAGAGCAGTGAGCGGCAACATCGACCATGGGATGGTGCGTCGCAAATGTCAGGAGCTTGAGATATTCGATGTTGAGGGGATAAGGGTATTGCTGACCCACATAGGGGGCTATCCCGGCAAAAGGGCCAAAGGGATGAAGCAGCTGTTGAGAGAGGAGAGGATACAGCTTATGGTTGATGGCCATTCGCATATACTGAAGGTGATTTACGACAAAGAGTTGGGTTTGCTCCACATCAATCCCGGAGCGGCCGGCACCGCCGGCTGGCACAGGGTGCGCACCTTGATAAAACTCACCATAGACGGCGCCGACATGCGCGACTGCGAGGTGATAGAGTTAGCCGGCACCGTGTGAAAAACAGACAATAAATTGTGTAGAGAGTGAACAAAGATTGTATTAAATAGGTTAGGCTTGTAGCGAGGCATCTCGTTTTGATACATAATTATTTTTAAATCACATTAATTTAGATTGCTATGAGAAGCAGTACTACATTTGACATTCAGTACTCTCACCGATTCTATGGCTTCAAAGGTGAGGCCCAGTATCTTCACGGTCATACAGGCGTCATGACTATCGAGGTGGAGGATGCGATTAATGCCGGGGTTAACATGGTGTTCCCCTGTAATGAAATCCGTAAAATCGCCTGGGAAGTGTTGAAGAATTTCGATCATGCGCTTGTGTTGCGTGAGGATGATCCTCTGTTGCCGGCCATCATGGGGGTATATGAGAAGCAGGGGATTCTGCACGGTCATCCACAGAACACCATGAAAGGTGAGGCTTTCGATACAGAGCTTGCCAGAGCCATACCGGAGGCACGTATTGTGGTGACAAAAGAGACCATGACAGTAGAGGGGATGATAAAGATAGTCTATGATCTTCTGAAAGATAAACTCAATATTGTAAAGATTACATTCAACAGTGGAGTGAATGCCGCATCCGAGAGATTTGAACCTCGTGAAAGGATGGAGCGCTGTCCGTTGTGCGGCATCCTTCTTACGGAGGATGGAGTCTGCGTCAAGTGTGGCTATCGCAAGAAATAATAAAGAGCTTGTATGTTGGCACCTGGCCAACATACAAGCTGCGGTAAGCCTCAGCGTTTTTTACCGGGTTCAGTCTCGGGTTTTCCAGGCTTTGGTGATCTCGCCCATCACTACTTTGTGCCAGTCGCCGGTCTCGGCATGGGCGTCTTCCACGAATTTGCGGTTCTCCGGATTGTAGAAGTCGCCGGGCGATACGGTTGTCACTTCGGCGAGTTTGCATTCTATGATGAGCTTGGCCTCTTTGTAGGCGGGATTGCCATCAGGTGTCATCACCATGGTGAGATTGGTGGTCTTCATCTTATCGGTGTCACGACCCGATTTCATTCCAAACTGCATGTAGTCGTCGCGATACTCCTCAGGGAAGAAGGTGACATAATCAAGATTGTCAAGTGGCGGGACGCTCTTCCGTGGCTAAAAAATGTCGGATGATGTCGAGGTCGCTCTCCACTTCCCCTTGCAGAAGGTATCTCTCTTTTGTTGACTCAAGAGTGGAGTAGATTTCCTGTGCTTTCTCTGTGTCCCGGTCCAGATAGAGAGCTTCGGCACACAGTATGCGTTGCTTCGACGACATCATCTTGCGGTAGGCTACGATATATTTGCGCAGTTTCGGGTCGAGTATCTCCCGGGCTCTCTCCGCATGGCCGGTCACCATGGCACAGAATGCGAGCTCCCCGGCAATTTCGTTGACGTAAAGCTGCATGATTTTATCGCGGTGGGAATATAGCTCATCAAACTTTTCATAGGCCTCTTCCCAACGCATCTCGTCGATGAGCCGACTGGCATACATCATGGGGAGTGCCACCTCAAGCGGATTGGAGTAGTCGATATCCTTTTCCCATACAAACCAGCTGTCGGGCATATCTTTAGGCCGGATCCCTTCCTGTATCAAGGCATTTGACCGCAGCTGTATCATAAGCGAATGTTTTGAGCGTGGATTGCGATGGAGGAAGAGCATGTTGTAGCCGTCGTTGCCCATGCCGTTTATTTTCAGCGGAATGCCGTTGAAGAGCATGACGAAAGCATCGGTAAGGCAGAATATGGCCAAGGCTCCCTTGGCGAGTGGGTGAAGAGGTAACAGAAAGAGGGGAGTCGTGAGGATAAGGAGCAGGAGATTGGCCAGTACGCCTCCGGCGTTGTACCATCCGGTTGGAATTTTGTCGAGGGGTAGGTCAGGAGGGGTCAGGAGGCATTGTCCTCCGGTTCCGGCTATGGAGAAGCGTTTCAGGCGCGTCTTCCCATTCTCGCGGATCAGGGTTAGATTGAATATTCTGAACGATACAAAACGGTAGCCTGTAAGGAGTCCGGCAACGAGATGACCGGCTTCGTGCGCCGGAATCACTATTGCCAGTGAGAGCATAAACATAAGCGCACCACCGAAAGCCAACATTCCTGTTTCCATAGCCTCGACTGAGGCCAGTTTACCGATGTACTGCGGTATGGTAATGTCGGTGCAGATGAGAAGGATAAGCCCCGCGATAAGGAGTCCGGCGGAAATTCCGATTAACAAGCCGCCGATCAATTTGAAAATCTCTTTCATAGTCAGATATGTTCATGTAAGAATAATGATGCAAAAATAGCGAAACTTGCCCAAACAGGCAAGTCCCGCATTATCTAAACTCATCTAATGTTTTCTATGGTTACTTCACCATCATTTTCCTGACAGTGCCGTCGGGGTAACGGGCTATGCATATGCCACGCTCGGGAGCCTGAAGCTGACGGCCGTCGACCGAATACCAGGTTATCTCACCTGCAGAGGCGTTCACTTCGTCGATGCCGGCCATGCTTGATCCGTTGGATAGATTTACGAAAATCTTGTCGTCGGATGCCGAATATGTGGTCTGTCCCTCGTAGGTGAATACGGATTTCACATCATAGGCATACATGGGATAATCCTGTGAAAGCTCGCTGAAGGAATAGCTTGTGGTGCTGGCGTCAACGGTATCCTCTCCAAGATAGGTGAATACTTGCTGACCTTTCTTCAGATTCTGATAGACACCCACGAATTCGAATGCGAACGGGCTGCCATTGGCTGAATAGAATGTGATGCGCAGATTATCGCCGTGTTCCGGAATCTCAAATTCACCGCCGAAGAAGCCTGCTGATACGGAGAGACGGTAGTCATGATTGTTGACCCATACGATAATCACGTCGTCATATTTGCATTCGCCCATGATACCGAGCACGAAGAAGTCGTCATTATCGAGCGACATCGGGGGAGTCTCAAGATAGAACATGGCGTTGAGCGAGTCCTCCACTCCGAGATGTCCGGGATAGATGGTGTTGCCGACACCGCGCCAGCCGGGATAGGTGGTGTAGTCGTCAAGATTACTCAGCGAGTAGTTGCCGAGATCTTCGGGACGGTCTTCGGTGCCCCATGTGTTGTCAGGAGTGATTTTTGTGAATTCCTCCTCCATGAGTGTGTATTCCTTCACATCCTCCTGAGCTTCATACAGACCATAGTTGGTAACGATATATCCTGTGGCCTTTGGCGCGAGCATCCAGTTGGCGGTGTAACCTGAAGTGGTGATTTCAGAGGCTGTGAGCAGTGCAGGAGCTGCCACACCGAAAGCGTGTTCACCGGCAGGTTCGGAGTACATACCCTGATAGAATGAACGCACGGCATAGTAATACTCAGTCTCGGGTTCAAGGTCGGTGAAGGTGTATGAGGTCTGGTCGGCGGTAATCGAGAGGTAGTCGTCGAAGCTGATGACGTTCTCAAGACGTGAGGGGCGTCCTGTCTCGAACTCAAAGTCGTCAAACACGAGATACGTACCCTCGGCCATGCCGTTCACCTCGATCTTGAGGCCGTAATAATTATTGTTGAAATTAGCGAAGAGGTCGTAGCCGAAATCGATTGGCCAGGGGTCGTAGAACCATGCGGCGGGCGCACCTGTCAGGGGTTGCCAGCCTGTCTCCGTGCGGAGTGAGAAGGTGACGGTGCCGGTTATGTCGTAGATGTCGAAATTGTCGGGCACTACAAGACGGCCGAACATCTTGAGCCATTTGTATTTGGCCAGATTATAGGGAGTCTCGATATAGTCTCCGTTCCGCATTACAAGACCTTTCGAGCCGTTGTCGCCCTCGTCGGTGATGCGGTCGGAAGAGAAGTTGCTGATGGTCCAGCCTTCGGGAACGGATGTGATATCCTCGAAATCAAGATTATAAGTCATCGATTCCTGGTCGGAGGTGTATACTTTTTTCTGGAGCTGCAGGTTGTAGTAGGATGCCAGACGCACAGGTTCCCAGTTGGCTGTGAATGAGGTCTGAGTGAAGTCGGTGATCGGTTTCAGCACGGGGCTGGCGATGAAATCGTTGGCAGCCACCACTTTGATGTCGTCGATAATCACTTCGCCGTAGCAGTTGAACTGAATGAATCCGTCGCTGTCGGCCGAGAGATTACGGCAGGTAACCTCAGCTTCGCGCCATTCATTCTGGCCGGGGAAAACATGGCAGGCGAAGACATTGAAGTCACAGTCGGCAAGCTGCGGATGTTCGATGCCGCCTTTGAGCACATCCACGATTACCTGAGAGTGTTTTGTACACCCCGGAGCGATACGATAGCGGAACGTAATGGTGAGATTGCCCGAATAGTCGCCGAGCGGAGTGTTCAGAGGAGCTCCGGTGGATACGTTGACCTCTTTCATGAGTATCGCTCCACCGGCCGAGAAGGCATTGCTGCCAGTCCAGCCGGGCTGGTCGGTATATTTGGGGTCGATCTCAAGACCCGGTTCGCCGTAGTAGTAGCAGAGTCGCTGGTCGTCGGGTTCCTGTATGCTTCCTGCGGTGAGACGGGAGAAGTCCTCGTCGATGAGGACGGTCCAGGTCATTCCGGCGGCGTTTGACTTTACCTTGCGGTAAGCATTGTTTGATGCCAGGTCATAGGCAGGGGCTTTTGAACCCTCGGGTGCTTTTGTGATGGTGCCCTCCTGAGGTTCGGTCTGGTTAGAAACTGGAGATAGCGAGGAGCGTTGATTGATGGCTCCGGCCGCGAATCCGGCCACTGCTCCGAGCAGAAGAAGTCCGCTAAGGCGTCGTGTAAAATCTCTCATACGGATTGCATTTATGATGAATGATGGCGCAAAGGTAATTGATAAAATCCAAGAGATTTCAATTTTTAAGGGTGTAAAATGGGCTGATTTATAAAACAACCCACAGTTGTCAGGATTTTATTGTATCGTTTTGCTTTTCCTGATGAATTTTCATGAAGGCCGACGGGCTGAGGCCTGTCTCCTTCTTGAATGCGATTCCGAAGTTGCGACGCGACATGAAGCCGACGCTCTGGCCGACGGCCTCGATTGTCTGGCTCCCGGTGAGGAATGCATCCTCCAGACGGCGGCACGCCTCGCGGATGCGGTAGGAATTGAGAAGCGAACGGAAGTTGGTTCCGCCTGTTTCGTTGACCACCTGCGAGAGATAACTGCGGTTTATGTCGAGGTGATCCACAAGGCGTTCGAGCGAGAAGTCGGGCTGATATATCTCCTGTGACGTCTCCATGAAATTACGGATTCGGCGCAGAATGTCATCCTTCTCTGATTCTGACAGATTGTTGCTGCGGTATTTGGGCTCGTTATCCTGAATCTGGATCGGGGCGGCCTGAGATTGCGGAGCGGGGGAATCGGTATGCTCTTGAGCGAGCGAGGGTTTATGGGCTCTGATTGATGACTGAAGACGGTCGTAGAGTTCAAGATTGCGACGTTTCAACCTTCGGCTGTAGATGACTATGCACCAGAGAGCCACGGCCGCCACAATAAGAATCACGAGTATTATCCCCAGGAGGGTGCTCTGCCGGTTTTTCTGGGCTGATAGTCTTGCCACCTCCTCATTCTTTGCGTTGAGCTCGTCAAGGAAACTGAGACTCTTCACATCCTTTATTTTTGAGAGGTTGACCAGATTCTCCTTGAAGTCGAAATATTTGAGCCGGTAAGTGTTCATTCCGGCCGTGTCGCCCAATTCCTTATATATGGCTCCCAAGGTCTGGAGCGTGAGGGAGCTTATATCCATGAAGCCGTTGTCATCGGCCACTTTCAGAATATCGTGGCATGAAGAGGCGGCGGCTTGCAGATGGCCGGCACGTTTATTGTTGATGGCGATTGCCAGGAGGGTGACAGTGCGGTTTTTGAGAGGTATTCCGTTTGGGTCGGAATATTTCAGGCTCTCATTCAGGCATTGTTCAGCTACGGCGTGTCGCCCCTCCACCATTGCTGTGAGACCTTTGATAAACCATGAGACTCTTTTCCATCGTTCCGACTTTCCATCGGGATTAATAGAGAGAAAGTCGTCGAGCTCAGCCCGGATGGATGAGGTGTCATCCTTGTCGAGGCATACAACGGCCATATTGTAAATGGCGGTGAGCATTGACCGGCGGCTATCGGTATTTTTCGATGTGTTATATGCGCGGCGGTACATCTCAAGGGCCTCGGCGGCCATGGAGGGGTCGTCGAGCATCTGGTGGTAGGTTGAATAGAGGGCGCCGAGGTTGACGTAACAGGTGGCCTTGAGATCATCATCACCGACGTTTTCAGCCATTTTGAGGGCTTGCGAGAAACAATCGAACGCCTCATGGAAGTCATAATAATAAGATGAGTAGAGGTAGCCGATGTTCATTTTGGCTGTGGCCGCTTCAAGGTATTCCTCAGGTCGGGAGGGTGAGGAGGGGTTGTTGGCTATTATGGTGTAGCAGACCATGGCCGAATCGGGGAGTTCACGGTCGATAAACCCGTTGGCCATGGTCTTGAGAGTCTGCGTGGAAAGGAGTTTCCACTGGTCATAATCGGATGATACGGAAGCGTGGGTCATCGGCTGCGCCCGGAAAGAGAGACACAGAAACAGGGAGAGGAGCCACACTCTATACTGAAGCAGGCCTGGAGGTGAAAATCTCACGCTCATATCAGATTATGGTGGAACTTATGGATTGTCAGATGTCGGAGACAGTGTCGGAGAGGGGTTTGCGCGAGAAGTGATTGGGGAGTGGTGCGGCTCCTTCGGCGGCATAGCCAAGGTCGAGCAGCATCAGAATCTCCTCATTCTCGGGCAGGGAGAGCAGGGGATGCAGTTTGTCGGGGTCGAAACAGTTCACCCAGCAGGAGTCAACCCCAAGGTCGGCTGCGGCGAGCATGAGATGAGTGGCTACAATCGAGGCGTCCTCGATGCCGGATTCACGTTTGCCGCCCGGGTAGGTGTAGACGTTGTTCTTATCGAAGGCCACCACCAATACAGTGGGGGCACCGTAACGGCAGGGTGTACACTCATCGATCTTAGCGAGAGCGTCGGCCGAGGTGGCCACGTAGATATGCTGCTCCTGGAGATTCTTTGCAGTAGGCGCGAGACGACCTCCTTCGAGAATCTTCGCAAGGGTTGCGTCGTCGACTTTACGGGAGCTGTCGTAGCTTTTGCACGAATATCGTTTGGCAGCGAGGGTAAGGAAATCCATAGCTTAAATTTGGTTTGCGATTATTTTTAGGCAAAAATACGCCAAATATCCGACATATCCAAATCTAATTAGCAAATCGTGCAAATCGTGAAGAAGAGCAGAGATGAGCGGGTGGTGGTCAAGACTTCCGGCATCGCTTGAAGAGGGTGGAATCCTTAAGAGGTACGGGTTCATCGCTATCAAGCTGCGCCACAAACACGATGTCGGGATCCACATTCACCGTGAAGATGCCATCCTTGCTTTTGGATATGTTGTAATCTTCGGGATTATAGAGAGAGGTGAGGTTCTTGAGCGAGCGGCGCAGACAGCTGAAGATTGGGCGGCGTATCTCTGGCTGGGTAAGGTCAGGCGCGGATTCCGGGTCACCACCGAACATGGCATATATATCGCGATAGCGCGACTGTATGCCGGCGATGCGCCGGTCATATCTGGCGAGGAGAGCGCTCTTGTCCGGACGGTTGAAGTTGAGACCATCCTGACCGCAGCAGAGGAGCAGGGTGTAGAGAGCCCTTTCACGGCGGTGCAGTCCGGAGGCCTTGGCATCAATGTCGGGGAAAAGAATCTCCTCTTTGTAGGGATCAATCAGAATCTTGCTGCGGATATTCTTGCGTATCAGGAATATATCGAGCAGTTGCTTGTAGAAGCCATGGAAGTGGAACTGGCTGTCGCGCTCCTCCGAAGTGTTGACAACATAGACGTCGCTGCGGAGCATATCGCGGAATTTGTCTACAAACAGCTGCACTGTGGAGAGGATGTTCTCGTCTACCTCAATCTTGAGATAATTGGCGTAGGCGGTCTCCCCCACAAAACTGTTGCCTATCTTGATGAGGAGCGAGGGGTAGGTGGTGCGCAGGTCGCTTATGCCGCATTTGTTGCAGAGGAGGTCTTTGCAGAAGACTTCGGTGGTCATCTTCATGAGCGACCTGAAGGCATGGTCGATACCCTCGTCGCTGAGCGACGGAGCCAGGAAGGAGAGAATCTGGCGGAAGAGCCTGGGGTCGGTGTCGCGGTAATGCTCGATAATCTTTGGCGGGTAGACAAAGTGGAATCCGGCCAGCTGGAACTCCTTGAATATGGCACGGTAGTTCATCTTGATAGCCTCGTTGGTGGCAGGATCATATTGGCTCTCGACGTAGAGCGATGTAGCCATATCGATGTTGAAACTCGCCTTGGGTATAGAGATAACCTCCACGCTGGAGGTGTGAGAGGGATCGAGCATGAGCATCAGGGCAATCATGATGAGCGCTTCGGAATGAGCGCAGAAGCCGTCGCTTCTGGTCATGGCATGGCAGTCGCCGAGCAGATCCTCCTTCAGGCCTTTCACACCGGAGTGGCAGATTGTTTCCAGGGCATCGGCGAAGGAGAGGTGGAGAGCGTCGGTCTCCACCCCCTTGTCAATGCCATATTTGGAGCATATCCTTTCCCAGCATTCCATCTCGCCTGTATTTATGATGCGGTCGGCCTTGATGAGGTCGGCGAGAATCCGGGCTATCGCTATTTTATGGGCTCTCAGCATAATGATTGCGTTTTCAGTTGTTGACTACCTGCACCACGATGAGGCGCCCGCCGTTGTCGGTTGACAGAAGGATTTTTTTACCTTCGGTGAGTTCGACGTATTCCCCCGGCTTTATCTGGCGCTTGGGTTGTTGGGAGACGTCCCACATATCGGGAAGACGACGGTTGATGAGAATCCATTTCCCTTGATGGAAGTGGAAGTCGCCCACCGGTTTCTTATCTTCGGGGCGGGTGCGTTCGTTGGGGGTGATGAAGCGGTTGACGTGCCACATGTAGAGCGACTGCTTGTCGTAGACCATCAGACGGTAATTCTCAGGGAGGAACTTGCCGTGAGAGGGTGAGTAGTAGAGATTTAGCACAGGGAGCTGGCCATGATATTCGGTGCCGCAGAAGGGGCATCTCGGTTTCGTGGTGTTGTCGAATACAAACCAGTGGGCCTCGCAGCCGGGATTCTGGCAAGGCTGTATGAGGTCGGTTGTCTTCACAAGCGCGGTTTCCCATTCATCGGCTGTAGGGCGTCGCGAGGGGTCGTGCAGGCCGTCGATGAAAGCGCGGTTGAAGAGCTCGGTGAGATAGGGGCCGCATATTGTATAGGGGCGTTTGGTGACGTCGGCCTGTGGAAGTTCGGCGGGATTCACGTCTTTTAAATTGGGACGGTTGCTCTTGTCGGTGGGGTGTTCGATGAACAGGGCCTTCGCACCCATGGAGAGTTCCTCATCCTTGGCCGGGTCGAGGTCGTTTACCTTTCCGCCACGCAGCGGGTGGCGGTTGAGAAGATACATATATATCAGCACGGCCAGGGCATGACGGTCGGTCTGTATGCTGGGGAGTTTCTTGGCATCGTCGCCGAGTTTCAGGGAGCGTGTCTGGAGCACCTCCGGGGCTATGAAGTCGGGGGTGCCCACCACATCAGGCGGGTATTTTGCCGGCACCACCAGTCCGTCGCAGTCGATTATTGCGGCGCGACCGGTCTCAGGGTCGACGAGGACATTCTTGTAAGAGAGGTCGGAGTGTGCGAGTCCGGCTGCGTGTAGGCGCCGCACGGCGCGGGCTATCTGCAGGCACATATGATAATGGGTGAGCCATGTGCCCTTCTGCGCGGGGGTGAGGAACTTGTTGCGCAGTTTTGCCGAAGCGAACCATTTACCCTCCTTCTCCTTACCTTTGAACATTCCATCCTTGAAGAAGAAATGAGGCTGATAGGTGGGGCATACTATTCCGAGGTGTCCGTTCCACTCCACGAGTTTCGTGGGCCAGCAGAAGAGGTTTTCCCAATACTCACCCCCTATCTGACCGAATATCTTGTCGCGGTATGTCCCCACTATATTCTGTAGACGGTCTTTGGCATTGGCATCCTGCGGCTCGCGGAAGAAACCGACGACATACTTCCTGTCGGGCGAGAAATATACATCCTTCATTGCGCCGCTGCCGATTACCTCATCGACAAATTCCACCGTAGAACCGTCGGTAGCTGTAAGTCTGATTGTCTTTGCCATTGTCGTCAGTGGTTAGTAGAGTATAGCAATTGTGCGGTCGTCATGGTTGCCCGGGCTCCAGAAGTCGAGCCAGCCGAGCAGCTGGTCTTTGGCCGCCTCGTTATCGTCGGAGAGGTCAACTCCGCCAATCTCATCGTCAGGGAATCCCTGACGGAGGCGGTTGTAGAACTCCTCCCATCTTGAGTAATCGTTGAGGTTGCGGTCAGTCTCGAACATCGGGTCAGACACGCCGTCGGTCATCAGGAAGAGTGCCGTGAAATCGGGCACTATCGCCATGCGCAGGCGTTTCGCCACGACATCGGGATCGCGGAAGATTTCGGGCATTGTCAGGAAACGTGTCTGGCCGGAGAATTCACCCTCGTCGGGTGTGCCGAGTAGTTTGGCAGTCTTGTTATTGGCGTCGAAGAGGCACATCGCCCCGTCGCCCACCCAGAAAGAGGCGATGAACCATCCGAAGTCGTAACGTTTGCATATGGCGAACATAAGGGTTGTGGCAAAATCCTTCAACACAGCCGACTCATTGGCTTCGGCCGCCTTCTTTACGGCCTCGTGAGCCTTTATGGCCCCCTGGTATACAATGTCTATGACGTGGCGCGTAAGCGCGGTGCGCTTCCCGGCATCTGTGCGGTCGGCTTCGAATTCGCGTATGGCGGTTTCGAAAGCCATATTGTCGGCAAGGAGAGAGCGGCAATGGTCGATTACGCGCTCGCAGGCCACTTGCGAGCCACGGCGCGAGAATTTGGCTGATCCGGCGCCGTCGGCCACGGCAATGACATACCAGTCGGAGTCGTCGCAATGGAAGAGCGAGAAATGGTCGTCGCGTGGACGTCCCTCCTGGGCATGGCTGCGGCCACGCTGGCTTGCGGCCACGATATCCTTCTTAGGGGAGCCATCCTCCCCGGCCTCAACCTTGAGGTAGGCCGTCTCGGAGTCTTCCTTATAGAAGATTATATCTCTCGAGGTGGGTTTATTCACCCATAGCTCGCGCGGGTCAGGATTGAAGGCCAACGGAATCTTAAGTTCGGAAGCCGGCTCACCCTCGACCGTATGATAACGTAAAACCAGGGTGAAATCACCTGCCTTGAGCGGACGGCCGCTGAGGGAGCATTCGCCTGCGGCAGTGCAGTCGAAATCAAGGCCGAGGTCTCCGGCACCTTCGAGCGAGACGTCAGATATCTTGTCAAACGGGAGTTTGAAGCATGTTGTGTATTCCTTTTTGACAGTGCCGTTCGGAAAGCGTATGCCGAGATTACGGATCTCGTTCTCTATAATCAGTCGTTGGTTCATTCGTTGGTCTTTATATTGTTGCCAGAGGAGGGAGACTGTCCAGTCGATAAAGGGCTCCCGGTCAGCCTGTGGCACGCCTGCGCGGATGATAGCCTTATCTAATGCACGGGCAGTGTCGTTAAGACGTGCTACGGTGAGATTGTGCCTTGAGGCGATGCGTTGTTGTCGGTTCATGGAGGTGTGATTCAAACAATTACGTTAACTTCATCCGGTGGAGGTGGTAGCACAAGGTTGTCGGTTGCGCCGATGCTGCGGTTGCCCACGCCGATTGAATCAGATACCCATTTGAAGAATTTCTTGAAAGCGGTGCTGTCGACCGTATCGAGCGAGTATACCTCGTCGGTGAGGGCCTTCAGCGGTTCGGTCCTGGCGCTCATTCCGGCCGCGCATGCAATGATGCTTGCGAAGTGGCGTTTCCTCACCTCAGGAATCATCTCGTTATATAGCTGTATGTCGGAGGGCTTCCCATCAGTCATGAGGAAGAGGAGCGGCATCCAATCCCCCTTCTCGTCGGGAGTGCTGAGCCGCACCTCCGAGTCGATTTTCTCACACAGGAGGCGCAGGGCCTGCCCGGTGTGGGTGGGGCCGCTCTCAGGGGTGGTTATTTCAGGAAGCTGCAATTCGTCGAGGGGAGTGAGGGGGAGAATCTGCTTCACGTCGCGGTCATAGGTGATTATGCTGATGTTGACAGATTCAAGGGCGAACGGATCCTGACGGAGGCTCGAGACCATAGCCTCAAGACCGACTTTGACCGACTCAATCGGTTCGCCGCGCATAGAGCCGGAAGTGTCAATGAGAAGATAAACTGGGAGGCGTCGCATATCGCTTTGATTTAATCGTGTGTCCCCAATGCGGATCGGGGACACACGGATAATATTATGTTACACAACAATGTTGACTTCAGGGGGTGGCGGGGGTAGCTCACCGATTGTGGTGGTTTCCACACCGGTGGCCTCAACCTTCATGCTTCCGGCGCTTACCGAAGCGGATACCCACTTGAAGAAAGCCTTGATAGTGGCGCTGTCTGCAGTGTCGAGCGAGACAACGCACTCAGTGATTTTCTTCAGAGTGTCGGTATTGGCGCCCGCGCCCGCGGCACAGGCCACGACCATGCCCCATTTGCGTTTCTTGAACTCAGCCAGACCCTTGTTGAGGTCGTCAGTCGGTTCGCCGTCGGTCATGATGAAGACGAGCGGTTTCCAGTCGCCCTTCTTTTCGGGAGTGGTTTTGGTGACCTCCTGGTCGGCTTTCTGAGCCAGGAGAGCCAGGGCCTCTCCGAGCGCTGTGCAACCGCTTGCCTGGATATTAGGCTGCTGGAAAGCCGAGAGCTCAGTGAGAGGGGTGACCTGCTGCGCGGTGCTGTCGAAAGTGATGATGCTCAGGTAGGCGGTCTCAAGCGCGTAGGGATCCTGACGCAGGGTGGAGACGAGTACCTGGACTCCATTCTTCACTGCCTCGATAGGCTCGCCATACATAGAGCCTGAGCAGTCGAGAAGGAGATATACGGGGAGTCTTCTCATTTCAGTTTATTTTGCGTAATTTGATGCTATTCTTTTGATGGTCTCGCAGAGGTTGGCGTCGGGATAGGCATCGCCGATGGCCGAGAATTTCCATTCGCCGTTGCGGCGGTAGAGTTTACCCATGATGAGGGCGGTCATCCCGCTATACTTTGGTTCGGCAGCCACGTCATAAGAGGCGAACACCTCCTTCACCTTGGAGGGAGTGCCCTCATACATGCGGATCGATGCGTAAGGGATCTGCGAGAAATCCTCGCGGCCGCAGTTGTTGAGGAAGAAGAAAATCTGGTCGACGTTGGGGTTTACGCGAGAGAGGTTGACAGTAATGATCTCATTGTCGAGACCGTCGTCGCCGCTCTGGTCCCCCTTAAGGTCGTCGCCGCTGTGATGCAGAGCGCGGTCGTTGGAGTCGACCTTGCCCAATGGCATACCGTAACGGGCGAGGAATTCACGTTTATAGAGAGGGGAGTATATATGGTCGACAATCTGACCGTTGGCGTCAAACATGACGCAGCTCAGGTCGAGGTCGACATCCTTTACATTCTTGCCGAATCCGAGGAAGCCGCCGGAAGTGATGGCTCCCCAGTTGCATCCGACGCAGAAGTCGGTGAGTTTAGAACCGTTGCTCTTTTCAAGGTTGATGCGCTGACCTTTTTCAAGACGAATTGCCATGACTGAATATATTAGGGGTTAAACATATTTATCTACGAAGAACTGGAGGCCGCCACGGTAGCCGTTGCCCATGGCCTCGAACTTCCACTCGCCGTTGCGGCGGTATAGACGGCCGAACTCCACGGCGGTCTCGATCGAGAAATCCTCGTCAAGGTCATACTTTGCAATCTCCTCGTCGGTGAGGGCGTTGTAGATGCGGATGTAAGAGTTGTGTACCTGTCCGAAATTCTGACGGCGTTTGTCGGCCTCATGGATAGTTACTGTGAAGATAATCTCCTGGATGCGGGGATCGACCTTGTCGAGATCTACGGTGATGGTCTCGTCGTCGCCACCGTCGCTATTGCCTCCGGTGAGGTCATCGCCTGATGACTGCACGGCTTTGTCGGGCGAAATCTGGTTGTTGTAGAACACGAAGAATTCGTCGAGTGGGAGTTTCTTGTCAGAGCCGAGCATGAAAGCCGAGGCGTCGAGGTCAAAGTCGTAGCCGGTGCTTGTGTTGGGGTCCCAGCCGAGGCCTACGCCAACTTTGCGGAGGCCAATCTCGATGCGTTGTCCTTTCTGAAGATTTATTGCCATGGTGAAGAGTTTTTTATGATTTGTTAATGTGGCTCTTTAATCTGCCGTTCTCGGGCAAGATGGAGATTGAAGAGCGTGTATCCTGTCTTTACGGTTACAAAGTTAATTCCATGGAGGGAAACTGGCTTAAAATCTGTAACGTTTCAGCAGCCGATCGCGATAGATGAGCGAAAAAGCGTTGCAATGTTTTAGCCTTATGGAGCACACGGAGTCGTGAAAGACCCTATGTCTACTTGCAAAGTTACATATAATTGTTGGAAAATCCTCACATTTACTCCGGAAATTTCAGCTGAAAAATGTAGAGGGTGTCGGGGAGGGGCGTGGGGAGAATCCGGGGGTATTTGCGATTACCGATTCTTCTATGTAATTTTACAGAGTGATTATTACCAAGAGCCGGGCATTATGCCGGGCGAAGTCTTGGATTCAGATAAACGTTTGATTATGGCGAAACAGGAGTATATTGAGAAAAATCGGGCGTGGCTGGCCGAGAAAGCCCAGGAGCCCGGAGTGAGGCCCCTTGAAGGGGGCTTATATTATAAGGTGGTTAAGAGTGGTGGCAAGGATGGCCGTTCACCCAACCGAGGGAGTGTCGTGACGGTGCATTACGTAGGTAAGACCATCAACGGTAAGACCTTCGACAGCAGCAGGGGAGGGGTGGCTCCGGCATTCCGTCTGCGCGAGCTGATACCGGGTTGGATAATTGCCCTGCAGCAGATGCACCCCGGCGACAGATGGGAGGTGTATATACCGGCAGAGAAGGCTTACGGCAAACTCAATCAGCCGGGCATACCGGGTGGCTCCACCCTTGTTTTTGATATAGAGCTCATCAATGTGATGTGATATTCCGACCGTGTTATGGTAAGCATGGCGATGCCTCCGGACTTGAAATTTCTCCTTTCGGATCCGGAGGCATCGGCATATCTACAGGTAAGTGGGATTGCGTGTCAAACATTCAGAGTCACATCCACAAAAGGACGTCGCCCCATCTCTACACGGACCATTCTGATGGAATGGCCGAAGAGGCTTCCTCGGGCCTCGATCATAGCTTTTGTAGCGAAGGCATCGTCGCCATAAATGGCGACGGAACCGAGTTTACGGTCAGAAAAGTTGCTCGGATACAGGGCGAATTTCTGGAGAGGAACGTCCGGCTTTGCATAAACACTGATGATGGAGTGGCATGAAGAGTTTTTAGATGGCCGGTCGATACGCACCTCATGGCTGTCGGCATAGATGCGTTCAACACTGCGGAGGAAAGAGTTGACTTGGCGGTCGATCAAGGGACGGGTTCTTGATGGCTTGGCTTTCGCCATCTTCTTGCTTTGCGGGGGAGTGGCCTTCTTTCGTGCGGCAGCGGCGATTGCAGACGCTTTCTCCGCCTTGACTTCGAGGGCTTTGAAGGAGAGATTCGGTTTCAAGTTAAGTTTCGTTTTCATACACTTTTGGTTTAGAGATAAAAAAATCGATTGCAAATACCACTGCGGACAAATGTGTGGAAATGCAATCGGTGAAGTTTAGATTTACCGGAGGCCTTCCTCCGGATATCCGCGCAAAATTTCAAGGAACGCTTAATGACGAGCTTGCAGTAAGGGCACAGCAATGGCTGTCATTAATCTGAAATTATTAGCGGACTGACTAAGCGTCAAATCTCTAAACCAGAAAGTATGTATGTGATTTCTCGAATCATGCCGCGAATTTAATGAAAATATTTAATCTGCGGAAATTTTTTGTTGAAAATATTTTGAATAGGATATCTGCTTCCCTCGGATGACCTGGAGGGTCGCCTGAGGGAAGCAGAGATATTTGTTGTGCGGAGTAAGGAAAGGTGGAGGTTATTCCGTTGTGCGGAATAAAGAAGGGTGGAGGTTATTCCGTTGTGCGGAATAAAGAAGGGTGGAGGTTATTTACCGAAGATACCACCTATCTTACCTTTAATCTCCTCGATCACGCTCTCTTTCACGCCATCGCCGTCAAGGTCGCCGATGAGACCTGCGCCTTTCACTTTCTCGATAATCTCGGTTATTGATAATTTGCTGGTGTCGATTCCTTTGAGGTGTTCGGTGACAGCTGCTACATCAAAAGAACCTCCAAATTTTGAGGAGAGTTGAGAAATAATACTCTGAATATCCATAATTTTGAATTTTAAAGTAAAACATGGGTTATATACCCAAAGAACACACTAATTGTATCCAAAGTTTGTTTTTAAAAGTCAAAAAATCAAAAGGGGGCTCTTCTCCCAGATGGGAAAATCGACAGTAATAAAAGTTCCTATTTCCCGTATGAAGAGCTTGGTTCAGCTGCGACTGGCATCCTATCGGGCGAGGATTCGTAAGGGATTGGCTTAGTCTCACCCCCGACTATCTCTTGATAGAGTCTTTCAAGAGTGGGCTGCCGTTTTGCCTTTGTCTTGATGTCGCACTCCCATACGCGTATCACCCGCCAGCCGGCAAGATGGAGGTCTACGCCGTTGGCATAGTCGCGGGCTATGTTCATGGCTATCTTATGTTTCCAAAAGTAAACATTTGTTTTCGGCAGTCGGTAATACTTGCATCCCTCATGACCATGCCAGAAACAGCCGTCGATGAATACAACCGTCTTGTATTTCTTTAATACAATGTCAGGCGAGCCGGGTAGTTTGCGGTTGTTGACACGGTAACGCAGGCCTCGGGAGAAAAGATACTTCCGCACTATCATTTCCGGCTTGGTCCCCTTCCCCTTGATAGCCGCCATGCAACGGCTACGTTGCTCCGGTGTCATAACATCTGTCATAACTGTATAACAAATTTAGCCAAGAGTTGATTATGATGCAATGATTTCCTCTGTAAAACGTAATTGCCACAGGGGAGGGTAGGGGTATGAGATGGAGGACGACGAATAATTATGGAATAAGCTGCAAGATTAAAGATGTCACACCTAAGATTATTGAAATAGTGCCCCATACGGGGTCGCCATTTAATTTTGTCCATCGTTGATTATTGCGGTTTGGAGTTTTCAGATATGTTCTCCATTGCTTAATCCCATTTAGAATAAGGAATACAGCGATTACTAAATATTGCCACTTCATTTTGTACGAATTTTTGCTGCAAATTTAATAAATTTTTACGAATATGCCAATATCTTGGTACTAATACCCCAAAATGCTATCTGCGAAATTCAATGTGTGATATCGTAGGCCTCTTAGGGATTGACCGGTTTTGCGATAGAGAATGGAAATGATTAATTTTGCAGTATGATTACCCAAACCATAACATATGCTGAGACTGAGCGTCTGATATTACGCTCTTGGAAGCCGGAAGATTTATCTTTGTTCGCTGGGATGAACAAAGACGCGCATGTCATGAGGTATTTTCCCGAGCTGTTGACGGAGGAGGAGTCAGAAGTCTTCTACAGCCGTATTCAGGAAGAATTTGATAGAAAAAGTTGGGGACTTTTTGCTGTGGAATTAAAATCCACCGGTCGCTTCATTGGCTATGTAGGACTTCACGAGATTGGTTTTGAAGCCGACTTTACCCCCGGCATTGAGATCGGATGGAGGTTAGCCGCTGATTATCACAATCAGGGATATGCAACAGAAGCGGCGAAAGAAGTCTTACGGTTGGCAAAATCATTTGGGATCGGAAGATTATTTTCTTTCACTGCTGAGATAAATAAACCGTCAGAACGAGTGATGCAGAAAATAGGAATGGAAAAGGTTGGCGAATTTAACCATCCCAGACTCACTGCTGATTCCCCGTTATGTCGACACGTGCTATACCGGATTGACTTATGATTCACCACTGAACTATGTATTCGTCACACTCACTCATAAATGGGTGTCGCTCCAGACAAAAACTGGCTGCTCCTTAAGGATTAATCCAAATAATATTGCTAAATTTGTATTTGTGGAGGCCGGTTGACATCAGCATAAGATGCATCACCAAAACGTTGCGACCACTTTTGGCCTAATATCGCGATTTAGACTGAAATGTTTCAATTATTGGTAAATGATGAACATAGATGATAACTTTGCATTATTCCTCCACGGCCGGAAGAGGTAAATGTAATAATCTAAAACAGGTATAAGATGAATTGTAAGCTCATTGGTCAGTTTGTGCAGCATCTGGAGATAACGTTATCTCCGGGAGAGAATTTCTTTGTTGAGAAAGGGTCAGTAATTTATCTCGAAGCCGGGATAGAGAAGGAGCTTAGTTTCAACGGCTCCGGACTCGGAAGAATATTGGGAGCAAAACTCTCAGGAGAATCCTTATTTATTCTCCGGCTTTATAATGTGACGAACATGCCCCGAAAGGTAGTGATTGGAAGTCATTTCGGTTTGCTCCCGGTAAAGTTGAATGGCGAGACTATGATCTGTCATCGCGGAGTATATGTCGGATCCAACAATAAAGTTAATGTGACAACGAAATTGTCAATCGCCGGATTGACAGGTGGAATGGGTTTGCTTCTCCAGAAAATACAAGGCAACTCAACAGTATTCCTCGATACTAAAGGTCAACCCATAATAATCAATCTGCAATATGGTGAAACCATAGAGATTGACGAAGACCACATAATCGCATTGCTAAATATTTCTGAGAACCAGATGCAATCGAATTGGTCGCTTGGCAATCTCTTAGGAGGGGAAGGGCTAAGCATGATGCGAGTGACAGGTCCCGGAACTGTATATCTTTCACCGAGTAAGTTCTATACACCAGTTCAATAGTCTATACCATCAAAACGTGTGACAGCTCCTGACAAATCCAAACAAAAAAACTGGCAAAACGGAAGACCTTCGTTTGACATGAAGGATTACGTTTTTCCACTGTTATCGAGTCAAGCGGAAGTGCTTGACTATCTGAAACCATGTCCTGAAGGTATCACTTTTGTTCATGGTAAGGCGGGTTGTGGCAAATCATATCTTATACGTAAGATAGAATCGTCGTTGCATGGATGTAAAGTGTTGACTCCCACAAATCTTGCGGCGTCTCTTTATAAGGAAGCTCAAACACTTCATTCATTCTTTTGGGGGGCTTTTGATAATTTGGATCATTAGTGTCCACTAAAAATTTTAGAGGACACTAATCGGTTAAATAATTAAAC
>CANPMT010000058.1 GCA_947575235.1 uncultured Porphyromonadaceae bacterium
TTCACGTCAGCGAAGCCGATAGTCTCACCGGCACCGCCTCTCTCGGTGGGCGCCGCAGCCCCATAAGAACCGTCAGTCCCATAGGCACCGTTGGCACCGTTGGCACCGGCAGTACCGGCAGAAGCGGCAGAAGCGGTTAGCTGTACGCTTGCCATGGCAGGAGCCATAGCCATATCGGCTTCAGCCTCGACTTTCATCTCTTCCATTACAGCATTATCCATGTCTGCATTAGAATACTTAGCCATCATCTTAGCGCCGCGTATGCGCACGCTGCCGAACCTCTGTCCATAGCCGTAGTAATTTCCGGCTATCCTCTGCCCATAGGTCTGCCATTCCGGCTGGATGTTATAGTCCAGGCCGGAGAGTTGAGGCGATACAGAGAAATTGCCATAAATCCAATTGTCATATAAAGATAATCCGGAGATACGCGTCGGATTACCCCAGTAGCCTACAGAGGGGGTGAAATACCATTTGAAGGGTGCTATGGCATTCAGCGCCTTATCGGTCATCACAGCAATGACCGGGAGTTCCTTCCCCGGCGCGAACGACACATCCCCGTCGGTACGGCTGAAACGGAACTTCCAGCTCTCCTTATCCCCTGCAGAGATCTTGTCGCGGAAAGAGAGAGTCTCAACGGTAAGCTCATCCTTCGAAGAGGCCGGGAATATGATAACCGACTGACCCTGACGGTCAAAATCATGCATACCGCTGAAGTTAACCCATACGCGCTCACCCGTAGCCGGGGCTTTCACCTCCACACTGCGGTTGCGTGCATTCACGAGATACCAGTTGCGCGATACAATCCCCTTCGAATCAGCCACTTCACAGAGAATCCAGCTGTTGTCGAAAGATGTGCCGAAAGGTACCTCCACAGTCGTGGCCCCCTTCCCGGCAGTCAGATTGGTAAGAGGCACCCAGAGAGGTGTGGGGCAGGGAGGTTTCGCGTCATCGCGTCGCCATAAGGTGACGTCAGACGTAGTGACCGTGGTATCCTCAGCCACGGTAAAATTCAGTTTATACTGTCCCGAGGGGAGAATACGCGACGGTATATCGAGCGACGGGGAGGTAAACGAGCCCCCCGCCACCTTACGGTTGTCGGCGGCATTCACGATGGTATACGTCACCTGATGCTGCACAGGTTTATCCATGATGTCATAAACCGGCACATCAAACCGCACAGTATCCCCCTTCACCTGCAATTCATCGCTGAAGGCAGGACGCACCGAATACCCCTCGCGGAGCGAGAAGCGCAGAGGGTCAGCCGACTGCGACTCACCCGCAGGAGAGGTAGCCGTAGACGTTATGGTGAAAATGCCGAAGGCATAGTCCGACTCCTTGATTCCGGCAGTGGAGAGAGCTATCTGATACTTACCCGAGAGGTCGGTAGAGACAGTCCCCTTGAACGAGGCATCAGCCGCCACCGAGCCACTCCAGCGCCACCAGGGACGCCAGGTAATCTCATAATTCACAGGTACATTACCTAACGGCATACCCGAATAAGTGAGCACACTACCCGAGAAGCGCACACTGTCAGCCTCAGTCGCCGGAGAGCCGTCAGACTTGATATCGACCAAGAAAGTAGGGGTCTTATACTCAGCCACGGCAAACGTAGCCATACCTATGGCACGTTCCTTCGCACCGTCGATATTGGCCGAAAGCTGCCAGTTGCCCAACTTAGCCGACTCCGGAATGCGGAAAGAGGAATTGCAACGCCCGAAGCGGTCGGTCATCAGCTCCAGTGTATCGACAGGATTATACGAGGCATCGCGCACGACCACCTGCACCTTAGTGTCAGGGAGGATAGAGTTGAGATGATCCTTCAGCTGCCATGCCACGAGCGAGAACCGGGGAGAATCTCCCGGACGGTAAACCGACAGGTCGGTAAGCATAGAGACCGACATAGAGGAGTTATCCCTCTCCCTCCCTTTCTGGAAATCGGATGAGCTCCATACTTTGCTCCCCTCATAAGAGGCCGACACAATGAAGTATCCCACAGGACCCGTCACGGCGCCACGTTCATCAGTAACGGCCGACTTCTGCAGGCGCAACTTACCGTCGCTTGAGAAGAAATTGACAGTAGCCCCGGGTATAGGCTTCTGGTTGGCGGCGTCAACCACATACACCAGTCCGTTACCAGTTGTGGCATAATCGGAAGAGGTGACGATAGAGATAGAGCTAACCACGAAAGTCGAGACAGAGTTTACCTCCTTGCGCCAATCAGACGAGAGCTTCGGCGACTTAGAGGGTATCGCCACATAGCAGCCCGGTTCAAGACCAGAAATCTCAAACTTACCCTCCTTCGAGAAGGGGACAGCCCCCTCAATATCAACACGGATAGACTGCTCCAGCACCGACTTCCCCGGGAACTTCTTCAAACTTAGGGAATTCTGCGGAGCGATTGACTCAGGCACCTTATACACAAGCACATAAGCCGTATTCATATTATCTACCGAAATCTGCCCCGTGACAGTTGTGGCCGGGAGCGCGTAATCCGGCAGAGTCAGTCGCGCTCTCTTGGCCGATAACTGAGCCACGTCATACTTCACCAGCGGGGCATACTCAGCCGAAGGGAACTCCCTCAGCCACGTCTGCATAAGCGCGTAGAGGTTGCTTTTTGCCGCCTCCCCATTCTCGGAATAGAGATTGTCATAGGCAAGATCGAGCAAGATACCCCCCTCCGGATAATGGATAAGACGGTCGAGCCAGTAAGCTATGAACGACTGTCTCTCCTTCGATTGACCATCGATAGAGGCCGCCTTCCACGCCACAGCGAGCGCCAACGCCGGGATATTCCCTGCCTTGTCGCAACGCGAGCAAAGGGTATCGAGGAGCGATGCGCGGAGGTTGCGGCATTCGAGAGGAACGGGGTCAGATAGAAATTCAGAGGTATTGTCAAACGGCAATACGCCACCCCTGACATTGGCAAAGGGTGCTAACTGCGTGGCTGCGTTCACGAGAATAAAATCACCAACGCTCATACCCGCCTTCACGGCAGCGTCGGCGTCAATGACAAGAGGTGATATCCTGGAGAGGGGTATATTGAAAGCCGGGTCGATATCCTTCGTGGCCTTCCCGGCGAGCGAGAGCACCTTGGCGGAATACGCGTCAGAATTACCCGACATAGCCATATCAGAATACATACGCGCCTCCAGGAGATAGCCTAAGTTAGAGTAAGGAGCCGACAGGAGAGTGGCGACAGAATCGACGAGCTCCACATTCCGGGCGAACGACTCAGCCGAGACAAGATTACGCGCGATGGCAATCTTTATGACAGCCTGAAGGGCAGCCACGTCATCATGGCTTGCGAGCGCGTTTGCGAGGAGAGGGCGCGCGGCCTCCTCGACCGACTTAGGGAAAGCGAAATCGGGAACAGGGTCAGCCGCCGATGAGTGTGTGAAAGCGGCCAAAATAAAAAAGGCTGCTATGACGGCAGCCTTGATATCTGAAAGGGTATTGTTAAACATAAGCGAAACAGTTTAAGCCATCATCTCTTCTTGCCGGATTTGGCGTTCCTGTGACGCATCTCCGACATCTTCTTACGGAACTCATTTTCAGCCTCCTTCATCTTATAGATCTGCTTCTGCGAGAGGAACTGGGCGAACTTATCGTCATAAGCCTTCTCGATGGCGGCATCCTCCGCCTTGGCCTTGGTCATGGCGTCGGTAGCCTTCTGATAGTCGGCTTCAGTGGCGTCGGCATTCTTCTTGACGCTGCGCTCCATGCGGAGGGCATCCTTCATGCACTCGGCGCGCTTGTCAGACATCTCGGAATAGAGCTCGATGAAACGGGCCTTCTGGTCCTCCTTCAGGTCGATCTCCTGAGCGAGGAATTTGAGCTTGAATTCACGGATCTCCTTCATCATCTGCTCGCGCGATTTGCCATCGCTGTTCTGGGCCGATGCTGAGAAGGCAGCTCCGACAATCAAGATTAAGGATAAAAGTAGATATCTTATCATAAGTTAAATATAGTTTTTAGACGGAAGCAGGGTTATGGCTGACGTCGTCAACCTCGATAGTAGCGAATTCCGGTTTAAGGTTATAACCGAAATCCTGTTCAAACTCCTCGATGGAGTCATAGTTTGCACTGACCTCCTCCTCGAGTTCATAGTCATTGGCGATTGTGAAATACGGATATATCTCCTCCTGGTCGAACTCCAGGGCCTGGGCTATGGCTGCCGGGGGATTGTCGAGGCTGAGGCTCTCAGACGAGGTGACGTTATGGAAAACCTGCATCATGAGCCATATGCCGGCAAACATCGCAGCCATATACACATAAGGCTTGATGCGCTGCCAAACCGACATGTCAGTGGCTTTGGGAGCTTCCGGATAGGCCGGAAGGCTTGCGGCTATACGGGCGTTGAGGTCGTCAAAATACCCGTCCGGCACCCGGAAACCCGGGTCGGTGCCATATTTCTCTTTAAGCTGGTCCTCTTGTCGCATGTCATTAATATTTTGTTTATATGATATTGACACGTAGGCTTGGCCGAAGTTTAATTCAGTTGATAAAAATTTTTAAAGAGAGCGGGAGGGTCTCCGCTAATAGAGCCTGGCCCTCCGTCAAGACTGGAGCAGGGCCTCCGACACTTTCTTCACCGCGTGATGATAGCTTGCCTTCAGGGCACCGACCGAAGTGCCGAGGATATCCGAGATCTCCTCATACTTCATATCGTCGAAATAGCGCATATTGAAAACGAGCTTCTGCTTCTCCGGGAGGGCGGCCACAGCCTTGAGCAGATCCTTATGGAGGTCATCGCCGTCGAAATAAGAGTCTGCCTCTATATTATTGAGCAGGAACGACTCATCGGCATCATCGCTGATGCTGAGACGCTGCTTCTCCTTATTGATGAAATTGATCGACTCATTGATGGCGATCTTGAAGAGCCACGTAGAGAGTTTGGCGTCACCACGGAAATTGTGCAGATTGTTCCATGCCTTGAGGAAGACATTCTGCACCAGGTCATTGGCGTCGTCGTGGTTGACCACCATCTTGCGCACCTGCCAATAGACGGGCTGTGAGTATGTCTTCAGCAGAGTGTCGAAGGCCTGGGAGGCCGTCCGGGGGTCCTGCAGCTGCTTCACGAGAGCCTTCTCGTCGATGGGTGGGGTGTATGCCATGTTCTGTGTAATATATGGTCAGTGTGGGATAAATACTTTGTAAAATTAATAAAGATTATCCGGATTTGTTGCAGCGCACCGATTGTTTTAACATATGTTTAGAAAAAAGGCTGCCTCACGAGAGGAGGCTGCTGCTCAACAAATGGGAGGTGCAGGGTGTTAGAATAGGAAAGGTTACACTATAAAACTGTTGTGAACATGAAGATTAAAAGATTCCTGCCACTCGCATTGACACTGGGCGCGCTAAGTTGCGCGGGGAGCGCCTCGGCCCAGTATTACGAGATTGCCAACCAGATACCGCAGCTGCTGCGTCCCGCCCTCTCCGGCTCGTCGAGCTACAAGGGTTTTATCGAAGCCGGCTACGACAAGACCTTCGGCACCTACAATGCCGACTTCTTTGAATTCACCACCTCGCAGGGTTTCCAGTACAACTCATGGTTCTACATGGGTGTGGGTCTCGGCGTGGATGTGCTCTTCGCCCATAAGGAGGATAACTGGGGCACAGGGTGGAGCCGCGGAGGTGACGACTTCGACTTCGACCACAGCTCGACCTCCACGGCAGCCATGATGCCACTTTTCACCGATTTCAGAGCCACCTTCGGCGGTGGCAACGGTCCGTCATTCTTCATCGACCTCCGCTTAGGCTGCTCCTTCCTCTTGGGTAAAGACTATGTAGAGATCGGCAACGGCTACCTCACCAGCCAGCAATACTTCTACCTGCGTCCCAGCATCGGCGTAAAGATACCCGTGAGCCGCAACCATCCGCGTCAGGCCGTGGATATCGGCGTCAACTACAAACTGCTCACCTCCAACTACTGGAACTCCTGGAACCGCAACGTGACACTCAACTGCTTAGGCGCGTCGATAGCCTTCGAGTGGTGAGGAAGCAATCCAATCAGGAATAAGGAATTGGGGATGAGGGGATTGAGAAAAATGTTGTGCAAGGATGTTGCATGATTCGAATCTTTGTATTAACTTTGCAGCACGTTTGCGCACGTGGCGTAATGGTAGCCGCGCCAGACTTAGGATCTGGTGTCTCACGACGTGGGGGTTCGAGTCCCTTCGTGCGCACTGAAAGAGCGAGGGAGGATAATCTTGCAAGATTATCCTCCCTCGCTCTTTATACCTCTGTCACCAGTCCCTCGCGGTTGAGAATCACATTCGGGAAAACCTCCTGCGCCTCCTTCATGAAAGGGGTGTCATCATTATAGCGCGACGAATAATGCCCGGTGAGGAGACGTCCGGCACCGGCGTCGCGCGCCACCATAGCCGCCTGACGCGCCGTGGAATGTCCACGCGGAGCCGCCATGGCCGCATGCTCCTCAAGATAGGTGGTCTCATGGAAGAGGAGGTCGACGGGTCCAATCTTCTCCGCCAGCTCAGGCATATACATAGTGTCGCTCATATGCGCGTAAGAGAGAGCCTTCGACGGGGGAGTGGTGAGCACCTCATTCGGAATCACCCGGCCGTCAGGGCGCACGAAATCCGCTCCCGCCTTCAGATTATTCATCATATACACCGGCACCTCATGGAAACGCGTCATCTCCGCATTGATATGGCGCTGGCCCGGTTTCTCCTCAAACACATACCCCACAGTAGGCACACGGTGCTTAAGCGGGATGGTGCGCACCGTCAGATTCTTCGTCTCCAGTATCACAGCCTCACGCGGTTCGATTACGTTAAACTTGATCTCGAACGGCGTGTCGCGGCAGAAATAGTCGAATATAGCCTTCAGCTGCTTCCTCCCCTCCTCAAACGTATGGATGGTGAGGTCGCCCCCCGTGCCATTCAGGGCGATGGTGCCCACAAGCCCCGGGAGTCCGAACACATGGTCGCCATGCAGGTGAGTCAGGAAAATATGTCTCAGCCGTGCAAACGAGAGGCGCTGGCGCATGAAATTCAGCTGCGCCCCCTCGCCACAGTCAACCATATACAGACTTCCGCGATGGCTCACCACCGTCGAAGAGGGATGATGCCGCAGAGATGGACGCGCCGAACCGCATCCGAGGGTATGAACCGAGAAAAGACTCATATATTGATATTGTCGATTTTGTAATCCTTAGCCAGGCCGCCGGTGCCCGTCTCCTTATATAACGAGGGAAGGTCATGGCCGGTTTCCTTCATCACCTGGATAAGATGGTCGAAGCTCACACGGTGGCTACCGTCGGAGAGCGAGGCATAGATATTGGCGTCGAGGGCACGCGCCGCCGCGTAGGCGTTACGCTCGATGCAGGGTATCTGCACCAGACCGCACACAGGGTCGCACGTCATGCCGAGGTGATGCTCCAGACCCATCTCAGCGGCATACTCGATCTGGGCCGGCGAGCCCCCGAAGAGCTGGGTAGCGGCACCCGCCGCCATGGCGCAGGCCACGCCCACCTCACCCTGGCAACCCACATCGGCGCCCGAGATACTCGCGTTCTGCTTCACCACATTACCGATAAGAGCCGCCGTGGCCAAGGCATGCGTCATCTCAGCGTCAGAGAACTGGCGCGACTTCCAGAGGTGATAGAGCACCGCCGGGACAACGCCCGAGCTTCCGCAGGTAGGAGCCGTGACAATCACTCCGCCCGAGGCATTCTCCTCACTCACAGCCAAGGCATAGGCGAAGACAAGGGCGCGGGTGCGCAGATTATCGCGGTATCCCTCCGCACGCATGAAATAAGAACGCGACTTACGGCGCAGGTTGAGCGGCCCCGGGAGGCGGCCGTCAGTAGTGAGGCCACGTTCAACGGCAGCCTTCATCGTATGCCACACCTCAAGGAGATAGTCATTGATCTCCTTCCCCTCGCACTGCTCCACATACTCCCAGTAGCAACGTCCGCTACGCTCGCAATACTCCATAATCTCCGCGAGCGTCTGCTTGTCATAGACCTCCGGGCCCGCCTCATTCGACAGACCCTCACCCTCGATGGCACCGCCACCGACGCTGAAAACAGTCCATTCGTCAAGACGGTTGCCGTCACGGTCGAAAGCCGCGAAAGTCATTCCGTTGGGATGGTAAGGGAGAAACACGTCAGGTTTCCAGATAATCTTCGCCTTACGGTCAGCCTGCTGCAGCACGTCAAGGATAGCGGCATCGGTCATATGCCCCTTTCCGGTGGCGGCGAGGCTTCCGTAAAGGATCACCTCAAACGAGGCAGCCTCCGGGTGTCGGGCAAGAAATAATTCGGCAGCCTTGCGCGGCCCCATCGTATGGCTTGACGACGGGCCAACGCCTATACGGTAAAGTTCTCTTATTGATTTCATATAAAGGTCAGAATGAAAAAGTAGACAGGAGAGATAAGTTATGCAAAAATAATAAAAAAAATCCACATATCAATCCCCAAACGCGCAGTCAGAGGCAAAAAAGAGCCCCGGACGGCTGACTGGACCATCCGGGGGAGTGTAGTATTAGGATTAGATTTAATGATTGGAAGAATGAATGTGTGGTAATATTTATCGTTATGTTCTTGATTCGCAATTAAATATCGTTAGGTTTATGATTCGCATTTCGGCAGGCTACCTGATTTTCTTGAACGTCACTGCCTGTCCACCCCCTGCGGCCATCACGACCGGGAGAGTGTCGGCGGCGGTGACAATCCTCTCCTCGATTACATACGAGGTGGGATTGGTAAGCCAGTCGGTGTCAGGAGCGTCGGCATAGATGACCGCCTTATACACTCTGTGAGGCTCCAGGAAGTCCAGGCTCACATTCACCGAGCGGCTCTTCTCGTTTGTGGCGGCGCCGAGATAGAAAGTATCATCGGCGCGGCGTGCCACCACGATAAATTCGCCCGGTTCGCCATCTATAGCCTTCGACCAGTCGCAGTCGGCGTCATAATCCCTGAAGAATTGGAACGCCGGGTGTTCTTCATAGTGCTCTACAAGGTCGGAAGCCATCTGCACCGGAGAATAGAGAATAACCCAGTTGGCAAGCTGTTTGGCAAGCGTGGTGTTGACACGTGCACGCACATTCGGGTCGCCGTTCCAATGGCGGAAGAGGGGAGAGGTGCGGGTATTCTCAAGAAGGATGTCAAATGTTCCGGGTGTGTAATCCATAGGTCCGGAAAGTAATCGTGTGAAGGGGAGTGTCACATGATGTGACGGTGGGTTACCTTCGCTCCAGGCGTTCCATTCCATGCCCCGCGCTCCCTCGCGCGACATCATGTTAGGCCAGGTGCGACGTATACCTGTATCTTTTATCGGTTCATGAGCGTTGATGGTCATCTGCTTCGAGGCTGCCAGTTCGAGCACCTTCTGGTAATGGCGCACGCCATACTGTCCGTGGTGGGAATGGCCGTGGGGGAAACCTCCCGCGTAGCCCGTCTTCACATTATCCACGCCATGCTCCTTATACCATTGATAAGCGTCGTCCATATGCTTCTCATAGAAGGGTACGTTGCCACCGGTCTCGTGATGGCCGATCAGGGTGACGCCACGTTCAGCGGCATATCTTACAACCTCGTCGATATCGAAATCATCGAACGGACGGGTATAGTCGAAAATCTGGTTCCCACCCCAGTTCTGCCAGCCGTCGTTCCAGCCCTCCACGAGGACTCCACGGATGCCATTGGCAGCGGCGAAATCGATATACCTCTTCGTGTTCTCAGTAGTGGCACCGTGGCGGTCGCCCATCACCCACGACTCAACCCCCGTGTGCATACCCCACCATACGCCTACATACTTCATCGGTTCGATCCAGTCGGTCGATTCCAACACGCACGGTTCGTTGAGGTTGAGGATAAGTCCCGAGTTTATGAGGTCGACAGCACGGTCGCCGAGCTGGAGAGTGCGCCAGGATGTAGAGAAAGAGTTGCCCTTACGAGCCATAACGCCATCCGGCCAGGGTGTGAGAGTAGCCTTGAACGAAGTTCCCCCGACGTTAGAGAGCGTCATCTCCGGGAAGTCATAGAGAGCAGCCTCATGGATGCTCCCATAGACACCATCGGAAGTTTTGAAAGTCATCGGGGTATTAGCGTTCTCGATTGCAGAGATTGGCTGAGCCCTGTAGAGGAGCTCATAAGTTTCGGCCGAGGCCGGGATTGACCACGATTCGCCGTCATTGCTGAGGTCGAACCGGGTGAGTTCATCCATGATAAAGAGAGAATCGGTCTTCGGCACATCATACTCATAACGGAAACCGACGCCGTCGTCAAACGAGCGGAAGCGCAGCGTAAGGTCAGACTGCTTGTTGCGCAGCCGCACGCTCATCTCATTATAATGCTCACGCATCTGCTTGTTCTCACCCCAGGGCTGTGTCCAGGTCTCATCCTTCGATGCGCGGTCAACATTATCGAGGCGGTATCCCGAGCTGAGGTTCACCTTATTCCTCTCAGTGAAACCGAGCGGAGAGTTGGCGATAACACTCTTGCCGTCGCGCAGCACCGAATAAGATGGTTTGCCATCAGCCGAGAGCGAGAACGTGATGACATTCCTTCCGTCGGGCGAGGCCACCGATTGCGAGGTGGTGTCAGCTCCCATAGATAGGGTGGGGTAGAGGAGAGCGGCAGACGCTGTGAGTATGGTCAGTTTCGTCATTGGTGAATGTGATGGTTAATTGATTCGCGCCGTCGGGACGCGGGCCGGGATTCGATTCCGGACGCAAAGTTAGGCACGTGAGGGGGGCTTTCAAAGGGTTGGAATTGGAAATGTAGATTTGTGTAGATGCTATAATATTGAATAATAGTGAGTAAGTGGTAAATTGGCAGGTCTAAAATGTAGATATGTTTAGAGGTGACTTACAACGATGACGGCCAAAGACGGCAGCTGCAGAAAGGTGCAGAAAAGCGCAGAAAAGCGCAGAAACTTGCAGAAACTTGCAGAGAAGAGGGGGGAGGGGTCAGGAGATGAGATTCTGTTCGAAATTGTCGCGGTCGATAGCCTTGTTGCGGAAACGAGTGCGATAGTTATAGACAGTGCTGGTGGAGCAGCGCAGGAAAGAGGCGATCTTACCTCCGTCAGTGATGCCCAACTTCAGCAGGGCGAAGATACGCAGCTCGCGCGTAAGACGGTCAGGCTCCTTCAGCTCGATACGCTCCTCAGGGCGCAGCAGCGAGTTCATACGGTCGATGAAATCAGGGTATAGGGTCAGGAACACAGAGTCAAACCGCGAATAGAGCGCCTCCAGCTCGTCAGAAATCCCCGACCCCGGTTTCAGGCGCTGCGTCAGCTTATCATAAGCCCTCGCCACAGCCAACTTATGAAGCGAGATCTGATTCTGCTCCATCTTCGAGATATAGCAGAAACAGAGGTCGAAAAACTGAGTGATATACTCCTCCTTCACATTATTCGCCTCCGTGAGGAGCGAATTATTCGCATTCAGTTCAGCGTTGGCCCCCTTCAGACGTTCGTTAAGCTGAGTGAGCTGTTGGTTGCTTCGCGCTAACTGATGCTGGATAGCCGTGATACGCTTCATCTGGCGGTAAGTATTCAGTGCCAGAGCCGCCACAACAATCAGAGCCAACACCAGAGCCACGGTAAACCAGATCAGAGTGCGCTTCACACCCTGCTCACGCTCATTATAAGCCGAAGTGATGATAGAATAGAAATTTACAACCTCAGGAGAGCGCAGCGAGATACCCGACGCAATCACATCATCAAGATTCGACTGCGAATACTCCAAGGCGTGCGTGAAATCGCCATCCTCATAAAGCAGGCCAGCCAACTCCTGCAGCGAGAGAGTCTCACGGGTGGCATTGTGGAGGTCGGTTATAGCCGAGAGAGTCAGATAGCGCTTAGCCTCCTCCTTACGTCCCCACTTATTGAGAAACGAGGCGAAATAATTGGTAAGCATGGCATACTCAGGCGAGCCCGGGGAGAGAGAGTCAAGCATATTACGGAAAGCCGCCGCCCCCGCCACAGAATCGGCGAAAGCCGCCTTAGCCACCCGGTCAACCCGGAAGAGATAAGAATCGCGCGGCAGATACTTCAGCAGCGAGTCGGTAAGTTCAGCGGGGCGCCTCACCTTATAGCGCGTAGAGATGGAATAATAATCCCAGAACGATGTCACCGCCTCATAATAAGGGAGTTTCAGCTCCGGAGTCACATCCTCAGGGTCAAATGTCTCAAGAATCGAGCCCGCCTCAAGGAAACGTCCACCCATAGAATAGATCTTGCTCAGGAAAAGACGCGCCTTCAGGCGCTCCGTCTCATCTGTCGAAGATTCTATGGCCCTCGAGGCATACGATATGGCCGAGTCAATCTCAAATTTAGAATACTCCCGGCTCATCATCAGCGCGTCACGCGCCATCGAGGCCGAGTCGCTGAAGAGGCGCGAGCGCAGTTCGGCAATCCCCGCCTCACGTGCCCTGACGAAATCATCCTTATGACGCAGCGTCTGCGATAGAGAATCCGTAAGAGAGCCGATACCCTCAGCCTTGTCAGACTGAGAGCCACATCCTGCCAAAAAGAAGCACAACAATATATGGAGAGGGAGGAATTTCAAAGTTTTCATAGAAAAAAATGTTAACAGCGACACAAAAGTAACACCTTTAACCGACTTTACAAAGTGCCTCGGCCACCGAAATCAGAAAAAATCATCATTTTTGAGGATTGCAAGGGTGAAGGGGTATGGGTAATTTTGCGCCGTGAGAATACGCAGGCACATAACGATGGCACTGCTTATAACCGGTGCGCTGAGATCCGCGGCTGACACAGCTGCGGGCGCTTCGCCGTCGGCCGGAGCCACCCCCTCCGACGCCGACGCCTCCTACATCACACTCGACGAGGTGAGCGTGTCAGCCGTGAAACAGATGTCGGCGCTCCGGCGCGAGCCCGAGGCCGCCACAATCCTCACGCAGCCCGAACTCGAACGCCTCGACGTGGTGTCGATAAAGGGTATATCAGACGTCGTGCCCAACTTTTTCATGCCCGACTACGGATCACGCATCACATCAAGCATCTACGTCAGAGGTATCGGGGCACGCATGGACCAGCCCTCCGTCGGTCTGAACGTCGACAACGTACCCTTCCTCAACAAAGACGCCTACGACTTCGACCTCGCCGACATAGTCAACGTAGAGATGCTCCGCGGACCGCAGTCGACACTCTACGGCCGTAACACAATGGCCGGAGTGATCAACATAACCACACTCTCACCCCTGCGTTACCAGGGGTGGCGCATACAGGCCGACCTCTCGACACGCCTGCGCGGCAAAGTATCCGCCGGATGGTATCACAAATTCTCCGACAATACCGGACTCTCACTCACCGCCAACTACTCAGGCGCGCGCGGGGAATTCATAAACCGGTACAACGGTAAGCGGCTCGACAAAGAGCAGAGCTACGGGGCACGCGCCAAATTCCAGTGGCGCATCACACCCGAATGGATGCTCCAGAACACCGCCGCATTCTCCAACCTGCGCCAGGGGGGATACCCCTACGAATACCTCCCCACCGGCACAATAGCCTACAACGACACCTGTTTCTACCGCCGCCTCACATTCAGCGACGGCCTGACAGCCAGATACTCAGGCGACCGCGTCAGCGTAACCTCCATCACCTCCCTCCAGCACATCCACGACAACATGACCCTCGACCAGGACTTCCTCCCCGCCGACTACTTCACCCTCACACAGAGGAAGCACGAGATAGCCCTCACCGAGGATATAGTGGTGCGCAAGGCAGCCGCGGAGGGGGTATACAACTGGCTCGCCGGATTCTTCGGATTCTACAAACACCTCGACATGGAGGCCCCCGTGACATTCAAAGACACCGGAATTTCACAGCTCATAGAGCAGCACCGCAACGAAGCCATCCCCTCATACCCAATAGAATGGGATACGCGCTCCTTCCCCCTCAACAGCGACTTCACCCTCCCCACATGGGGTGTGGCCCTCTACCACGAGTCGGTCGTGACACTCGGCGCGTGGGAGCTTACCGCCGGACTCAGAGCCGATTACGAGAAATCAACCCTCGACTACCACTCCTTCTGCAACACAGGCTACACCACCTACCGCGTGAACGGTGGCGAGAAGGTATTCTTCGGCAAAGGTGACGTAAACATCGACGACCGCGGGGAACTGAGCCGCGACTACCTCACGCTCCTCCCCAAGATAGCCGTCACATACAATCTCCCCGCCAACAACGGCAACATCTACGCCAAACTCTCGAGAGGGTACAAAGCGGGAGGGTTCAACACCCAGATGTTCAGCGACGTGCTCCAGCAGCGGCTCATGAACCTTATGGGAATCGGCTCGCGCTACGATGTGGATGACGTGGTGGGCTACAAGCCCGAGAAGAGCTGGAACTACGAGGTAGGTGCCCATCTCAACACCACCGACGGTAAGATAGAGGCCGACATAGCCCTCTTCTACATAGACTGCCGCGACCAGCAGCTCACCACCTTCCCCGACGGCACCACCACAGGGCGCATCATGACCAACGCCGGGGAAACCCGCAGCTTCGGAGGGGAGCTCACCATAAGCTACCGTCCCACAGAACGGTTCACCCTCACCGGAAGTTACGGCCACACCAACGCCCGCTTCCGCCGATTCAACGACGGAATCAACGACTACTCAGGGAATTACCTCCCCTACGCCCCGGCCAACACCCTCTTCCTTCAGGGAGTCTGGATGATTCCCCTAAGAAAAGATAGGGGAGTGGTGGCGCTCGACGTCAACATGCGCGGCACCGGAAAAATCTACTGGAACGAGGCGAACACCGTCACGCAGCCCTTCTACGCCTTGGCAGGCGCCGGAGTGACATACTCAAAAGGTGATTTCTCCGTTCAGTTATGGGGAAAGAACCTCACCGACACCCGCTACCACACCTTCTACTTCCTCTCCATGGGTAACGAATTCCTGCAGAGAGGGAAGGGGATTGAGGGTGGAGTGACAGTGAGATACAACTTCAGATAACAACAAACTCTAATAACTTTACCAAAGAATGAAGAAAACAGCAATCACGCTCATGGCAGGATGCGCCCTGCTACTTACATCGTGCGGCACAGGCGATAACGAAGTGAAGCAGAACATCACCTACACCACCGTAAACCTGATTACCGACAACGCCACCGGAGAGGCCGTTGCCACCCCCGGCGCCTACACCTTCCAGCTGGTGACCAGAGACCTTTACGACAGGACCATGGCCGTGGGTACCTCCAAACTTACCTACAACAACCGCGACCATTCCTTCACCACCGACCCTGTGGAATTCAAAGAGATAATCAACGACAACGCCATCCAGCAGTGCATCACCGGTCTGGAGGGACTCGTAGACAACACCACCCCCCTCAAAGACTGCCGCATCATGATAACCGGTTATCCCAAGATGCCCGGTGACTTCAACATAACCAAAGCCTTCACCCCCTCCTACACCAACGACAAAGGTCAGCAGCTCTACATCCCCGGAGTGATACTCCACCCCAACATCGGCACCAACATCTACCCCATGGTAGTGGTGTCATACGGTGTAGGTGACGCCTACACAGTGCGCAGCTTCACCACCGACGCCTTCTACAAAGGTAACACCGCCACCAGCTACAGGACCCAGGGGGGTGAGGCAGGCAGCTACACCACCGACAACATCATCTACCGCGTCATCATGGATGTAGAGAACAAGAAAGCCGGGCTCGTGATGTACAACGCCAAATTCACCTCACTTCCCCAGGAACCCGCCAAGACAGCACTCTACCTTGCCGGGCTCGACGTGAAATTCGTGAGCGGCGGCTACGAGATCAGCGGCACCGACATCGTTCCCCAGTTGCCCGGGTCAGAGGGTATGCTTCCGATGGACGACTACACCTTCAACAGCATCACCCTGCGCACCACCGACACCTGGCTCAACTCGGTAAGCATAGATTACAAAGTGTCAGGCAAGATGGGTGAGACCGTCATTCCCGAGCTCTACACCGGAAGATTTACGGGTTCATACGTGTCAATTCCCGACACAATGAAACAGTAACCCGCATCCTGCGGCTCCGTGGCCGCTAAGGTTAAAAAACTGAAACTTGTGCATAAAAGTGAGCTTTATGTGCAAGTTTTTTTTTGTGATTAAGTTTTTTTAAGTATCTTTGCAGAGATTTGTGGCGCGTATCGAACCATGAACACTCTTAGTTGAGACTAACCAATTAATATATAGACGATTATATGAATCATTTGTTGGAGATAAGCAACAATGCCCTCGCCGTGACCGCCGCTTTGACGGGCATCGGTCTGGTATTTGCTGCTTTGTTGATAGCGAAACTGATTTCCCCGAAATCGTATTCAGTGAAGAAATCGGAGCCCTACGAGTGCGGTATCCCCACCCGAGGTGAGTCGATGATTCAGTTCAAGGCAGGTTATTATATTTTTGCAATCCTGTTCCTTCTCTTCGATGTCGAGGTAGTGTTCCTTTATCCGTGGGCTGTTGTCATGAACGGTCTCGGGCCCAAGGGTCTTCTCTGCATCGGCATCTTCATGTTTATACTCATAATGGGCCTTGCATACGCATGGCGGAAAGGAGCGTTGAAATGGAAGTGAAGATCAAAGGAATGAAGCATGAGGACTTCAAGGACAACGCCTACATTGACAAGCTTGTAGACGAGCTGAACGCCACCGGCGCCAACGTCATGGTGGGCAAGCTCGACCAGCTCATCAACTGGGGTATAGCCAACTCCCTCTGGCCCCTCTGCTTCGGCACCAGCTGCTGTGCCATCGAGTTCATGAGTCTTGGCGCCGCGCGTTACGACATGGCCCGCTTCGGATTCGAGGTGGCCCGCAACTCCCCCCGCCAGGCCGACTACATCATGGTGCAGGGCACCATCGTACACCGCATGGCCCCGGTGCTTCGCCGTCTCTACGAGCAGCTTGCCGAGCCCAAGTATGTGATTGCCTGCGGCGGCTGCGCCGTATCCGGCGGCCCCTTCAAGAACTCCTACTGCGTCGTGCCCGGTGTGGAGCACATCCTTCCGGTCGACGTGTTCATCCCCGGCTGTCCCCCGCGTCCCGAGGCGATGTTCTACGGCCTGATGCAGCTGCAGCGCAAGATCAAGGTGCAGAAATTCTTCGGCGGCGTGAACCGTCAGGAGAAGATCAACGACTTCTTCGCAAAACACCCCGAGGAGAGAGGAAGAATAGATTGAGGATACTCCAACCTGTCACAATAAAATAGCGATTAACTAAAAATGAGCGATATACAAGAAAGAATCAGTCAACTCTGCCCGTCGGCCACCTTCGAGGAGGGTGAGACCCTGATGGTGAATGTGGAGGAGAAAGACTGGTATGGCTTGGCAAAGGCACTCAAGGAGACCAAAGGACTTGAATTCGACGTTCTTTCCGCAGTGATCGGAATGGACTGGAAGGAGAGCCTCGGCGTGATATACTATCTCACATCCACCTCACGCGGCTGGGAGATGATAGCCGTGAAGGTGCAGGTGACCGACCGTGTCAACCCCATGATCCACAGCGTAAGCGACCTGTGGAAAGTGGCTAACTTCCAGGAGAGGGAGGTATATGATTTCTACGGAATCAAATTCATCAACCATCCCGACATGCGCCGCTTCTTCCTGCGCAACGACTGGAAGGGGTATCCTCTCCGCAAGGATTACGACGCCGATCCCAAACTCAACCCCATCCCCACAGAGGATGAGAAGAATGAGGATGACACCGTAAGTTACGTTGAGGGTAAGGATGGCAAGATCAAGGCTGTCCCCGGCAAAGTGTTCGAGGAGAATGACTATGTTGTCAACATCGGTCCGCAGCACCCCTCCACCCACGGCGTCATGCGCTTCCGCGCAGCCGTCGACGGCGAGACTGTCAAGAAAGTCGATGTCGTTTCAGGCTACATCCACCGTGGCATAGAGAAGCTCTGCGAGGGACTCACATATCCCCAGGCGCTCCACTTCACCGACCGTATGGACTACATGTCGGCCCATCAGAACCGTCACTGCCTCTGCATGTGCATCGAGAAGGCCATGGGTCTGGAGGTGCCCAGACGTGCCCAGGTGATCCGCGTTATGATGGATGAGCTGATGCGTATCTCAAGCCACCTGCTCTCATTCGGCTGTACGGCGATGGACCTCGGAGCCACCACAGCGTTCTTCTACGGTTTCCGCGAGCGCGAGATGGTGCTCGACATCTTCGAGAAGACCTGCGGCGCACGTATGTCGATGAACTATAACGTGATCGGCGGTGTGATAGCCGACATTCATCCCGACTTCGTGAAGGATGTGAAGGAGCTTATCCGCATCATGCCCGAGCGTCTCAAGGAATACCACAAAGTGTTCAGCGGCAACATCATCGCCATGAACCGTCTCAAGAAGGTGGGTCATCTCTCGAAAGAGGATGCCATCAACTACGACATCACCGGCCCCAGCGGACGAGGCTCCAACTGGAGCTGCGACTGCCGCAAGGTGCATCCCTACTCGATATATTCAGAACTCGACTTCGAGGAGGTGCTCCTCGATGGCTGCGACTCATACTCACGCTACATGGTGCGTATGAAAGAGATCGAGCAGAGCTGCAAGATCTTGGAGCAGCTTGTCGACCGTATCCCCGAGGGAGATATCCGCGCACAGGTGCCCAAGGTGATCAAGCTTCCCAAGGGAAGATGGTACCAGCAGGTAGAGGCGAGCCGAGGCACATTCGGTGTTTACATCGAGTCGACCGGCGAGAAGAACCCTTACCGTCTGCATTTCCAGAGCCCCTGTTTCAACCTTGTGGGTGTGATGAACCTCACATGTTCGGGCTACATGATCGCCGACCTTATCACCATCGGCGCGGCGCTCGACTTCGTGATACCCGACATCGACCGATAAGGAGAGTAATATCAAGAACAACAACATCACAAACGATTTCAACAGAATATTATGTTTAACTTCGGAATATGGACCAGTGAGTTCAACAACTTCCTGATGGGCTTTCTTCCCGACTGGCTGACAGTGGTGGTGGAGTGTGTCATCATAGCCTTGCTGGTGCTGCTCACCTATACGGTGCTCGCCCTCTTCTATATTCTCTACGAGCGTAAGCTCTGCGCATGGTTCCAGTGCCGTCTGGGCCCGATGCGTGTCGGCAAGTGGGGCGTGCTCCAGGTATTCGCCGACATGTTCAAGATCCTCATCAAGGAGCTTATCAGTCTGAAAGACACCGACCGCTTTCTCTTCAAGCTGGCGCCTTACATTGTAATCACCTCCTCGGTGGTGATGCTCGCGTGTCTCCCCTGGGGCAACGGTCTTCAGATAATCGACTATAACATCGGCATCTTCTTCATCCTCGCCGTATCGTCGGTGGGTGTGTTGGGTATCCTCCTCGCAGGCTGGGCCTCCAACAACAAGTACACCCTCATCGGCGCCATGCGAAGCGGCGCGCAGATGATCTCATATGAGGTTTCATTAGGTCTGGCCCTGATCACCATCGTGGTATTCGCCGGCACAATGAACATCAACGAGCTCGTATGGGAGCAGGAGAGTGCATGGTTCATCTTCCGCGGCCATATCCCGGCCATCATCGCCTTCCTGATCTACATCGTGGCGGCGACTGCCGAGACCAACCGTGGTCCCTTCGACCTTCCGGAGGCAGAGCATGAGCTCACCGCAGGTTACCACACAGAGTATTCAGGTATCCACTTCGGTTTCTTCTACCTTGCCGAATACCTCAACCTCTTCATCGTGTCAGGCATAGCCACACTGATGTTCCTCGGCGGCTGGATGCCCCTCCACATTCCCGGATGGGATGGCTTCAACAACGTTATGAACTGGATCCCCTCGATCGTATGGTTCATCGGCAAGTCATTCTTCATCTCCTATGTGATAATCTGGTTCAAATGGACCTTCCCCCGCGTGAGAATCGACCAGATGCTCTCGTTCGAGTGGAAATACCTCATGCCGCTCTCGCTTGCCAACCTCGTGCTTATGGCAGTGTGTGTGGCTTTGGGCTGGCATTTCTAAACAGATAACAATAATAGCAACCAAATAAGCAAACTTAAATATATGAGCGCTAATATCGGAACAGTGACTCAGGTAATCGGCCCGGTAATCGACGTGTCGTTCGAGGGTGGAAAAGAGAACATCCCCCCCATCTACAACGCCCTGAAGGTGGAACGCGACAACGGAGAGGAACTGATTCTTGAAGTTGAACAGCACATCGGTGAGGACACCGTAAGATGTGTGGCCATGGAGAGCACTGACGGCATCCGCCGCGGTGTGAAAGTAGAGGACCTCGGCAGACCTATAGCGGTGCCTACAGGCAACCAGGTCAAGGGCCGTCTGCTCAATGTCATCGGAGAGGCTATCGACCATCTTCCCGAGCTCGACAGAGAGAAGCTGCGTCCGATCCATCAGCCGGCGCCCGCGTTTGACGAACTCGCCATCTCGACCGAGATTCTTCAGACGGGTATCAAGGTGATCGACCTTATCGAGCCTTACTCGAAGGGTGGTAAGATCGGTCTGTTCGGCGGTGCCGGTGTGGGTAAGACCGTGCTCATCATGGAGCTTATCAACAACATCGCCAAGGGTCACAACGGTTTCTCGGTATTCACCGGTGTAGGTGAGCGTACCCGCGAGGGTAACGACCTTCTCCGCGAGATGATCGAGAGCGGCGTTATGAAATATGGCAAGAAGTTTGAGGAAGGTATGGAGCGCGGCGAGTGGAACCTTGCCGATGTCGACAAAGAAGAGCTCAAGAACTCTCAGGCAACCCTCGTTTTCGGCCAGATGAACGAGCCGCCGGGCGCACGTCTGCGCGTGGCTCTGTCGGGTCTTACCGTTGCTGAGCAATTCCGCGACCAAGGTGCCGGCGGTAAGGATGTGCTCCTGTTTATCGACAATATCTTCCGTTTCACCCAGGCAGGTTCGGAGGTTTCGGCTCTTCTCGGCCGTATGCCCTCTGCCGTAGGTTACCAGCCTACACTTGCCTCGGAGATGGGTGCGCTGCAGGAGCGAATCACCTCTACAAAGAATGGCTCTATCACATCAGTGCAGGCAATCTATGTGCCTGCCGATGACTTGACTGACCCGGCTCCGGCTACCACCTTCAACTTCCTTGACGCCACTACGGTGCTTAGCCGTAAGATCACCGAGCTCGGTATCTACCCCGCTGTGGATCCCCTCGAATCTACATCGCGTATCCTCGACCCCAATATCATCGGCGAGGAGCACTACAACACCGCTCAGGCAGTGAAGCAGCTTCTCCAGAAATACAACGACCTCCAGGATATCATCGCCATCCTCGGTGTGGACGAGCTTTCAGACGACGACAAACTCGTTGTGGCCCGTGCCCGTCGTGCGCAGCGCTTCCTCTCGCAGCCCTTCCACGTGGCAGAGCAGTTCACCGGTCTTCCCGGCGTGCTTGTTCCCCTGTCGGAGACTATCAGAGGTTTCAAGATGATTCTCAGCGGAGAGGTTGATGAATATCCGGAGCAGGCGTTCCTCAACGTAGGCACAATCGACGAGGCCATAGAGAAGGGTAAGAAACTCCTCGCAGAGGTAAAGTAACCGGCCCATGACACTGAAAATCATATCGCCGAGCCGCGTGATATTCGAGGGTGAGGCAGAATCTGTGACATTACCGGGCGCACTCGGGTCATTCACCGTGCTGAGAAACCACGCGTCGCTCATCTCCGTGCTGACAAGCGGCAAGATCGACTACCGCAAGCCCGGAGGGGAGGAGGCGAGTGTCGAAATCAAAGGTGGCCTCGTGGATGTTGACAACAACATAGTGTCGGTGTGTGTGTATTGATCCGGTAGTGAAAATCGAAAAACCAAACGGGATGAAAAATAGATGTAAGATAATATTGGCGGCGCTCATGGCGTTAGTCTTCCTTCTTCCCCAGTCGGCGGCGGCCTCATCAGGCAGCAGCGAGGATGGAGGGATCAACGTCAAGGAGGTGCTGTTCCACCACTTGGGCGACGGCTACGGCTGGGAGGTACCTTTCAGTCATGTCTACCGCATACCGCTCCCCGTGATAGTCCGCACTGAGGATGGGAAATGGGTATGTTTCTCATCGTCCAGACTCACCGAGCTTGTCAACGAGGTGAATGCCGAAGGTAAGGAGGAGGTGGAGGCGATACCCCGCATTGTGGAGATCCACAAGGGCGACTCGACCTACCGCTTCGCACAGGCGCAGCTCAGCCGTCACAAGAACAAGGTTGTGCAGCTCTTCGACATCCCGGCAGACGAGCAGGCCAAGGTGGCGAAACTCGCCGAGGGTACCGAGGATAAGATTGTCGACGGTTATGTGGGCTTCAACGGAACATATTACCGCGAGTACAAGCCCTGGGACCTCTCCATCACAAAGAACGTCCTCGCGCTTCTCATAGCGTCGGTGCTTGTGACAGCCATCGTGATGAGCCTGGCGAGATACTACCGCCGCAAAGGTATGAAGGCACCCCGCAAGGGTACCGGATTCTGGGAGATGCTGATCGACTTCCTCTACAACGGCACACTCAAGACCGCCTTAGGGAAGAACACAGCAAAATTCGCTCCTTATCTGCTGACCTGTTTCTTCTTCATCTTCACGATGAATATATTGGGTCTGGTGGTAATCTTCCCCGGTGGCGCC
>CANPMT010000059.1 GCA_947575235.1 uncultured Porphyromonadaceae bacterium
GCCCCCGTGCGGCCCCCCCGGTTGGTGTGGGTTACAAAACCCCAAATTTTTATTTTCACTACCCCCGGCCCCCCGCCCCCCCGCGTCCCTACTCACAAACTGATCCAACATGTAATAATACGTTAGGTTTTGTGAGTTTTTTTTCTTAATTTTGCAGTATGATTACAAACTAAGGCGTCGTCCCGCTCCGGCAGGGCGGCGACCCACTATATAGAACCATATATGGCAAATCAGGAACTTAGCGAACAGGAGATAGTGCGCCGCAACAGTATGCAGGCGCTACGCGACCGTGGCATAGAGCCGTATCCCGCTCCCGAATATAAAGTTACGGGGCATTCCGTTGAGATAAAAGAGAATTTCAATGACGACCTCCAGCCTCCCCGCGAGGTGACAGTGGCCGGTCGTATAATGAGCCGTCGAATCATGGGTAAGGCTTCTTTCATGGAGCTCCAGGATGCCGATGGTCGTATCCAGGTGTACGTGAGCCGCGACGACCTCTGCCCCGGCGAGGATAAGGATATGTATAACGTGGTGTTCAAGAAACTCCTTGATATCGGCGACTTCATCGGCGTGAAGGGATACGTCTTCCGCACCCAGATGGGCGAGATCTCGATTCATGCCCAGGAAATCACCGTGCTCTCGAAGAGCCTCCGTCCCCTCCCCGTTGTGAAGATGAAGGATGGCAAGGCTTACGACGCCTTCACCGACCCCGAACAGCGCTACCGCCAGCGTTATGTCGACCTCGTGGTGAACAAGGGTATCAAGGATATTTTCATCAAACGCACCCGGATGTTCAACTCCATGCGCGAGTATTTCAACTCTCACGGGTATCTTGAGGTGGAGACTCCCATTCTCCAGGCTATCCCCGGCGGCGCATCGGCACGTCCGTTCATCACACATCATAACGCTCTCGATATTCCCCTCTATCTGCGTATCGCCGACGAGCTCTATCTGAAGCGTCTCATCGTGGGCGGTTTCGAGGGTGTGTATGAGTTCTCGAAGAATTTCCGCAACGAGGGTATGGACCGCACACATAACCCGGAGTTCACCTGTATGGAGATCTACGTCTCTTACAAGGATTACAACTGGATGATGGACTTCACCGAGAAGATGCTTGAGAAGATTTGTCTCGATGTCAACGGCACAACCGAGGTGCAGGTGGGCGACAACACAATCTCGTTCAAGGCCCCCTATCCGCGCATCACCATGACCCAGGCCATACTTGACAAGACCGGCTTCGACATCACCGGCAAGACGGAGGAGGAGCTCCGCGCTTTCTGCAAGCAGGAGGGTATAGAGGTGGATGAGTCGTTTGGCAAAGGTAAGCTGATCGACGAGATCTTCGGCGAGAAGTGCGAGGGCACTTACATCCAGCCCACTTTCATCATAGACTATCCCATCGAGATGTCGCCGCTGACAAAGCGTCACCGCAACGACCCGCGTCTCACCGAGCGTTTCGAGCTGATGGTCAACGGCAAGGAGCTGGCCAACGCTTACTCAGAGCTTAACGACCCGATCGACCAGTATGAGCGTTTCGTAGAGCAGATGCGACTTGCCGACAAGGGTGACGACGAGGCCATGATTATCGACGGCGACTTTATCCGCGCCCTCGAATATGGCATGCCCCCCACATCAGGCATGGGTATCGGCATGGACCGTCTGGCTATGCTCATGACCGGACAGTCTACAATCCAGGAGGTGCTTCTCTTCCCGCAGATGCGTCCCGAGAAGAAGCAGAACAAGGAGGATCAGGAAGAGAAAGAGGCGGAATAATGGTCAGCTCTCTCGGAAAGATAGCAGTAATAGGAGCCGGAAGCTGGGCCACGGCGCTGGCCAAGCTTCTGCTCCTTAACAATGACCGGATCAACTGGTATGTGAGACGCCCCGAACGTATCGCGGAGTTTATAAAATACCATCGCAATCCGGTGTATCTGAGCGATGTGACTTTCGACACGTCGCGCATTGATTTCTTCTCCGACATCAATGAGGCAGTGGCCGACGCCGGAACGCTCGTCGTGGCCATACCGTCGCCCTATTTCAAGAGCGAGGCCGAGAAAATCACGGTGCCTGTGGCCGACCGTAATATCGTGTCGGCTGTCAAGGGTATCGTGCCCGACGATAACATGATTGTAACCGAGTGGTTCTCAAGCCGCTTCGGCTGCAAGGATTCAAACCTGCTCGTTATCGGAGGCCCGTGCCATGCCGAGGAGGTGGCTCTGGACCATCTGAGCTATCTCACGATCGGCTGTCATGACGAGGAGAAGAGCCGCCTGTTCTGCCGTGCCATCGCCGGCCCGAAACTGAAGACAATCGTATCGCACGACGTGGCCGGAATAGAATACGGCGCGGTGCTGAAGAATGTCTACGCCATAGCTTCGGGGATGGTGGGTGGTATGAAGAGCGGCGACAATTTCCGCGCCATGCTGGTGTGTAACGCCGTGCGCGAGATGCGCCGCTTCATCGACGCGATTGCCCCGATGGAGCGCGACATATGCCGCTCGGCCTATCTCGGCGACCTGCTCGTGACATGCTACAGCCTCTTCTCGCGCAATCATAATTTCGGCGCCATGATAGGGAAGGGGCATAGTGTGAAGGCTGCCAAGATGGAGATGGAGATGGTGGCAGAGGGTTACTACGGCACTTTCTGCATACATGAGATCAACCGTCGGACGGTGAATGTGGATATGCCGATTCTCGATTGTGTCTATTCGATACTCTATGAGGGGCGTAACCCGCGTCTGGCTTTCCAGGGGATAGCCGACAGATTCTCCTGATGCTCCCCCCCGGCGGGGATGGCTTTAACTATCGTCTGCATCTATTACAATTATTTATGATAGAACTTCTCTCCGCAGTTGTTGTAGTTGTAGATACACATTACAGATAATAAACCCTAATAATATAGACAATGAAATCTATTGAAATCAACATTCAGGACGCAGTCTATTTTGCCGAGAAACAGTATGAGGCAAATCAGGCTGCCGCAGTGGAGGCTATGGCCAAACTTCATGAGGGTAACGGCGAAGGCGCCGATTTCCTCGGTTGGCTGAATCTCCCCTCTTCAACTTCTTCAGAGCTTCTTGACCGTATCAACAAGACTGCCGCCCGTCTGCGCGAGGCGTGCGAATATGTGGTATGTGTGGGCATCGGTGGCTCTTACCTCGGAGCTAAGGCTGTGATCGCAGCCCTCTCTGACAATTTCGCCGACTTCTACGCTCCCCAGCCGAAGAATCCGAAAGTGCTCTATGCCGGACAGAATATCGGCGAGGAGTATACCGCCGAGCTTGAGAAACTGCTCGCCGGTAAGAAATTCGGTATCATCGTTATCTCCAAGAGCGGCACCACTACTGAGCCTGCCATCGCTTTCCGTATTCTCAAGGAGCTTCTTGAGAAGCAGGCCGGCAAGGAGGCTGCCAAGGATCTTATCGTGGCTGTGACTGATGAGAAGAAGGGTGCGCTCCGCACTCTCGCCACTCAGGAGGGCTACGAGACATATATCATCCCCGACAATGTGGGCGGACGTTTCTCTGTGCTCACTCCGGTGGGTCTGCTCCCGATCGCGTGTGCCGGTTTCGACATCAACAAGCTTGTTGCCGGTGCGGCTGAGATGGAGAATACTACCCTGCATCCGGGTGCCGAGAATCCCTGCGAGATTTACGCTCGTATGCGTAACGCCCTCTATCAGGATGGTAAGAAGATTGAGATTCTCGTCAACTATAATCCGAAGCTCCATTATTTCGCAGAGTGGTGGAAACAGCTCTACGGTGAGAGCGAGGGTAAGGATGGGAAGGGTATCTTCCCCGCATCTGTGGATTTCACCACCGACCTCCATTCTATGGGCCAGTGGATCCAGGATGGTGAGCGCACAATCTTCGAGACTGTGCTCTCTGTGAAGGAGCCTGCCATCACACGTCGTATTCCGGAGGATGCCGCCAATCTTGACGGTATCAACTATCTCGCCGGCAAGCGTATCGACGAGGTGAACAAGATGGCTGAGTTAGGCACTAAGATTGCCCACGTCGACGGTGGTGTGCCCAACATGAAGATTGAGCTCAACAAGCTCGACGAGCACACTCTGGGCCAGCTCATCTATTTCTTTGAGAAGGCTTGCGGCATCAGCGGCTATATGCTCGGTGTCAACCCGTTCAACCAGCCCGGTGTGGAGGCTTACAAGAAGAACATGTTCGCCCTCCTCGAGAAACCCGGCTACGAGAAGGAGACAGAGGCAATCAAAGCCAAACTGAAATAATCTCCCATAACAACCCGAAAGCCCCGGCCGATGTCATGACCTGACATCAGCCGGGGCTTTCCGTTTTCTGATATCGGAGGCTCAATGAAGGTAACATGTGAAATTTCAAAGTTGCTAATTGATTTTATTTTTATAATAACAGGCTTTAAAATTCGTTAAACTGCTACATAGACACTTCGTTTGTCTGAGTTTTATATGAATCCTGTTTTCAAAAAACATATGGACTCCCCTTATAGCGATTGGCTTTCGGTAAACAGGAAGCCAACTTTTATTCTGCTGTTTCCGGCACTCCTAATAGCAATTCTTGGCTGTCTGCTCATCACAACCGGTTGTCACCGTTCCGTGAAGCATGACAGTCGGCTTGTAAAGATTGCCGGTGCTATATCTGAGAATCCGGAACTGGCTCTCGACTCTTTGAAGAGTATAAATAGAGATGGATTATCGGAGGCAGACCGTTATTTTCATGAGTTCCTGACCATCAAGGCCTCCGACAAAGCTTACATCGAGCACACGTCCGACAAGCCGGTGCTTGATGTAATCGGGTATATGGAGAAACATCCGGAGGAGGATCTTTATGGAGAGGCTCTATATTATGGCGGCCGCGTGTACAGTGATTTAGGAGATTATCCTCAGGCACTCGACTATTTCTATAGATCAATCGACATCCTGAAAGAGCAGCCTGATCAGCTGAGCTTGCTGGGCACTGTGCAGAGTCAGACGGGCCGGCTTCTCAATACTCTACGTCTGTACAAGCAAGCCATCCCATTTCTGGAAGCTTCAACAGAGAATGCTCGGCAATTAAAGGACACCGTTAATGAGATTCATGATCTTCAATTATTGGGTTCTATTCATATGCGAGCTAAAAATTTTCTTGAGTCTGAAACTTGTCTGCTCATGGCCAGAGAAATAAGTCGTCATAGCGACATTTCTCAGTTTGCAAAATCGTGTTTATATTTATCGGAGCTAAAACTTGAATTGGGTCAAATTGATTCTGCCTACATGTATTTTCGTAATACTCCGGATTTAGTCAGGCCACAAGTACGCAATAAGGCACTTGCGATAGGAATATTGATCTATCATGCCAAAGGAATTGAAGATTCTGCTTATGTATATGCAAAGGAATTGATCAACAGCAAAATTAGTAATAATAAAAAAACAGGATATCAATATTTGCTTTCGGAACATTCTCCACATCCCTTAACCAAGGATTCCATAAACTATTATTCGGCAGAATATCTGAATCTTCTTGAAGGGTACTATGATGAGCACTCAAATCTTCTTGCTGTCAATCAGCAGGCCTCTTATAATTACAATCTACATGAGCACCGACTTAAAATAGTAAGCAGTGAGAATATAACGTTATTAAAAACACTTATTGCTGATAATTTTTTAATTATTATGCTCATCGGTGTGATAATTGTGCTTTATATCCAAAATAAAAATATACGGAAATCTCTTAAGAGTTGTTTTATTAAATTTAATTCATTCATATGGGAAAACACTATCTGGCCTAACGCTAAAGAAGATGAGAATTCAGTTTCATCCACTCCTAATCTATTTCAATGGCGACCTGTTTTAGAAAAAGGAGAGGTAGCTGAAGATGGAGCGTTAGATAAGGATAATATACCGGAAGCTCAAATCTCGTTTGAGGAGGCAAGGGACTCTTTTCAAAGAGAATGCTTGGAAAAATCCCAACAAGGAAACCCGAATACAGGAGTATCGGATGTGATTTTAAAATCTGAGATCTATCGTCAGATTCAACGTCATATTGAGCAAAAGTCAGCTCTCCCCTATGATAGTCCACTATGGGAGGAGTTGGAAAAAGTTGTTATTTTAAGCTCTCCTCAATTTAAGGATAACCTCAGACTTCTGTCAGGAGGGAAAATAACCACCGCAGATTGGGAGACCTGTTTATTGATGAAATGTGGACTATCATCTGCACATCTCATTATTCTTCTTGCAAAAGCCAAAGGTACTATCGTCTCAAGACGTACAGCTTTATCCATCAAGATGTTTGGAGTGAAGATGAATTATGACCAGTTATTGAACATAATCCTCTATCTATGACTTTAATACCCCCTTGTTATCGGTACGGAAAAAGTACGGAAAAGTGGTACGGATTTTTACCGTACCACTTTTCCGTACCTAAAAATTTGCAATTCCGCCCTCGCATGCACTAACTTTGCCTCCGTATTAAAAGAGTATTAACTTAACTAATCGGCATAGATATGAAAGGATTGAAATGGCTTATTACGGTCGTAATCTTACTGATCTCCGGTCAGATTTCAGTGGGTGCATCACGCAAAGGGAAAGTACTTGAACAGGATTCCAAGACTCCGGTTGAGTTGGCCGGGATTGCTTTCCTGAGCCAGGACTCCACATATGTGGAAAGTATCATGGCGGATTCTATCGGAGAATTCACGATACCCGATAATCAGGGTATCAAGCTCGTGAAGATTACCGCTCCCGGATTTATTCCTCTTCTGACCTTAATCCCGGACTCCACCGAGCCTCTTTTCCTGATGCAACCTAATGAGACATCGCTCAATGAAGTGACAGTGTCGGCAAAGAAACAGGCGTTTGTGGTAAAACAGGATAAAATTGTATTTAATCCCCTGTTTGTCCCTTCAGCCATCAATGCTTATGATATACTCCGATTCGCGCCCGGTATCATTGACACCGGTAATTCTCTCGTTATGGCTGCCAAGGATGGTATGAAGGTGCTGATCGACGGGAAAGAACAGAAAGGGACGATGGCTGAGATTATCTTACTGCTTAAGTCTTTTCAAGCCTCTGATGTCGATTCAGTGGAGATTCTTACGGTACCCTCCGCAAGGCATACCCGCGGAGCAAATGTGGGGGTCGTTAATATGGTGTTGAAAAAGCGCACTACCGACTATTTAGGTGGAAGCGCATATTACTCATTGGGGGTAAATTCCGATGTCACTAATTCTTTATCAGCAGGAATACACTATACATCCTCAAAACTGTTTACCTCTTTAAACGCATATGGCAGTATCTTCCCTTACAGTTTCAGGGAGAGTAATACCACCTTGACCGATGATGACCTGTATCAGGATTATCTCAGATGCCACCGCAATCAGAAATACCTCTCGCTGAAGTGGGCTCTCGATTATTATTTCTCAAAGAAGTGGACACTCTCTCTGGCGGCTATGTATTCCGGTTCAAATCTGAAACATAATGCTGATGCTTTCTCAACAGTAATAGAGAAGAGTTTGCCTCTTACCGCTCCCGTTGAGAATAAAGCCTACCGCCATGAGAAATCAAATACAGCTTTTGGTTCTGCTGAGGTTAACGGTCATCTCTCCTCCAAGGCACTCCTCTCGGCGAGTGTGGACTACTATGGCCGATACATGCCATCTTCCCGGTCGCAGACCGACAGGGATGGCGCTGAGGAATTCGGTCAGGATTACAAGACTTCATCCTCAAACGTGACGGCAAAAACGAATCTTGATCTGAATCTCTCTGAAAAATTAGCTCTTGATTTCGGTGTGGATTATATGTATACCCGCACACACAACAAGGCTGACTATACATCTTTTGAAATTACCAATCTCTATAATGATTACCTGTATCATGAAAATGAACTGGATATCTTCGGACAGATACGCTATACTCTCAATTCCAAGATAAATTTTGATGCCACATTACGCTATCAGAATCTGCTGATGAAAGGTAAGAACAGAATGGATGAGTCTGACACTTTCAGGCGTCATGCCGATGTGTTTGCGCCATCTTTCTCAATAGGTTACCGTATCAATGATATCAACAGTTTCCGGCTTTATGGCTACTATAATATGGCTCAGCCTTCGTTGCAGTCGCTTACACCCACGATGCTTTATGTGAGTCCCAATTCATATCGTGTCGGGAATCCGAATCTCCGTGAGGCACGCCATTTCATGGGTGCCCTCACATATACCTATCGCAATCTCATGATTGAACCCTATTTTGAGCTGCTGAATCATGGAATTGCGGAAACGGGTTATGTTGATGGCAACGGAAACCGAATTTATACATGGGATAATCTGATGCGCACACGCACGTATGCCTTGTATATGTATTGGGGATGGTCGAGTCTGGACTGGCTCAACCTGTCGTTAAGTCAATTTGTGCTTTACAGCACGCATCGCACCACAGATAACCTTCGTAAAGCTAACGGCTGGAAATATACCATCCGCCCCTATATCAATTTCTATCTCACCAATAACAGAAAACTGATTCTGACATTAGATGGCTACTTCTCATCCGGATATAGGAATGTGGATGCCGACATGAAGGCAACCTGGAGTGGAAATATGAGTCTGATGTGGAGATTTCACAGTAACTGGTCGCTCTCTCTGGCAGGTCAGGATCTGTTGGTATCGCATACCCGTGGCACTTTACATCTAAATAATGCCGAGATGGAATTCGACAATAAGTACTCTTATCCCAAATGTGAGCTCACTATCTCCTATACCTGGGGACGCAGCACAAGATATAGACGTGACCGCGATGCCAAGTATAAGATGGACAGCCGTACAGATATCAAAAATTGAACGGAAATAGCTTATCCTCCCGATATTATAGGTGCGGGAGGATAAGCTATTTCCATATCTATACTAAGCCGATATATCTTAGAGCAGGAGAATTATATCTTGCAGAGTGCGATAGTTCATTTTCTCTCCAAACATTCTCATCGCAATTGATTCCCTTCTTGAAACTATCGTACCTTTCGTCTTTGAAAGCAAGGTGCCAAGCTCAGAGGATGTGATTCCACATTTAATTAAAAGACACGTCTCCCAATCAAAAGAGGAAAATTTCCCTCCGACTAAATGCAGGAGAGTCATCTTAAATTGAGGGGAGCTCTCTATCACAATCCTCTCCAGCTCTTTCCATAGTTTATTATTAGAGGTCAACACCATTTTCTTATTAATCAACTCGCGTAACCTCTGATATGCTGATGACTCCAATATAATAGGGGAGACGTGTATATTATTTTTCTGCCTTTCATATAGATCAAGTACCTTCCGTTGTATCTGAGCTCTCAGGGTTTCCAAGTGGGTAATCTCATCACTGGCTCCAGCATCATTTGATTTGTCAGAAAGCTCCCTTCCGTCACAGTCCATATCGAATGATTCCTTTTTTGAGATTACCTCTTCCTTCTCATATACTTGAATAAGCGTTGTCTGAAGTTCCAATTCCTTATTTTTCTTTTTAATCTTTGAAAACAGTATAAACGAAAGCAAACCAAGGATTACAATCAAGCAAACACCTATTATTTTCAATAGCATCATATTCTTATTCTCAGCTTGTAAATGAGCCTGCTCATGAGATCTATAATTATACAATGATAATTGAGAAATTGCCATCTGATTACTGTTTTCATCATAATAATTTTCAAGCAACCGTAAATAGTCAGCCGTATATTGCGCTATTGTATCAATAGGCAACGAATCAGAGTTGGGAGAAGAAAGCAGGTAGGCATAGCCAGTTTGCTTATTACTCACATACGGGCTTTTAATAAGTTGATGTGCATACATACATGCGGTGTCTTGAATCCCGACTGCGTTATAAATATCAACAGCAATGGCAAGTGCAATATTACGTACAAGCGGTCTCACCATTTCCGGAGTATCCCGTATATAGAAGAGCGCTGAATCTAATCGGCCTGTCTTATACTTCACATCCGCGAGATACACACAAGATTTGGCATAGATTGCCTTATCAAGAAGTTTACTTTTATCACGGGCCAAGGAAAGATAATGGTCAGCCATCATATAATTCTTCGCACAGGTATGAATGAATCCCAATAACTGAAGATCGTATACTTCTCCGATAGTGTCATTCAATATTCTGGAAGTCTCTGTTGAAGCTTCCAGAAATGGGATGGCTTGCTTATACAGGCGTAGAGTATTGAGAAGCCTGCCCGTCTGACTCTGCACAGTGCCCAGCAAGCTCAGCTGATCAGGCTGCTCTTTCAGGATGTCGATTGATCTATAGAAATAGTCGAGTGCCTGAGGATAATCTCCTAAATCACTGTACACGCGGCCGCCATAATATAGAGCCTCTCCATAAAGATCCTCCTCCGGATGTTTCTCCATATACCCGATTACATCAAGCACCGGCTTGTCGGACGTGTGCTCGATGTAAGCTTTGTCGGAGGCCTTGATGGTCAGGAACTCATGAAAATAACGGTCTGCCTCCGATAATCCATCTCTATTTATACTCTTCAAAGAGTCGAGAGCCAGTTCCGGATTCTCAGATATAGCACCGGCAATCTTTACAAGCCGACTGTCATGCTTCACGGAACGGTGACAACCGGTTGTGATGAGCAGACACCCAAGAATGGCTATCAGGAGTGCCGGAAACAACAGAATAAAAGTTGGCTTCCTGTTTACCGAAAGCCAATCGCAATTTAGAGCATTCATCAGCGGCGGGTTGAGGCGAGGGCGCGGATGGAGTAGGCCAGCACGAGGCAGTAGCCTATGCAGGGCACAAGGAAGGAGGTCGACATGTCGGCTATGTCGGCTACCCAGGCCATAAGGGCGGTGCCGACAGCCCCTCCCAATGGCGTCATCATAAGGAGCGAGGAGGCCATCTTGGTGCCTGAGCCCATACCTCTGACGGAGATGGCGAATATCGTGGGGAACATGATCGCCTCGAAGGCGTAGCAGGCGAAGAGCCCGATGCGGGATACGATTCCGAGGTCGAGTGTCACTGTCAATGAACCGAGAACGGTCATCACGGCGCATACCAACAGCACTTTCTCTGCCCTGACGCGGCTCATGATGGCGCTGCCGGCTATGCGGGCGCACATGAAGAGTCCCAAGCCGCCGAACGACAGCACCACAGCTGCCGTGCGCGGCGCAAGCCAGCCATCGGAGGTGACGTAGTTGATGAAGAGACTGTTGATGGATATCTCCGCCACCTCGTAGCAGAAGAGTGCCCCGACTCCTGTCATGAAATGACGGTTGCGCAGCAAGGAGCCTAAGGTGCGCCCCGGATTGAGCTCCTCCCGGGTGGTGTCGCCACCTATCTCCGGAAGTTTCACCCGGCAGAACACCAAGGCCACGCATATCACGGCCACACCCATAACGGTGTAGGGGATGGAGGTGTTACCCGCGCTACCCTCGCCGAGCAGGAGCGGTGCCACTAAGGCCGGAGCTATGATGCAGCCGAGCCCGTTGAACGACTGCGCAAGGTTAAGACGGCTCGCGCCGGTGGCCTTGTCGCCTAATTCGGTGATATAGGGATTGGCTGCGGTCTCGAGCACAACGAGTCCGCAGCCAATTATGAATAATGCCACAAGAAAGAAATTGAACGATCCCATCGATGAGCAGGGTATGAAGAGCAACGCCCCTGAGGCAAACAGCAGCAGACCCAACACCACACCCTTGCGGTAGCCGAAGCGGGTGAGGAAGAGTCCGGCCGGTATGGCCATAAGGAAGTAGCCCACGTAGGTGGTGGCCTGGATCATCGACGACCGGGCGATGGTGATATCCATCGTCTCCTGGAAGTGCTTGTTGAGCACGTCAAGTATGGAGCGTGCGAAGCCCCAGATGAAGAAAAGGGAGGTTACGAGCACGAATGGCACCAGATACTGCCGGCTCACCAAAGCAATCTTTCTATCGCTCATTTTCTTTTGAGGAACGTATTTTTAAAGGGTCAGTTTTTTTGCAATCTTGCCGGGGATGGCCTCTTTGTTGACCATGATGCTGATGGTCTTCTCAAGGAAGTAGGGCTCCGACACGTAGAGATAGCCGCCGTAGAGCTGGTTGGTATCCCATGAGTTCTTAACCTTGTAGTAGCGGTTGCCCTCCTGGTCTTTGGCCACGCCTACGATTACCATGCCATGGTCGTCGGTGGTCTCGAAATTCTCGAATGTCTTCTGACGCATATCCTGGGTGACGGTCTTCTCCTTCACGGGACCTTTGATGTCGTAGGTGGCATCCTCACGGTCTTTGTCGGAGAGCTGCACCCAGCGTGAGAGTTCGGTGCCCTGGAGGTCGTCGCCGGTCTTGGGCTCCGGATTCACGGCGTAGCCGTTGCGCCATTTGAATCCACCCTCCGATACGTCGGCGGCCCAGGCTATGGTGTAGCCTTTGTCGATGGCATTGTCAACAATCTCCTTCATCTCCTCCATGGGCACATTCTGGCTCTTCTCCCAGAGCCAGTTGTCGGCAATCTCAAGCGCGAATGGCTCGTAGAAGGGGTGATGGGTGAAGCTGGTGACGCTTACGTAGTCGCCGGCATTGATGCCCATCTCGTCGGCGAAGCTGCGCGGTGTGTAGGTCTTGCCGTTGTAGGTGAATGATGTGGGCTCGGGGCCGAGATAGGCGTCGAGTATGCCGATGAACCCGGGGAGCCATGCCGTCGAGAGTTTCTTGTTGGGATTCTTCATCACGGCGTCGAGATATGCCTTGAGGGCGTCGGCCATCTCATAATGGGAGTGTTTCTTCTCGCCATAGTTCAGACCGGGATATGCCTCCTCGGGCACAACGCCGTAGTTCTTCACCACGTATACGACATCAGGGAAGCCGCCACCCTGGGCGAAGTTGATGTTACCCTGTGTCTGGATATACTTTTTCGCCTTGTCGATATAGCACTGGCGCACGGTGTACATCTCGGCGATATCAAGTTCCGGACCACCTTTGCGCAGCACATCCTCCTCAAGGAATGAGTTGCCTGAGAAACTCCAGCATGTGCCGGATTTGTTCTGGTCCTTCACCGGAGTGGTGGGGAGCACCTTTATGTCGGTAAATTTGAAACCGGTAGAGTCGGGCACCACGATTTCGGGTGCTGAGGCAGGGGCCTCCATGTAGGTTTCGGCGCCCATGGCGGGGAGAGCCATGAGAAGGAGAGATGAAAAAATCAGATTCTTCATGATGTAAAAAGGTTTTTACGGGTATCGCCAACTCGGCAACACCCTTGCAAAAATATATTAAAATCTGTTATCAGCCAAATAAAGAGCGCTTAATCGTTCTTACGCCAGAGGTAAAGGCGGTCGGAGGCTCTCACTTTGTCAGGAACAGGCATTGAGAAGCGGTCGCCTTTCCTTATCACTTCGACGGGGCGGAGGTCAACACGCAGCTCCTCCACGTTGAAGATGAGGGCGCCTGTCGTGGGGCCTGTCACCACCACTTCGTCGCCCGGACGCAGCTCTCCGGCCTCCATCTGGAACTCGCCTATGCCGATTTTTGTGAAGTGGCGGATCGCCTTGGCCACATACACCTTTGTGCGGGTGGCCGAGGAGCCATATTTCGCGCTCCATTCGCCGAGGCGCTGGCCGAGGTAATAGCCGTTCCAGAAACCACGGTTGAAGATGCGCTCGAGGCGGGCGTCCCATCCGGCCACCATCTCTTCCGAGAAGGTGCCGTCGCATACGGCGGTCAGAGCCTCGGAATAGCATTCCACGGCCTCGCGCACATATTCAGGGCCGCGGGCACGCCCCTCGATCTTGAATACCCTCACACCGGCCTCCACCATGCGGTTGAGGAAGTGGATGGTCTTGAGGTCTTTGGGCGACATGATGAATTTGTTGTCCACTTCAAGTTCCTCGCCGGTCTCGCGGTCGCGCACGGTGTAGGCGCGTCGGCATATCTGGTTGCAGGCTCCACGGTTGGCGCTTGAGTTCATCTCATGCAGGCTCATGTAGCATTTTCCGCTCACGGCCATGCAGAGGGCGCCGTGGCAGAACATCTCCAGGCGTACGGGCTTTCCCTCGGGACCGGTGATATGCTCGCGGATTATCGCCTCGTGTATGGCCTTCACCTGGTCGAGGTTAAGCTCGCGGGCCAGCACCATGACGTCGGCGAATTGGCTGTAGAAACGCACCGCCTCGATGTTGGTGACGTTGACCTGTGTGGAGATATGCACCTCCTGGCCGATGCTGCGGGCGTAGAGGATGGCGGCCATGTCGGAGGCGATGATGGCGCTCACGCCGGCCTCCTTGGCGGCGTCGATGATCTGATGCAGCAGAGTTATGTCGGAATCGTATACTATGGTGTTGACCGTGAGATAGGTCTTCACATCATGGGCGTTGCATTCCTCCACTATGCGGCGCATATCGTCGGCGGTGAAGTTGGCGCTTGAGCGGGAGCGCATGTTGAGTCCCTCGATGCCGAAATACACGGCGTCGGTTCCGGCCGCTATGGCGGCGGCGAGCGACTCCCAGCTCCCTACGGGAGCCATTATCTCGAAATCTTTTCTCTTCATTTTGCTATATAATAGGTGACGGCTCCGAAAGTGAGCGATTTCCATCTGATGTCGGTGAATCCGGCCTGGCGCATCACTTCGGCCATGTCGCGGCGCTGCGGGGCGGCCGCTATGCTCTCAGGCAGGTAGGTGTAGGCCCGGCTGTCGCCGCTCACCATCCGCCCTACGGCGGGTATTAGATGGCGTGAGTATATGCGGTAGCCTAATCCGGTGAGCTTACCCTCTGGGCATGACAGCTCTATGACGCAGAGCACACCCCCAGGACGCAACACGCGGCGCATCTCCCTTAGCCCCTGGAGAAGATTGCCGAAATTGCGCACTCCATAGGCTACGGTGATCATGCCGAAATCGTTGTCGTGGAAGGGGAGGGCGAGACAGTCGGCTTTGCCGAAGGCTACGTATTCCCTCTCCCCGGGGGGGAGGGTGAGGAGCTTCTTGCGCGCCACTTCGAGCATCCCGGCCGAGAGGTCGATGCCGGTGACGCGTGCCCCGGGCAGAAGGTCATGCAGGCGGAAGGCCACGTCGCCGGTGCCGGTGGCCACGTCGAGCACTGTGTCGCACGTGGAGCCGGGGAGGCTCTCAAGAGCCGCCCGCAGGGCCTTATTGCGCCAACGGCGATGAAGCCCGAAGGTCATCGCCGTGTTCATGAAATCGTAGGCGGGAGCGATGGAGTCGAACATCTCCTCCACCTGTTCCCCTTTGTCGCGCCGGTTGTCGTAGGGGTTGACCCTCTCGGCTCCGGTCTTTTCCTGTGGATTGTCTGTCATGAGAGATTCTTGTAAAAGGAACGGCGGCGACGGTGCTGGCGGTGGTTGAAATAATCCCACTGCCCCTGCACTTTCGAGTTGGTCTCCATCTCAGGATTCGACTCGGCGCACTTGAAGCCGTATTTCTGGTAATATGGTATGAGGTCCTGGAAGAGGAGGGCGTTCACACCTTTGTTCTGGAACTCCGGCTTGACGGCCACGAGGAGGAGGTCGACGCGGTCGTTCCTCCCTTTGAGACCCTTGAGCAGGTGCCACCATCCGAGAGGGAACATGCGTCCCTTGCTCTTCTGCAGGGCCACGCTCATCGAGGGCATGGAGATGCCCACGCCCACGAGCTGCCCCTCCTTGTCGACGATGAGCGTCACGAGGTCGAGATTGAGCAGGTTGAGATAGATGTTGATGTAGTAATCTATCTGGCGTTCGGTAAGGTGGGAATATTCATACAGGCCGTCGTAGGCGTCGTTGATGAGATGGAAGAGGGCGCGGCCATATTCCGTCTTTATGCGCTTGCGGCTGGTGTATTTCAGCACGCGCAGCCCGAACTTCTTCTTCACCAGCTCGGCTATGCGGTTCATCTTCTCGGGTATGGCGTCAGGCACGTCAATCACAAACTCCACCCAGTCTGACTCCTTCTTATAGCCGAGACGCTCAAGATGGGGGGCGTAGTAGGCGTGGTTGTAGATGGTGGCCATGGTGGAGAGTTCCTGGAAACCCTCCACGAGCATACCCTCGTGGTCAAGGTCGGTGAATCCGAGCGGACCGATAAGTTTCTTCATCCCCTTGCTTTTAGCCCATTCCTCGACAGAGGTGAGCAGGGCTTCCGACACTTCGGGGTCGTCGATGAAGTCGATGAATCCGAAGCGGGCGTTGCTCGTGCCATGACGTTGGTTGACCTGGCGGTTGATGATTCCGGCGATACGCCCGGCGGGCTTGCCGTCGCGGTAAGCCATGAAATAGGCGGCCTCGCAGAAGTCGAAGGCGGGGTTCACTTCAGGAGAGAGGGTGGCCACATCGTCGCTTATGAGAGGGGGCACATAATAAGGATTGCCGTCATAGAGGTCGATCTGAAACTTGGTGAACATTTTCAGATTCTCCTTTGTGGGTTCGATGGCTTTTACTTCAATCATTGTCTGGTGGATAGGGTGGGGGGATTACCCGCGGAATGAGAGCCACACGAGCAGTGAGGCCATCAGCAGGATGAAGACACAGAGAAACACATATAGCTGGCTCGAATTGCGCCGCTCCATGGCGAGCTGCAGGTCGGAGACAGTGCGGTAGGGATGGTCAGGGTCGACACATTTGTTGGCGATCCTGCGCAGACGCGGCAAGGATGTGGGGAGATGGTCGAGCACCTCGTTCACCACCTTTCCGTAGCTCTCGATATCAGCCTTGGTGTCCTGTTCCGACAGACTGGCAGTCTGGTCATAGCCGACGTTGGCGAGCTTGAGGTTCTCGTTGTATTCGGTGAAGATGATTGTGTCAGGGGTGATGGGCACATGCTGTATATGGTTCTCCTGGATATATTCCATCGCATCCAGAAGCTGGGTCTGGAGGCGATGGACAATCTTGGGCGTGAGCCTTTTCTCGTCGATCAGGCGACGCAGGGAGTAGCCGTAGGCATCATCGGTGATGATGGCCTTCCCCACGGAGGGCACCACCTCAAGGTCGTTGACCATTACGATGTTCGGATGGCAGAGGTTATAGCGTATGTCGAATTCCTTGTCGAGCATGGCCTGATAACGGGGGTCGTCGGCATATTCCTTCTTCAATGCTTTGAGCATAACCCATTTGCCATGCTTGCGCACGGTGTAGACGTCGTAATACTTCTCCTCCCATTCAGGCAGGAGGTAGAGGTCGGTCCATTTCCCGGAGGGGTCGTCGATCGGGATTTTCTTCTCTTCTTTACTGATATAGCTCACGTTCGCGGGTTTTGAGGGTGTTAGTTGATGATGTCGAAACCGGTGTACTTGCGCAGGCACTCGGGCACGATGATGCCTTCGGGCGTCTGGTTGTTCTCAAGCAGGGCGGCCACGATGCGGGGGAGCGCCAAGGCAGAGCCGTTGAGGGTGTGGCAGAGCTTTATTTTCTTGTCGGAGTCGCGGTAACGGCATTTCAGGCGGTTGGCCTGGTAGGTCTCGAAATTGGATACCGACGACACCTCGAGCCAGCGCTCCTGCGCGCCGCTCCATACCTCGAAGTCGAAAGTTATGGCCGATGTGAACGACATGTCGCCGCCGCAGAGACGCAGGATATGCCAGGGGAGTCCTAATTTCTCGAGGAGTCCCTGCACATGGTCTTTCATCTCCTCGAGGGCTGCGTATGAGTTCTCGGGCTTCTCTATGCGCACGATTTCCACTTTGTCAAACTGGTGGAGGCGGTTGAGGCCGCGCACATCCTTGCCGTAGCTGCCCGCCTCGCGGCGCCAGCAGGGTGAGTAGGCGCAGTTCTTCCTGGGGAGTTCATCGCCCGGGATGATGACGTCGCGGTAGATGTTGGTGACGGGCACCTCGGCAGTGGGGATGAGATAAAGATTGTCGACAGTGACGTGATACATCTGTCCCTCCTTGTCGGGGAGCTGACCTGTACCGTAGCCTGAAGCCTCGTTCACAACGAAGGGGGGCTCCACCTCAATGTAGCCGGCTTTCCAGGCCTCGTCGAGGAAGAACTGTATGAGGGCGCGCTGCAGGCGGGCACCCTTTCCGATGTAGAAGGGGAATCCGGCGCCTGTAACCTTCACGCCGAGTTCAAAGTCGATGAGGTTATATTTCTTTGCGAGTTCCCAGTGGGGCAGAGCATCAGGGCCGAGCTGCGGCATTGGGCCGCCGGTCTTCTCCACCACATTATCCTCGGCGGTCTTACCCTCCGGCACGGCGTCGCAAGGGAGGTTGGGGACAGTGAGGAGGAGGTCGCGCATCTTGTTCTCGCATTCCTCGAGGCGGTCCTGCAGCCCTTTGGCCTCACCCTTGATAGAGGCCACACGCTCCTTGGCCTGCTCGGCGAGGTCCTTCTCGCCGGCCTTCATATGAGCGCCGATGGAAGCGGCTAATTTTTTCAGCTCAGAGGCGTCGTTGTCGCATTTCTGCTGGAGACGGCGGCGTTCGGAGTCGATTTCCAGAATTTCGGTAATGACGGCTTTGCCGTCGAAACCCTTTATGGCGAGGCGTTTCACCACGAATTCGGGGTCGGCCTTTATAGTCTGTAATGTCAGCATTTCAGTGGGATGTTAGAAGATTGGGATTAAGCGAGAAGTTCCTTCACTTTAGCCGAGATGAGTTTACCCTCGGCTTTTCCGGCGAGGCGTTTTGTGGCGATGCCCATCACCTTGCCCATCTCTTTGGGGCTTGAAGCGCCTGTTTCGGCGATGATGGCCTTGAGTTCGGCCTCGAGCTCCTCGGGCGAGAGCTGTTTGGGGAGGTATTCCTCGATAACGGCGGCCTCGGCGAGTTCGTTCTCGGCGAGTTCGGCGCGGTTGTTCTCCTGATAAATTTTGGCGCTCTCCTTACGTTGTTTCACCATCTTCACCATGATTTTGGTGGCGGTGTCGTCAGAGAGTTCACCGTTAGCCCCTTTGGCTGTCTTTGCCTCCAGGAATTCTTTCTTCACACCGCGAAGGGCCTCCAGGCGCACTTTATCGCGCGCGAGCATGGCTTTCTTGATGTCTTCGCTGATCTGGTCAAAGAGATTCATATTGTATAATGTTATCAATAAGTTGTCAGTATGTATATACCTGTTATGGCCGGACCGCGGCCGATGAATCGGGCAGTCCGGCGTAATAAATTGCAAAAATACTCCAAAAAAGCGGTTTTCGCAATTTTAAACCCCAAAAAAGTGTGTTTTAAAGTGATTGGCGGGATTTATCTGTGAATAGAGGAGTTTAAAAGAACTGTCGATACCTGGTTTTGGACACGCAAATATTTGGATTATATTCAAAATAGCTTTATTTTTGTGGATTAAATATCTCTAAGGTTATGGCGACACAGAAGAAGATAAAATATCCGGTGGGAGTGCAGACGTTCTCGAGAATTATCGGGGAGGGGTATCTGTATGTGGATAAGACGGCCCTTGTATATGAACTGGCCAATGACTATGATTATGTCTTCCTGAGTCGCCCGCGACGGTTTGGTAAAAGTCTGCTGCTCTCAACCCTTGAGGAATATTTCAGAGGAAACCGTGAACTGTTCAAAGGTCTTGCCATTGAACAGCTCGAGACGGAATGGACCTCATATCCTGTGCTGAGATTTGACCTTAGTTCTGCAAATTATGATGATATTGAGGTGCTGAGAAACAAAATAAGCGCCTATCTCACCAGGATGGAGACAGACCTTGAGATTAAGCCTGAGAAGGAATTGGGCGACCGGTTCATGAATGTCATAATAGCGGCTTACAAGAGAAGCGGCCAGCGGGTTGTGGTGCTGATTGATGAGTATGACAAGCCGATGCTGGAGAGCCTTCATGATGAGGCGCTCCACACAGTCATGAGAAATGAGCTGAGAGGATTTTACTCAGTGCTGAAAGAATGCGACAGCATGATACGTTTCGCAATGCTGACAGGGGTGACAAAATTTGGTAAAGTCAATATCTTCAGTGGTCTCAATAATCTCATTGACATATCCATGATGCGGGAGTTTAATGAAATTTGTGGCATCTCTGAGGATGAATTTCATAAAATATTTCCGGAGTCGGTAAGAAATTTTGCCGACTATAATAATTTGTCTGAGCAGGAGGTATGGGAGAGTTTTAAATCCTTTTATGACGGTTATCATTTCTCGCGGAGTGGGGCAGACATATATAATCCTTTCAGCACCTTGACGGCCTTCAAGAGGCGCGATCTGGGGAGTTTCTGGTTCACAAGCGGTTCGTCGGATTATCTTATCCGTCTTATAGAGCGTCATCCGTTTTCGCTTGACCGTCTTGAAGGGGCATGCCGATCTGAACAGGAGCTGAGCGACATCTCTGATATGTCACGCGACATCGTGCCTCTCCTGTATCAGGCCGGATATCTAACGATAAGGGGATATGATGCCGTGAGTCGTCTTTACACTCTCGGTTTTCCGAACCGTGAGGTAAGCCAGGGGTTCTGGAACTCATTGGCAGCCCATTTCTTCCGGCCGAATAGTATGAGGTGCAGTTGAGGGTCAGCAGTATATTTGGGTCAGGATATGACTTCGATTGCCGGAGGGGATAAAGTGCGTGTCTTTGAGGAGAAGTTTACACCGACAAGGAGCTTAGTGCGAGAATCCGCCTCGTACTGACGTGCATAGCCCTTCTCCATGATCTGGTTGAGGGCTTCCTCTGAGGAACTGTCTACTTTCAGCTCGATGATGTAGATATAGTTTGATGTGTTTATCTCGATGTCACTACGACCCTGGGAGGAATGTACTTCCGTATCTACCTCAAATCCCAACATCTTTGTGAAGATGGTAATAATGTTCTGAAAATGAACTTCTTTGTCTGGCTCATGCTCGCTGCTTAGCGAGGCGAACAGGCTCCTCATTCTTGTGATGAAGTCCTCAATCCTTCCACTTTCAAGGTCAAGTACAAACGATTGCAGGTCAAAGACAGACCCTCGGCGGCTGTCGTAAAAGAAATAATCAGCCAGAGAAGTCCAGAAACCATGGTTAACCTCAAGATTGGGGAATCCGAGAGTATAGAGCCTGAAACGCGAATCGTAACCCTTGATGGTGAGATAGCCGGCCTGATACAGCAGGGGTACCAGATCGCGTGTGCGGTCGGTGATATCGCTCAATTGTATTTCAGTTCTTCTCTCTCCTTCCAACTCCTTAAGTATGAACCGATGACGGCTTATCAGCCTTGTGAGATAGTCGGATGAGCCGGTTGCAAACCAATAGCTCCCCAGTTCATTTTTCTTGAAAGCGGAGAGGGTGCTGAAGGGATTATAGATGTCTGATCCCTTTTTTGAGAAATGGTAACCGTCGTAAAATTTCTTGAACTCCTGCCACGTCTCCTCTTCAGTGATGTCATTGAATTCCGCAAAGGTGCTGACACATCCTCTGAAATCACGATGGAACTCCTGTTCTGATATTCCACAGATTTCATTAAACTCATTCATCATCGAGATATCTTCCAGATTATTCAGTCCACTGAAAATGGAAACCTTCCCGAATTTGGTGACTCCGGTAAGCATGGCGAACTGTATCAGGGCGTCGCATTTCTTGAGCACTGAGTAGAAGCCTCTCATCTGCAACTTCATATTGTTATGGAGAGTATCGTCATGGAAGCTGTCGAGCATAGGTTTGTCATATTCATCTATCAATACGACAATCTTCTTACCCGTTTTTTCATGAATGTTGCGCAATAATGATTGTAATCTGCTCCCTAACATATCATCGTCAGAGAATTCCGGACTTATACCATACTGCTTTTCATATACTGAGAGATCTCCTGAAACATTGGCTACAAGATGTCGGATGGAGAGATATGCCTCTCCGCTGAGGTCGAACCTCAGCACAGGATAGGATTTCCATTCGGTCTCCAGCCGCTCAAGCGCGAGTCCTTTGAAAAGTTCTTTGTTACCCTTGAAGTATTCCTCGAATGTCGACAACAGCAAGCTTTTCCCAAACCGGCGGGGACGGCTCAGAAAAACATATTTGTAGGAGTTGGCAAGGTTGTATACAAAATTGGTCTTGTCAACATAAAGGTAGCCTTCCTCTCTGATATGAGCGAAAGTCTGAATTCCTACCGGTAGCTTGGATGTGGTCTGCATTGCTGTTCAATTTAGATTACAAAAATAACCATTTATCTGTAATCCACAAAATTAATCCCATAAATGTTTATCTGATGGCTTTTCTTGGGGAAGTCCAATTCAAGGGTATTTCTTAGGGTAGGAGTGTGGAAGGGTTGGGATAAAAGGAACAGAATCGGCTAATTCTCACGAATTAGCCGATTCTATTTTACGAAATATTCTTAAAGTTCGGGGAAGTGGGCGTTTACGGATTCGAACCGCAGACCCTCTGCTTGTAAGGCAGATGCTCTAAACCAGCTGAGCTAAACGCCCGATGAGCGAACCCCTCCGGGTTGGCTTGATCGCTTTCCTCTTGCGAGGTGCTCTCGGTGGGCGTTTACGGATTCGAACCGCAGACCCTCTGCTTGTAAGGCAGATGCTCTA
>CANPMT010000060.1 GCA_947575235.1 uncultured Porphyromonadaceae bacterium
AACTCCTATCTAAAGTTTAGGAAACTTCTATTCTATCCGTTGAACTACAGAGGCAATCCCTATGATTTTAGCCGCAAAATTAGTCAAAATTTTATTCACATCCAAACACTAACCCCCTATTTTGGCATTTTTTATACTTTTACACCCTCATTTCCCCGCTGAAAGACGGAGTCGTGTCCCCGGACGGTCCTTAGCCCGGCGGTTGAGACGCTCAACTGCCGCCCGGCGCATGCCGAAGCGTTGGGATATGGAATGGATGCTCTCCCCCTCGCCGATGGTGGCCTCCGTTATACCCTCCGGCGGGGTGTCGAGCTTCTCCTCAAGATACACCTCTTCCCAGGCTTTGATCTCGCGGTCTTTCCCTACATCGTTATAACTCAGAAGTTTCTTTACCGGCATGTTGAATTCCTTGGCTATCGACCCGTAGGTGTCGCCGGGTGTGGCCACGACGTAGTGCAGACCGCGTGTGCGCCTAACGGGATGACTCCTCACCAGCATCTGCTGGATATACTCGGCTGTCTCCTCTATGCTGCGCCCACCCTCGGTGTCGTAATTATAGAGTGAATAGCGCTCTATGATGGTGATGAGACGCGCCGCGTAGTTGGGGTCGGTGGCATAGCCGCATTCGCGCAGTCCCCGTGCCCAACCCTGATAGTCGGTGACGTCCAGACTGAAGAGTGGTGTGTAGCGTGTGCGGCATAGAAAACGTGAATGGTCGTCGAAACTCTCTTCGGCACTCTTATAGACACGGAAACATTCATCCGGGGCGTCATCGCTGCGCAACATGGTGTCACCTTTCCAGTCCTTATGGCATTTTATGCCGAAGTGGTTGTTACCCTCACTGGCCAGGAGGCTGCGTCCGGCCGCGCTTTCGAGCAGACCCTGCGCAAGGGTTATCGAGGCGGGTATGCCGTAATGTATCTGGTGCTCCACGGCGAGAGGGGCATACATCTCTATATACTCCTCATACGCTCCGGCCCGGAGATTGAATCCGGGGAGAAGCATGCACGCCATCAAGCATAAAATCAGTCTTTTCATCGTTATATTATAAGAAGCGGTGTTTTTTTCCGCGTGCAAAATTACTTATTTCCGATTAATACTCCAAGATATGAAAGAGTTTCAGATATCCACCACTGTCAAGGAATGCACCTATGACGAACTTTCCGCCTCCGACCGTGAACTCGTCGACAAGGCCAAGGAGGCTACCCGCGGGTCATATGCCCCGTATTCACATTTCAAGGTCGGCGCAGCCATCCTTATGGCCGACGGCTCAATCGTGACCGGAGCCAACCAGGAGAACGCGGCCTATCCCTCAGGACTTTGCGCCGAACGCACGGCCGCCTTCTACGCCTCGTCGCGACATCCGGGGATGGAGATGAGGAAAATAGCCATAGCGGCAGCCACCGCGCTCCATAAGCCGGAGGGGCTCCCTGAGGAGGAGTATTTCCAGAATATGCCTATCAGCCCGTGCGGAGCCTGCCGCCAGGCTCTGCTCGAATATGAGAATCTCTATGGCGACATCGAGGTGATACTGTATGGCCGCGACAGCATATTCATCTTCCCCTCGATAAAATCGCTCCTACCGTTCAGCTTTACTGAATTTTAGAGTTTATAATCCCTATTTCCAATTTTTTTAAACTTTTTTCACTCTCCGATAGTTTTAGTGACATCAAACAGGTCGTTACAATGGCCTCTAAAACTATCGCAATTATGAAAAAACGTTACTTCCTCGGCCTCCTTATGACCCTGATGCTGGCAGCGGGTTCATCCACGCTGCTGACGGGGTGTGTCGATTCCGACAACTGGCCTTACTCCCCCCCTCCGGGCTGGGGCGCCAATTATTTCTATGACAACCGTCTTGACGGAACATGGCAGCTTACCCAGGCTAACTCCGCCCCCGTGACACTCTATGACACCAATTACATGGACTTCTACGGTGGCGGACATGGGCGCTATTATTACTATTCCAACTCGCGCCCATATTCAGAGGAGATGGCCTACTTCTGCCAGAAGTCGTTCTCATCAACCACCTCTTACCAGATCAACCTGCAATATGCCTCGGGTAGTGCCTCGACCATGGCTTATTGGTTTACCGACAGCAACCGCACCCTGTGGCTGCAGTGGAAGACCGGCAACGGGCAGATCATTACCTATCTCTATACCAAAATCTCCTCAGCCCCCTGGTAATGGGGTTGAGAAACTGTTTAAAAATTATTTTATCTTCTCTTTGAGAGTCTTCTCAAATCCTGCGATAAATAAATTTAAACAGTTTCTGAGAGTGTGAGGGAGTTACACAGATTTTTATTAATTTTGCAGAAAAATTAATAAACAAACCATAGAATGTCATTAAAATGCGGCATAGTAGGACTCCCCAACGTAGGGAAGTCCACCCTCTTTAACTGTTTAAGCAACGCCAAAGCACAGTCGGCCAATTTCCCGTTCTGCACCATCGAGCCTAACGTGGGTATGATCACAGTGCCCGACGAGCGTCTCAATAAACTCGTGGAGATGTGCAATCCCCGCAGCGTGGTTCCGGCCACTGTGGAGATTGTGGATATCGCCGGACTGGTGAAGGGAGCCTCCAAAGGTGAGGGTCTCGGCAACAAGTTCCTGGCCAATATCCGCGAGACTGACGCCATACTGCACGTGCTCCGTTGTTTTGACGATGACAATATCACGCATGTCGACGGCAGTGTTGACCCGGTGCGCGATATGGAGATCATCAACTACGAGCTCCAACTGAAAGACCTTGAGACTGTCGACGCACGTCTGGCCAAGACTCTCAAGGCCGCCCAGACAGGTGGCGACAAGACCGCCCGTCTCCAGGCCGATGTGCTCCAGGCCTACAAGGCAGCCCTCGAGGAGGGTAAGCCGGCCCGCAGCGTGCAGTTCGAGACCAAGGATGAGCAGCGCTTCGCCCGCGACCTATTCCTGCTCACCAACAAACCGGTGCTCTACGTCTGCAACGTCGACGACGCGTCGGCCGTAGAGGGTAACAAGTATGTGGAGCAGGTAAGGGAGGCTCTCAAGGATGACAACGCCGGAATCATGATTGTGGCAGCCGCCACCGAGAGCGATATCGCCGAACTCGAGACAGCCGAGGAGCGCGCCGAGTTTCTCGAGGAGATAGGCCTCAAGGAGAGCGGCGTGAGCCGTCTGATACGTGCGGCATACAATCTGCTCGACCTCCAGACCTATTTCACAGCCGGTCCCGATGAGGTACGCGCCTGGACTTTCCTGCGCGGCACCAAGGCCCCGCAGGCTGCCGGTATCATCCACACCGACTTCGAGAAGGGATTTATCCGCGCCGAAGTGATAAAATATGACGACTTCGTAAACCTTGGGTCGGAAAATGCCGTTAAAGAAGCAGGAAGGATGTCGGTCGAAGGTAAGGAATACGTTGTCAACGACGGCGACATAATGCACTTCCGCTTCAATGTATAAAAACACACAGCTGACAGCTGCAAGGGTATGGGAGCATACCCTGGACAGAACACCGCATAACGAATTCAATTACTCCTTATGAGGACAACCTTATACCGGATTAATTTTATTTTTTAGCGTAAGTTTGTAAGGGGGATCCTTCCGGGGGTTCCCCTTTTTTTTTGCTGTCGGCTGTCACAAATCCTCACCGGGGATGTCATTATTACAGAAGGGTCACTACCGACCCGGTAAGGATATGGAAAAAAACAGGTTTCTCAATACCCAGAGCTGGCTGACAGGGGCGGTCATCATTCTGTCGATAAGCATAGGGGCGTTGCTCATGGCATCGCTCACAGCATTGGCCGCACCCGCCGGCTCTGTAACACGCAGAGTTGCCGTGGAGCCATTCTCTGCCATCAACACCTCAGCTGCCATAGAGGTGGTATTCACCCAAGGGGAGGCTCCGGGATATGCCGAGATAAAGGGCACCGAGACCGATATAGCTGACGTAGACCTGAGGGTAATCAACGGTGTGTTGACAATAGGCTACCGCACGGCCTCAAACCGTCACAACTCAACGAAAACCGTTGTGACGGTCACTAATCCCGTGCTCGAAAGCGTGCAGCTCTCCTCAGCCGCCACTCTTAATGTGATGGGAGCGCTCCTGCTCAACACCCCTCTTACCGTGAGGGCGGAGTCGGCCGCCTCGGCCAATTTCGGAGAGATAGCTGGCCCCTCGCTCACAGTCGACGCCTCAAGTGCGGCAAAAGTCTACGCCCTTGTCGTGGAGATGGACAACGTGATGGTAACGGCCTCATCAGCCTCGGAAGTGAGGCTGAAAGGTATGAGCGTGGCCTCGGTCGAAGCCAATGCCGAATCTGCAGCCGACGTGGTGCTGGCCGGACGCTGCAACAGATCGGATACAGGCTCATCAGGTGGAGGAGAGGTCAAAACCCGCGGACTGATAGTGGAGAATCTTCCCATAACACGCCATCCGGTAAGAGTGAACTACGAACTTCGCAATCCATAATCAGCACAGACACCTAAATTCAGATTATCAAAACCTTATAATAATGAAACCATTTACAAGAACAACCGCGGCATTCAGAGCGCTTGCGTCAGCAATCTGCATCGTGATAGCCGCCATGCTCCCCCTCACAGCCGACGCCGTGAATATCAACAACGGCAGCGAACGCGACGCCAATGTAAAAAAGAGCGTAAAGATTGATAACTTCGCAGGGATACAGGCATCTTCCGGTATAAGAATCATCTATACCCAGGGTAAATTCAACGGCAAAGCGCAGATAGCCACAACGGAATCGGCCGCCCCCTATCTCAAGGTATATGTGAAGAACGGCTGGCTGATAGCCGAGTATGACACCCCAAGCTTCAAGCCGGGACTGAATATCAACGGACCGACCATCATCACCGTCACATCACCCAACCTGAAAAAGATCGACCTCTCATCGACCGCCTCAGTGACAGTCACCAACAATATCACGGTGTCAGATGCGCTCGACATCGACCTCTCATCAGCCTCCAAGGTAGATCTTAAGAATGTGAGCTGCCGCAAGTTGGATGCAGATCTGTCGAGCCAGGCCTCCCTCACTGTCGGGAAGATAAGCGGAGAGGTATCGGTCGACACCTCAAGCGCTTCAAGTGTGACCATCAAGGCCGCCGAATGCACGAAAGCATCGGCCGATGCAAGCAGCGCGTCAAAAATCACCATCGGGAGTGTCACAGCCAGTCAGATCTCGGCCGACGCCAGCAGCTCAGCCCGGATAAACATCGGAGGGATATCGGCCGAGAAAATCAGCGCGGAGGCATCAAGCGCCTCCTCAATCACTCTCAACGGGAAATGCAACTCCCTTCAGAAAGAGACTTCATCAGCCGGAAAGGTCAACACTTCCGGTCTGAAGGTGTCAAAAGCCGGGAGCGGCCCCACCTCATCAAAGAAAAATAAACACCATAAAAAGCAGGGCACCTTGCGCGTGCCTTGAACGGAATTGTCTGAGATTTCCTATCATTATAGCCCTGGTTAAGCAGGGAGGGATGTCAGGTTGCATCATAAAACATGCAGCCTGACTCTTTTCTGAACTATAATTACCCATTGAGAGTTATAGAGATAGGAGAATTTCATGGTATTTGTTAAACCATTTTAACAATATCCGCTCCAATAATGTGTTTAATAATAGAAATCAAAACTAAAAAGGTGATTTAATATGAAAATTTTAAGAAGAGTTTCAATCGGGTTTATGGCAGCCGCCATGTTGTTCGGGGCAGCCTCATGTAACATGAACAATACCGGCAAGGGTGCGCTCATCGGCGGAGGCGGCGGTGCCGCAGCCGGAGCCGGAATCGGTGCGCTCATCGGTGGAGGCAAGGGAGCCGGAATCGGTGCCGCCATCGGCGCTGCCGTAGGTGCGGGAGCAGGCGCCCTCATCGGCAAGAACATGGATAAGCAGCAGAAAGAGCTTGAGGCCGAGCTCGCACAGCAGGCCAAGATTGAGGAGACAACCGACTCCAACGGTCTGAGAGCCATCAAGGTTACATTCGACGGCGGTATTCTCTTCCCCACCGGCAAATACAACCTCAATCCCCAGGCCCAGGCCGACCTCACCAAGTTTGCCGTCAACCTCATCAACAATCCCAACACCGACGTAAAGATTTACGGTTACACTGACAACACCGGTTCATACGCCGTGAACGAGAAGCTTTCAGGCCAGCGTGCCAACTCAGTACGCGACTACCTCATCAATTGTGGTGTCGCAGCCAACCGTCTCACAGCGCAGGGTATCCCCATGGCCGACTACATCGCATCGAACGACACTCCCGAAGGACGTGCCCTCAACCGCCGTGTAGAGATCTACATCATGGCCAACGAGCAGATGATCAAGGAAGCCGAGGCTGAAGCAGCCAAGTAACTGTAATTCCCAACCGGATTACATACCGACACACAAAGCAGCCGCCGCACTCATAGGAATGCGGCGGCTCTTTTGTGTGTTTTATGGTGTTATTATGTGTGCAAGATTAGAGGACGCCCTGGGCCATCATGGCACGGGCCACTTTCATGAAACCGGCCACATTGGCGCCCTTCACGTAGTTGACGAAGTCCTTACCCTCCTCTTTGCCATATTTCACGCACTGCTCATGAATGTTCTTCATGATGCTCTTGAGCTTCTCATCAACCTCCTCGGCGCTCCATGAGAGCTTCTGGGAGTTCTGAGCCATCTCAAGACCTGACACAGCCACACCGCCAGCATTGGCTGCCTTGCCGGGTGCATAGAGAATCTCGGCTGCAAGGAATTTCTTTATAGCCTCCGGTGTGGAGGGCATGTTGGCTCCCTCGCTCACTGCGATGCAGCCATTGTCGAGAAGTGCCTGGGCATCGTCGCCGTCAAGCTCGTTCTGAGTGGCTGAAGGCATGGCGATATCGCACTTTACATGCTTCCAGGGACGCTCGCCGGGGAGATACTGAACATCGGGATATTTCTCGGCTACCTCGCTGATGCGGCCACGATAGTAGTTCTTGAGATCGAAGATATAGTCGAGCTGCTCCTCTGTGAAACCCTCCGGCTTGATGATTGTGCCCCCGCTGTCGCTCATCGACACAACCTTGGCGCCAAGCTCAGTGAGCTTGCGTGTGGTGTAGGTGGCAACGTTGCCCGAACCGGACACAGCCACTTTCTTACCCTTGATGTCAATGCCTCGTGTGGCAAGCATGTTGAGAAGGAAGTAACAGTTGCCGTAGCCGGTAGCCTCGGGACGTATCAGCGAACCGCCGAAGTCAAGACCCTTGCCGGTGAATGTGCCGGTGAACTCACGGGCCATCTTCTTGTAATAACCATACATATAGCCAACCTCGCGGCCACCTACACCTATGTCACCTGCGGGAACATCGGTGTCAGGTCCGATCTGACGCCACAGCTCAGCTATGAACGCCTGGCAGAAACGCATGATCTCCATGTCGCTCTTTCCACGCGGAGAGAAGTCGGATCCACCTTTGCCACCACCCATGGCAAGTGTGGTGAGCGAGTTCTTGAAAGTCTGCTCGAATGCGAGGAACTTCAGGATTGACTGATTGACCGAAGCATGGAAACGTATGCCTCCTTTATAGGGACCGATGGCATTGTTGTGCTGGATGCGATAGCCCATGTTGTTGTGAACCTTTCCCTTGTCGTCGACCCAGCTCACACGGAATGAGAAGATGCGGTCAGGGATGCAGAGACGCTCTATGAGATTCTCCGCCTCAAACTGAGGATACTCGTTGTAAACATCCTCGATTGAGGTAACTACCTCCTCGACTGCCTGGAGATATTCCGGCTCATGGGGGAATCGACGGCGAAGATCGGCCATCACTTCTGATGCTTTCATAAAATTCTGATTTATCTTAATAATTTTTTACCTGTAGATGCAGTAACAAGACTGCCTGTATCGTCCCTCAAAAGGAAAGATAATGCAAAGTAATAAATAAATCAGGACTTATGCAACATTATGAAAGAAAATTTTTCAAAATAATCTCACTTTTTACTTTTTCTCAATATTTTACGCATCGCAGGCGATACAACCGGCACGTTCTCGAATGCACCTACAATGCCACAATACACCAGTAAAAGCGCTCCACGCAAACAATATGTCATCCACATAGGGCTACAGCTCCCGATCCACTCCCCGCCGATGTATAAAATGACAGCCGCCAAACAATACAGCGCGATACGTCGCACTTCATAGGGGAGAGGGTAGTAGTGACGCCCCACAAAATAGCTTATCACCATCACGGCGGCATAACTTATGAGGGCAGCCCATGCCGAACCCATATAGCCGTCCGGTATGCCTATGGCCGGAACGAGCCACAGGTTGAGCCCCAACATCAGAGCAAAGCAGAGGAGCGAGAAGTACATACCCCACTGCGTGCGGTCGGTGAGCTTATACCACAGCGAAAGGTTGAAGAAGATGCCGAAACAGAGCTCGGCCGCCATCATTACCGGCACAACCCTCAGACCGCTCCAGTAGCCGGGCGATATGAAATGCTTCAGTACAGGCAGATAGAACATGACCCCGAGAAATATCAACAGACCGAATATCACGAAATATTTCATGGCGTCGCAATATGCACGGCTCTTCCCCTCACCCTCGTTGCGTGCCTGTGAGAAGATGAAGGGCTCATAGGCATAACGGAAAGCCTGGGTGAACATCACCATCACTATGGCTATCTTCATGTTGGCCCCGTAGATACCCACCATTGTGCGCGCCTCTGTCTCATGACCCTTGAAGAGATAGGGAATCAAAAGCTGACCCATGTTCTGACTCAATATCCCGGCCACGCCTAATATAAGGAGAGGCCAGCTGTAGGATAGCATCCTGCGGAGAAGAGCGCCGTTGAATACCCAGCGTCGCCCTATAATCTGCGGAGTGAGCGCTAAAAGCACAATCAACGAGGAGATGATATTGGCCACGAAAATCCAGCCTATGCCGAAACTCTCACCCCCCAACGCATCGTAAAACCACCCTATGGCCGACGGACAATGCCGCCCGATGGCCGGACATCCTAAAAGGAAGAAGAGATTGAGCGCTATGTTGAGCCCCACATTCATAAGCTTTATCAATGCGAAGCGCCAGGCCTTGTTCTTAAATCGCAGATAGGCGAACGGGAGGTTGGAGAAAGCGTCGACCGCCACCGTCACCCCGAGAAGCCAGATAAACAGTGAGTCATGAGGCAGAAGCATAGCCCCCGCGACAGGCCGCAGGAATATCGTGAGGAGCGCGATGAAAAGAAGCGACGTGGCTCCCACCGATATCAACGACGTGGTATATACTGTCTCCGGCTCACTCTCCTTGTTGGCAAACCGGAAGAAACCGGTCTCCATGCCATAATTGAGTATGACGAGCGCCACTGCCGTGAAGCCGTAGAGATAACTCACCACACCATATTCGTCGGCCGGAAAGAGATAGACGTAGAGCGGCACAAGACACCAGTTCAGGAAACGCCCCACGATGCTGCTGAGTCCGTAGACAGCCGTATCCTTGACCAATGATTTAATTCCTGCCATTTTATAATATTTATTTTAAATTACATATCAAACAGATTGCCAGGCATATCGGGATGCTGGCGGTGAAGATGGGTGTAGGCCAGTTCGGTCACCTCACGGCCGCGAGGCGTACGCTTTATGAAGCCCTCCTTTATAAGGAAGGGTTCGTAAACCTCCTCGACTGTGCCGGCATCCTCACCGAGAGCCGTGGCTATTGTGGAGAGACCCACCGGGCCCCCCTTGAACTTATCTATAATAGTAAGGAGTATGCGGTTGTCGATCTCATCAAGTCCATAGCGGTCGATGTTGAGAGCCTCGAGAGCATGGCGGGCAATCTCTATGCCGATGAAACCGTTACCCTTCACCATAGCGAAATCGCGGACACGGCGCAGAAGGGCGTTCGCCACACGGGGGGTGCCACGGCTTCGCAGGGCTATCTCAAGAGCGGCGTCGTCGGCAATACCCACACGCAGGAGCGAGGCCGAGCGCTTCACGATGGCCTTCAGCACCTCATGGTCATAATACTCCAGATGGCAGTTTATGCCGAAACGCGCGCGCAGCGGCGATGTGAGCAGACCGCTCCGGGTGGTGGCTCCAATCAGGGTGAAGGGTGAGAGCGTAAGCTGCACACTCTTCGCTCCCGGACCCTTGTCGAGCAATATATCGATGCGGTAATCCTCCATCGCCGAATAGAGATACTCCTCCACGATAGGGTGGAGGCGGTGAATCTCATCGATGAAAAGCACATCATGAGGCTCCAGGCTCATCAATATGCCGGCAAGGTCGCCCGGCTTGTCAAGCACCGGGCCTGACGTCACCTTGAACCCCACGCCAAGCTCATTGGCCACGATATTCGAGAGAGTGGTCTTGCCAAGGCCCGGAGGGCCGTGAAGCAGCGTGTGGTCGAGTGCCTCGCCACGCAGCCGTGCGGCCTCGACAAAAATGCGCAGATTAGAGATAATCTTATCCTGACCGCTGAAATCATCGAAAGCCAAAGGCCTCAGGGCCTTCTCTATATCCTTTTCCGGATCGCGCACCTGTCGCTCCCGGATGTCGAAATCTTCCTCTTCCATAATTGCAAAGTTACAAAATATTCTCCTTTGAAACCTCATACAAAGGGGGGCAGGATAAAAAAAACTGCACATTCCATATAGTTTAAGTGCAATTATATAGGTATTTCCGAATATTTTGGTTAAATTCGCTGAATAAAGAGAGAACCTATATGGGAAAACCAAAATTAGTGATATCATCAGGGGCCGGGATGAGCGCTGAGAGCGGCATCTCAACCTTCCGCGACGCGGGAGGCCTGTGGGAAAACTACCCCGTGATGGAGGTTGCATCGGCCGACGGTTTCCGACGCAACCCGGCACTCGTGCACGAGTTCTATAACGCACGCCGTCATGACCTGGTGACCAAGGAGCCTAACGCAGCCCACAAGGCACTTGTGGAGCTTGAGAAAGACTACGACGTCTACATAATAACACAGAATGTCGACGACCTCCATGAGCGCGCCGGCTCATCGCACGTGCTCCATCTTCATGGCGAGCTCATGAAGATACGCTCCGTGAGCGACCCCGACTACATCGAGACGCTCGACCGTGAGCATCTCGACACCACCCCCGCCACCCGAGGGAAGCGGGGCGACCTGATGCGTCCGCACATAGTGTTCTTTCAGGAAGCAGTTCCCAACATCGAGCCGGCAATCGAACTTGCCGCCGAGGCCGATATATTCGTGGTGATAGGGACATCGCTGGCCGTCTATCCGGCCGCCAGCCTGATACGTTTCGTGCGTCCCGCCACTCCTATATATTATATCGACCCCAATCCCTCGGCCGAGGTCAACGGCATACCGGGTGTGACAGTAATCAAAGCCACAGCCACACAGGGTATGAAGCGACTGGCAGAGCTACTGGAATCAGACAGAGGAAAAGAATAACACTCTAACGTTTTATAAAAACCAAAAGTTTTATTACTTTTGTAAACGCAAGATATAACCTTCAAATTAAACCTACGTAAAATGGCAAAAGTAAAAGGCGCAGTCAGCGTCAACATCGAGAAATGCAAAGGATGCAACCTTTGTGTTGTGGCGTGCCCCACCTCCACACTCTCACTACAGCCACAAGAAGTAAACGACCGCGGGTATCATTACGCCTATATGGCACATCCCGACAGCTGCACAGGCTGCTGTTCATGTGCCTGGGTATGTCCTGACGCCTGCATCGAGGTGTACCGTGTAAAAACCGACTGAAAACCATTAAGATCAATCAGACATGAAAGAAGAGGTAAGACTCATGAAAGGTAACGAGGCCATCGCGCATGCCGCGATCCGCTACGGCTGCGACGGCTATTTCGGTTACCCAATCACACCCCAGTCAGAAGTGCTGGAAACACTCGAAGCCCTCATGCCATGGGAGACCACCGGCATGGTAGTGCTCCAGGCGGAATCGGAAGTAGCGGCCATAAATATGGTGTATGGCGGGGCCGCTTCCGGCAAAGCCGTCATGACCTCGTCGTCATCACCGGGCATAAGCCTCAAGCAGGAGGGAATCTCCTATATGGCCGGTGCCTCTCTTCCGGCATTGATTCTCAATGTTATGCGAGGTGGACCCGGTCTGGGCACCATCCAGCCATCGCAAGCCGACTATTTCCAGGCCACCAAGGGTGGCGGCCACGGCGACTATCACCTCATCGTGCTGGCTCCGGCCACCGTGCAGGAGATGGTTGATTTCGTAGCCCTCGGCTTCGACCTGTCATTCAAATATCTCACTCCAGCCATGATCCTTGCCGACGGCATCGTGGGCCAGATGATGGAGAAGGTGGTGCTGCCCGAACCGCGCCCGCGCCGCACAGAGGAGGAGATCCGCAAACAATGCCCCTGGGCGGCCGACGGCCGTAAGGGTCTCCGCAAACGCAATGTGGTGACATCGCTCGAACTCGAGTCAAGCCGCATGGAGGAGATCAACCACCGTCTGCAGGCCACCTACAGGCAGATCCAGGAAAACGAGACCCGTTGGGAGGAGATCGACGTCGAAGGTGCCGACTATCTGATTGTCGCTTTCGGCTCTATCGCCCGAATTTGCACAAAAGCCAAGGAGATTGCCGAGGAGAAAGGGATTAAGGTGGGCATCATTCGTCCCATTACCCTCTGGCCGTTCCCCACTGAAGCCATCAACCGCGCCGCACAGGGCAAGAAAGGTATCCTCTGTGTGGAACTCAACGCCGGACAGATGATCGAGGATGTACGCCTCGCGGTCCACGACGCAATACCCGTGGAGCACTTCGGCCGCCTCGGCGGCATCATCCCCAGTCCGCAGGAAGTAGCAGACGCCCTTGAGGTGAAGTTGTCAAATAAAAAATAAATCCCCGATGGAACTCCAAGATATAATGAGAGAGGAGAACAAGGTATACTCAAAACCCGTACTCCTTGATGAGGTGCACATGCACTATTGCCCCGGCTGCAGCCACGGTGTCGTTCACAAGCTTGTGGCGGAAGTACTCGACGAAATGGGCCTCGCCGAAAAAACTGTCGGAGTCTCTCCGGTGGGATGCGCGGTGTTTGCCTATAACTATATTGACGTTGACTGGGTGGAGGCCGCCCATGGCCGCGCACCGGCCGTGGCCACGGCTATCAGCCGTCTCTGGCCCGACAATGTGGTGTTCACATATCAGGGCGACGGCGACATGGCTGCCATAGGCACTGCCGAGACAATCCACGCCGCCAACCGTGGCGAGAATATCGTGATGATCTTCGTCAACAATGCCATATACGGCATGACCGGCGGACAGATGGCCCCCACGACTCTCGTGGGCCAGAAGACTGCCACCACACCCTACGGACGCCGCATCGACCTCAACGGTCATCCCCTCGAGATTACAAATCTCCTGGCTCCCCTCGCCGGCACATGCTACGTCACCCGACAGGCCGTTCACACTCCGGCCGCCGTGCGCAAGACCAAAGCCGCCATCAAGAAGGCCTTCGAGAACGCACTCGCAAAGAGAGGCACCTCGGTGGTGGAAGTGGTGTCGACCTGCAACTCAGGATGGAAGATGTCGCCTGAGGCTGCCAACAACTGGATGACAGAACATATGTTTAAAGAGTACCCACTCGGTGACCTTAAAAATCAGTAACAGTTATGAAGGAAGAGATTATTATAGCAGGCTTCGGAGGACAGGGTGTCCTCTCGATGGGAAAGATTCTTGCCTATTCCGGCCTCATGGACGACAAGGAGGTGACCTGGATGCCTTCGTACGGTCCTGAACAGCGTGGCGGCACAGCCAACGTCACCGTTATCCTCTCTGACGAGAAAATCTCGTCGCCCGTGCTCGACACATATGATATCGTGGTGGCGCTCAACCAGCAGAGTCTCGACAAGTTCGCCCCAAAGGTGAAACCCGGCGGATTGCTCCTCTTCGATACGAGCGGCATTCACAAGGTGCCCGAGCGTGATGACATCACCATTCATCCCATTGCCGCAATGGATGCCACTCTCGAGATCGGCAACTCCAAGGCTTACAACATGGTGGTGATGGGTGCCCTCCTTGAGGCCATGCGCTACAAACTCCCGATGGAGAATGTGGTGAAGGGTCTGAAGAAGTCGATTCCGGAACGCCATCATCATCTGCTCCCCCTCAACGAGCAGGCCATAGAGCGCGGACGCAAGCTCCTCAACAAGGAGTGAGCATAGGCCACGCCATCAACCATAAGACACAGCCGACGCACCGATTGCGCCGGCTGTGTTTCTGTTTATGCACCTGCCGTGAACCGTTGAGGCCTCCCGTGGGTTATAATAGCAAAGATGCGTGAGCATCGTATAGGACATAATTTTTTGTTTAAACATAATTTTTTTATTCTGTGCTAAAACTTCAAAACTGATAATTGTGCTAATAAGTCAAGACTCCGCTACAGTGTCTGTGTCAAGGGTAGACGCTGCGAAATAAAAAGGAAATCACCTTTTCGTAACCTTGATGTTGCGGGGGCGCCGGTGCAAAAACCGGTGTCCCCGCTTTCATTTTCCACCCCGGAGCCTGTCAATAACTTGTAGAAAACCTGTTGAAATGCCGTTCAAAAGCCGTTGAAATGGCGTTGAAAAGTGCTTGATAACTCAAGCCCGATTCCCTTTGAATTTATAAAAATGTGCTGAGAATGGGCACTTTACGTATATCATCAGGTTCCACCCACAAGTTATCGAGGCTTATCTTCAGCTATATCTACAGCCCGGAGGGGGTTTTTCTACAGTTTTCAACATCTACCCAACCAAAAATTTATTAACTTTGCAGTTGTCTACAGGGTGTAGATAAAGCCGGCACGTGCCTGATTTTCAAGAATGGCCCATGTAGATAAACCGATAATAAACCCGGCGAAAAGTTCAATAACTCACTTTTCCAAATTTTCTGACCGAAAGTTATGAGTGGTTATTGACAGCCTTTATTGTTGATGTTTATATTTTTAATTAGATTTTAAATTTTTATTAAACAATAAAAAAATGAAAACAAACCCGACGCCGTCAACTGCTGACGAACTCAGAGCGGAGATAAAGCGTCTGAAAGAGGAGAAGAACGCGCTGATCATGGCCCACTATTACCAGCGCGACGAGATTCAGGAGATAGCCGATTTCATTGGCGATTCCCTTGCGCTGGCCCGTCAGGCCGCGCGTACGGATGCCGACATCATCGTGATGTGTGGTGTGCACTTCATGGGTGAGACGGCCAAGATTCTGTGTCCTGAGAAGACTGTGCTCGTGCCCGACCCTGCGGCGGGATGTTCCCTGGCCGACAGCTGCGACCCTGCCGAGTTCGAGAAGTTTGTGGCTGCCCACCCCGGACATACCGTGATAAGCTACGTCAATACATCGGCTGCCGTGAAAGCACTCACTGATATAGTGGTGACTTCAGGCAACGCCCGCCAGATTGTGGAGAAGCTTCCGGAGGATGAGAAGATAATCTTCGGTCCCGACCATAATTTAGGTGAATATATCAACAGTGTCACCGGACGCAGCATGGTGCTCTGGAACGGAGCCTGCCATGTGCATGACCGTTTCTCGCTCGACAAGATAGCCGAGATGAAACGTGAGCATCCTCAGGCAAAGGTGCTCGTGCATCCCGAGTGCCGCCGTCCGCTTCAGCTCATAGCCGACAAGGTAGGCTCGACAGCTGCGCTGCTCGACTTCGCCTCAAAGGATGATGCACCCGAATATATAGTTGTGACTGAGAGCGGCATACTTTTCGAGATGCGCCGCAAGTGTCCCGGAAAACGGTTTCTGGCCGCTCCGGCCGAGGATGCCGAATGCCAGTGCAATGAGTGCGACTTCATGAAGCTCAACACACTGCGCAAGGTGTATGAGGCTCTGCGCGACGGACGCCATGAGATTGTAGTTGACGAGGAGACGGCACGCAAGGCTGTGCGTCCTATAAAGAGGATGCTGGAGATGTCGGAATGATGGACCGCCGCAAGAAGGATATCGTAGAACTGACCAACTGCAGTCTGAGCCAATACCGCAGTCTTGAGAAGCTCCCCGTGGCGCTTATGGCCGATAATGTAAGGTCGATGTATAATGTGGGGGCCATGCTCCGCACGTGCGACGCTTTCAAGGTGAGCGCAATGATAATGTGCGGCATAACGGGTGTGCCTCCGCACCCCGAGATAAGCAAGACCGCCTTGGGAGCCGAGGAGAGCGTGAGCTGGCGCCATGTGGATGATGCCGTGGCCGAGGCGGAGCGCATGCGCTCCGAGGGATGGAGGATATGTGTGCTTGAGCAGACCCATAACAGTGTGCCGCTCCAGGATTTCGAGTCAGAACCTGATGAGAGGTATCTGCTTGTTGTGGGTAACGAGGTCAAGGGTGTCGACCAGCGTATCGTGGATATGGCCGATATTGTGCTTGAGATTCCGCAGGCCGGTGTGAAACACTCGCTCAACGTCTCGGTGAGCGCGGGTATCGCCCTTTGGCAGATGTGCCGGTGGATGCTTGCCTCACGGCAGGATCAGCGGTAGAGGCGTCGCGAAAAGAGCCTCAGCAAAGGGCGTCCACCGATATAACTTAGTATAATGCCTATTTTATTCTTTACTCTCACAGAGGGGTTGAGCAGCGACTGTCTGCGCAACCCCTTTATCATTTCCCAGCAGCCGGCGGCTATCTCATCCGCTCTCACACGCTCAGCTTCCGGAAGTTCATCGCGGTGGGCGGCTATCAGACCGAAGATATTGAAGTTGGCGCTCAGCTGGCGCGAACGCGCTCCCCTCACAAGGCGCGGGGCATTTGTCGCCATATAGGCCGACAATCGGGCGGTGACGTCGAGAACGTCGGCCCGCTGCAGTGTGAACGTATGTATGAAGCTTTCGGGATGCTGACGGTAGAAATAGAGTTGTGTCACCATTCCACCTACGCGGCGGGCGGAGAGTGTTATAATAGGTATTATATCAAGATCCTCATAGCGTATGCCTGTGCGGAAATAACGGTCATTCCAAAGATGACGCGCGAATAACTTGGCGCAAGGTGAGCAATCGGGGTCGCTCTGGTAGAGCATATCCTGTGTAGCTACTGTGCCGTCGGTTACAACAGGAGTCTTGAGAATTTTTTTATATCCGGAAGGGGCTGTGAATCTTGCAGACTGCATAAGGGTGGAGGTGTCGGAGAAATTGGCCATGCGGCACCACACCATATCCATACCCGGCGATGCGTCGACCATACATTCCAGGAAGAGGGGATGAAGTATATCGTCGGCATCGAGAAAAGTTATGAAATCACCCTTGGCCAGCGACAGGGCGAGGTTGCGGGCCGCCGACACCCCATGGTTTGGGGTGTGATAGCTCCGGATACGCCTGTCATGGCGGGCCGCCTCTGTGCAGATTTCACCGGATGAATCGGTTGAACCGTCATCAATCAGTATAAGTTCCCAGTCGGTATATGTCTGGGCAAGGACAGAGTCGATAGCCTCCCGGAGATACGGGGCGGCATTATATACAGGTGTGATTACAGATACCATAATCAGGGGAGGGCGTATTTGACAGTGGCTGGAAGGGGGAAAGGGGTAAAAAAAGAAGTTAAGATGAGAGCGTTCCGGGTGATAGAAGCTGTCATCTTAACTTATGATAAATTAAACCTGAATGGTGAGGCTTAGGATCAGACGGTAAGGATCTCCTTCTCCTTTGCGGCGAAGATATCGTCGATTCTCTTCATGAATTTGTCGTGAAGTTTCTGCACCTCATTCTCGCCATCCTTCTCGACGTCCTCGCTGAGACCCTTCTTGATCTCCTTCTTGAGACCCTCGATAGCCTCGCGGCGGGCGTTTCTTACCGACACCTTGGCATTCTCGGCCTCGGCCTTGCTCTGCTTCACGAGCTGCTTGCGGCGGTCTTCGGTAAGCGGCGGGATAGATAGACGTATCACCTCACCGTTATTCTCCGGAGTTATGCCCAGTTCGGAATTGATGATAGCCTTCTCAATCTCCTTGAACATAGATTTCTCCCAGGGAGTGATGGCGATAGTGCGGGCGTCAGGCACAGAGATGTTGGCCACATTCGAGATGGGTGCCTGCGAGCCGTAATAGTCAACGCGGATACCGTCGAGCAGACGGGCCGAGGCTTTGCCTGCGCGGATGTGCGAAAGAGTGTCGTCGAGATATTCAACGGCCAGTTCCATATTATCTTTCGCGTTGTCAAGATATTCCTTTACTTCCATGATATGTTGTGTATTTATGTGATTCAATCAACGAGTGTACCCACATTCTCACCGTCGAGCATCTTTGCCAGGTTACCCTCCTTATCCATATTGAATACGTAGATGGGCATATGGTTCTCCTTGCAGAGGGCTGTTGCGGTTATATCCATCACCTTGAGGTTGCGGGCAATTACCTCCTCATAAGTGATATGGTCGAATTTCTTTGCTTCGGGGTCCTTCTCGGGGTCGGCCGTGTAGACGCCGTCGACGCGTGTGCCCTTCAGCATTACGTCGGCTTCAATCTCGATGGCTCTGAGGGCCGAACCTGTGTCGGTGGTGAAATAGGGGCTTCCTGTGCCGCAGCTCATGATAGCCACCGTTCCCTCCTTGAGGGCCTTTATAGCCTCCCATTTGGAGTAGGGGTAGCCGATCGGGAACATCGGGATGGCGGTGAGCACCTTGGCCGGCTGTCCGATAGCCTCGAGAGCCGAGCTGAGAGCCAGGGAGTTGATCACAGTGGCGAGCATACCCATCTGGTCACCCTTCACACGGTCAAAACCTTTTGATGCGCCGGAGAGGCCGCGGAAAATATTTCCGCCGCCGATTACGATACCGACCTGCACGCCGTTGTTGACAGCCTGCTGAATCTGGAGGGCATAAGAATTGAGGCGTTCAGTGTCGATGCCATAGCCCTGCTTACCCATGAGCGACTCGCCCGAAAGTTTGAGAAGAATGCGGTTATATTTCATTGCTATTAGAGACTAATTTTAATTAATTCCCAAATTTAGGCAAAAACTATGATATAACCTCAAAATGACCTGTAAAAAACGCTAAAAACTTTTACGTCTCACATAAAACGCACCACTATTCATTCGGCATAAGGGATATCATCGGGGTGATACACAATACTTGTGGTGGCCATCGGGGCAGCTAAGAAATATCCCAGGCAATAGTCGCCCTCAAACATCCGGTTGCCGTTATAGTCGCCGTTGTTAAGCGAGTCGAGATAGTCGGCCATCACCTTTGATATAGGCATAACCTCAATCTCCACGACATCGCCGTCGACCAGTACGGAATTGTCATCCTCCTCATCCGTATCCTTGCGAGAGGTCAACAGCATACCTCTCACCACACCATCCACACCATTATGCGAGGAGATGGCCTGCCATTCATAAGGCTCGCCGTTGCGGTAGACCCGCATCCAGTAACGGGTCTCCGGATCGGAGTCCTGTCTGAACTGCACCTTCAGCACTGCCACATCATCATAAGGCATCTTTATCCAGTTGAACTCAGCCGATATTATTTCAGTAGGGGGGAGCATGGTGCTTGTGGAGGTATATCTCTTCCCATCTCTGTTTACGGTAAGTTCATAGGTATGGCCCGGTTCCCCCTTCAGCCCGCTGAGAGTGAACGCCCCACCCGCGCCGGGAGTCAGGGTATAGGCGATATCGGCAGTGATGTCGGTGAGCGTCACGTCGGCATCCGTGACAGTATCGTCGGTGAAGGGTTCGTCGGTGGCTACCGTCTCAGTCAGCCTGACGCTCACCCCCTCACGGGTGATGATACACTCAATTACCTGCTGGCGTGGAATGTCGTGATATTCGAAATCAATCTCCTTCTCACATGAGGTAGTTATACTAATTATTATAATAAATATTATATATTTTATAAATTTCATGTTGTCAGAATTTTAGAGTATATGAAACTGATGGTACGAGACCATACATCGAATACTGCACGGCACGGGTGCCGGAGGGGTTTTCGGGGCAGTTCTCGAAGTATATCATATACGGGTTGTAATGGTTGTAGAGGTTATAGATACCGAACGTCCATTCATAGGTGAGCTTCCTCCCCACATGGCGGTAGGTGGCCGATACGTCGAGGCGGTGGGTTGCCGGGGTTCGGTAGCTGTTGCGCTGGCTGTAATAATACACGGTGCCCCCCGAGAGCTGATATTTTGCGTCAGGCACAGAGAGCGCCTGCCCCGAGGCATAGAGGAAAGAGGCCGAGAGGCTCCAGCGGTCGGTAAGGTCGTACATCGCCACCACGTTGAGGTCATGGCGGCGGTCGTTGGAGGCGTCATACCAACGGTTATCATTTATACCGTCGATTTTGGTACGGGTTTTTGACAGTGTGTATGAGATCCAGCCTGTGAGTCTCCCCGAGTTCTTGCGCAGCATGAGCTCCATTCCATAAGAGCGTCCTTTCCCACCTAAAATCAGTTGCTCCAGATTTATGCTGGAGAATATCGTCACCCCCGAGCGGTAATCATACACGTTACGCATATCCTTATAATAACCTTCGGCCGACCATTCCCACATTCCATTGTCGGTGGTGCCGGTGTATCCGAGCGAGTACTGCCAGGCATATTCCGGTTTTATGTATGCCGAGGTTATAGCGTATCGGTCAAAGGGGAAAGTATTGGCCGACGTGCGAATTGCATGGAGGTTCTGCGAGCTTGCCGTGGCACCCGCTTTCAGCGAGTGGAGAGGGGAGAGGCTGTACTTCATGCTCACGCGAGGCTCGCATGACACATATGTCTTGGCAATCCCGTCCGGGCGTTGCTCGATCCCGGGGTTGTAATAGTCGACCATTTCTTCGAAGGAGTGCCCCTTCAGCGCGGAGAAAAAGCTCATTCTCACCCCAGCCTGCAGAGAGAAACGGTCGGCGATATCCCCCGAATAGCTGAGCCAGAGGTCATTGCTCCAGCCTGAGCGGATATCCTTCTCGCGAGAGTTATTCACGGCCCATTCAGCCGATTTCACCCTGAATAGTTCCGAGCGCACGCCACCCTCAATCTCATGGTTCTCATTGATTGCGAACGATATCCCCTCATTTACCGACACGGTGCGGATATATTCGTCGAGGCGCTGGTTGTCGCCCATTATATCCATCCACATATCGCCGGTGTAGTCAGTCCAAGCGCCTGTGGTGACGAATCGCCAGCGGTCGCCTCTGCGGGCTGTCCATTTCACGGAGGCGGCCATATTTCCCCAGTCCATCCACATGATGTCAGATATACCCATGTTGTCGTGGGTTATGGAGAAGGAGGCATCCACATAGTCGTCAGGGCGCGGACGGTATCGCAGTTTGGCGTTGACGTCATAGAAATGCATCACCGTGCTTCGGTATTTGGGCACCATTTTCAGGAACATATCCACGTAAGACCGGCGTGCGCTCACGGCCAGCGAGAGCTTATCCTTCACAATCGGACCGTTGGCATTGATTTTGGCAGCCAACAGACCGATTGTGCCTGCGGCATGCCAACGCTGCATATTTCCCGGCGCCAACTGAATGTCAAGCACCGAAGAGGTGGCGCCCCCGAAGCATGCCGGCATAAGTCCCTTGTACAGGGTGGCGCCGCCGAGGGCCTCCTCGTTGAATGTGGAGAAGATACCCATGACGTGCGAAGGGTTATACAGGGTGGCTCCGTCGAGCTGCACAAGATTCTGCGAGGCGGTTCCGCCACGCACCATGTATCCACCCGAGCCCTCGCTCTCCTGCCGCACGCCCGGAAGGAGAGTGATAGATTTTATAATGTCGATCTCCCCGAAGAGCACCGGAGCTTTCTCGAGCACAGTCATCTCCAGTTTTTCGGCGCCAAGCTGCACATTATCAATGCGTCGTGCGGCCGACTGGCTTGTTACCACCACTTCGTCGAGAGTGCGGGAATCGAGAGAATCCTTATCGGAAGAGGGTGCCGGAACAGTCTGCGCCAGAGAGGCGAGAGCCGAACCTATGGTCAATCCGATAATAAAAATTAACCTGATAATCATTTAGTAGTATAGTTTTACCTTAAAATCCTGCAATGTAAGAATGCAATATATAAGCATCGGGACATGAAAAACGGTAGCTCCTTTTTTCATGCTGCAAAGTTAATTCCAATTCATTAGTGTCCACTAAAAAATCATAAGAGTACTTTGAAATTATTGATATTCAAT
>CANPMT010000061.1 GCA_947575235.1 uncultured Porphyromonadaceae bacterium
GTGTCGCCATCGGAGCCGGTGGGCTCTTACCCCACCTTTTCACCCTTACCTCCCGGAGGAGGCGGTTGTTTTCTGTCACTTATCCTCGACGTCGCCGCCGACTTCCCGTTAGGAAGCATGCCGCTCTGTGTTGTCCGGACTTTCCTCCCGACGCGCCAAGCGCCCGGCGACAGACCCCACTTCAATCTCAATAATTTCTATAATAACGGATAATCGCAAACTTTATTTTATCATCTGAGAAAAATGTTTGGATTATCTGATAAAAAATCATGCCCCTTTGTTGCGTGCAGCCATTATGATGATGTCGGCTATCAGTCTGTCAGACAGTGCTGAGGCATCGAGGGTGAGGTGATAATTGGAGGCATGCCCCCATCGGCCGCCGGTGAAATAATTATAGTAGTTCTCGCGGTCGCGGTCGCGTTTCCGGGCCAGGTCGGAGGCATGCTGGAGGTCGGCCGCGTCGCCACGGCTTATGATGAGGCGCGCCCTTGACTCAATCGGGGCGTGCAGGAATATGCTGAGCAGGCCGGGATGGTCGCGCATGATATAGTCGGCCGTGCGGCCAACCACCACACAGGGTCCCTCCTCGCATATACCTCTTATAATACGGCTCTGTTCATGATAGAGCTCCTCGCCACACATCGAGGTGGTGTGGAAATTGTCGGCTATGCCATACATTCCTTGCAGCAGCGAACTGAAGGGGGAGGGGCGTTTCTCGTCGGCGGCCGCGAAAATCTCAGGGGCGAACCCCAGACGCGAGGCCGCCTCAGAAAGAAGCTCCTTATCATAATAAGGTATGCCGAGCTCCTCGGCCACGAGACGCCCTATGCGGCGGCCGCCGCTGCCGAACTGGCGCCCTATGACTATGACGGGATGGAACCGGCTCCCGTTGTTGCTTTCACTCATATCTCACTCTAAGTTTTAGGTGTCTCCCTGTCGCGGTGGGGTGAGGGGGATTTCGGGGGTGAAATCGCCTGAATAGTTAAAAAAACACCCTCGGGAGACCATTTTTTAACATTGCAAAATTAATAAATCGTTCAAATAAAGAAAAATTTTACGCTTTATTTTATTCATTTAGATAAAATTCTTATTTTTGCGTCACGAAAACATGAATGCAATGGATCAAACTTTAAAACATCTTGAAAACGACCCTGACGGAATGGCCACTTACGAGTACATTGTCAACAACTTCGAGACATGCTCAGAGCAGATGCCCGAACTTGTTGAGAACCTCAAAAGAGTTGACCTCACCGGCCAGTTCCTGGCCAGCAGCGCACGTTTTCTTGCAGCTGTCGACAAGACCACTTATCTCCCCTGGCTGTCGCCTCTGATAGAGGCCGCCATCTCTAAAGACCGTGAAAGACGTTACATCGGGTCGCTTCTCGAGGCAATCTGGGGCGCCGATTACAAGGAGAGGGCAGATGAGCTGAAGGCCAGCGACGACAACTTCAGAAGAATCTATAAACGGATTTATCCCGAAGGAGCGGCATTCGACTGCCTCTGACCTTCATGAACATCAATCCAGGAATGAAGAAATTTTTATCGGCTGTGGCATCGCTCCTGATAGGAGTGACCGGAGCCTGTTCACAGACAACAACCGCAACAATGGAGACATCCAATCAACCAGAAGCAGGTGGAGCGGTGGTGGAACTCAAGACTACCTTGGGCGATATCACCGTAGAACTCTACAACGACACCCCTCTGCACCGCGACAACTTCCTCAAGCTTGTCGGCGAGAGTTTCTATGACGGTGTGCTTTTTCACCGTGTCATAGATAATTTCATGGTGCAGACGGGCGATCCCAAATCGAAGGAGGCAGCCCCCGGCGAGCAGTTGGGAGCCGGCGATCCCGGCTACACAATCGAGGCCGAGATTGACTACCCCCGTCATTATCACAAGTATGGCGCACTGGCCGCTGCCCGCACAGGTGACGCCGTAAATCCGGAGCGCCGCTCCTCAGGGTCGCAGTTCTATATCGTCACCGGACGCAAAGTGCCCGAATCGCAGATTCAGCAGCTTGAGGCCGGACTGATGAACCAGCAGCTGCAGGCTTATTTCCAGAACCTCACCATGCAGCACCGCGACACTATCCAGCAGCTCCAGGCCGCAGGCGACAGGGAGGGCCTCGAGAATCTGCGCCAGCAGCTCATAAAGGAGACCGAGGAGAACGTGAAGCCGCAGCCCCTGCCCGAGCAGGTGAAACTCGACTATGTGGAGAAGGGTGGTACACCCCATCTCGACGGACAGTACACCGTGTTCGGTGAGGTGCTCAAAGGTATGGACGTGGTGGAGAAAATCCAGAAGGTCGAGACCGACCCATCCGACCGTCCGAAGGAGGATATCCGCATCATATCGGCAAAAGTGATTTCGAAATAACACAGGAGGGCTTCCCCCGTAAGGGGAGACTCTTTTCAAAACTTAACCCAATGGAATGCCCGGAAAATCAAAAATCAGATGTAAGGCCGCGACATTCCCGTAAACACCCAATCAGCAATGAATGAGCTTGATAAGTTGTCGTCAAACGCCGACGACCTGAACCGCGACGAAGTTGTCAACCCCGCAAGAAACTACCACTCGATGACCAAACCCGAGATGATCGGGGCCATGAAGGAGATTCTTGCCTCGGGCAATATGGAAGCCCATAAGGAAGTGGCAGCTATCAAGCAAGCTTATTATACACTAACCAACCGTGAGGCTACTGCCGCTCTCGAGGCTTTCATCGAGGCCGGCAACACCCCCGAGCAATTCTCGGCTACCCCCGACCCCGACGAGCCGGAGATGAAGGCCCTGCTCGCCGAATTCCGCGAGAAGAGAGCCGCTTTCCTCGAAGAGAGGGAGGAGGAACGCCGCAAGAACCTCGAGGAGAAATCGAGCATCATCGAACAACTCAAGACGATTGCCGAGGATATCGACAACATCAACCTCCAGTTCCCGAAATTCCAGGAACTCCAGGCAGCTTTCAAGGAGGTGGGCGAGGTGCCCGCCGGAAGCGAGAACGACCTCTGGAAGAGTTACCAGCAGACAGTGGAGCTCTTCTATGACCGCCTCAAGATGAACAAGGAGCTGCGCGACCTCGACTTCAAGAAGAACCTCGAGCAGAAACAGGCCCTTGTGGAGAAAGCCAAGGAACTCGCACAGTGCGAGGATGTGATCGAGGCTTTCAAGAATCTGCAGACACTCCACGAGCAGTGGCGCGAGATCGGTCCGGTGGCCAAGGAGCTCCGCGACGAGATCTGGAATGAATTCAAGGAGGCCTCTACGGCAGTCAACAAACGTCATCAGGATTATTTCACCTCACGCAAGGCAGAGGAGCAGGAGAATGAGAATGCCAAGACTCTCCTCTGCGAGAAGGTCGAGGCCATCGACGTGAACAGCCTCAATTCTTTTGCTGAATGGGATGCCAGAACAAAGGAGATTATCGAGTGGCAGAAGGAGTATAAGGAGATAGGCTTCGCCCCGCGCAAGAGCAACGCCACCCTTTTCGCACGTTTCCGCAAGGCTTGCGACGCCTTCTTCCTGGCCAAGGCTGAATATTTCAAGAAGACAAAGGATGAATTCCGCGAGAACCTCTCCAAGAAGGAGGCGCTCTGCGAGAAGGCCGAGGCTCTCCTTCCCCGCGCAGAGGAGCGTGGCTCGCTTGAGGAGATGCAGGCCCTTCAGGCTGAATGGCGCACTGTAGGTGTGGTGCGCCGCAAGCAGGGCGACGAGATTTGGAAACGTTTCTGTGCCGCTGTCGACGCTTTCCATGACGCACGCAAGAAACATTTCGGCGCGCAGCGCAGCGCGGAGACCGAGAATCTCAAGGCAAAACAGGCCATCATCGAGCAACTCAAGGCTATCTCCGAAGAGTCGGACCGCCGCGACGTAATCGGGAAGATCCGCGAACTCCAGGATGCCTGGCAGAAGACCGGATTCGTACCCTTCAAGCATAAGGAGAGCATCAACAACGCTTACCGCAATGAGCTGAGCCGCCTCTTCACCGCTTTCGACAACCGCGAGAGCCGTCAGCGCATGAAGCGCTTCGAGGGTGAGGTGAAGAAGATGGAGGGCGACCGCAACAGCATCGGCCGTGAGCGCGAGCGCCTGCAGCGTGCCGTCGAGGCCCGTCAGAACGAGATCAAGACAATCGAGAACAACCTCGGTTTCTTCTCCGTGAAGTCGTCAGCCGGAAACTCTATGCTCAAGGAGTTTGAGCGCAAGATTGAGAAAATCAAGGAGGAGATCGCACAGATCAACGAGAAAATCGCTCTCCTTGAAAACTCCAAATAATCAGGAATTGCAATTCTTTTAGATGATTAATACACTTCAGACTCCCTCTTCCCCCGTTCCTGACGAGGGGGAGAGGGAACTTATTCTAATCAATATTTCAGGAGCCGACCAGTGCGGTCTCACCACCGCGCTGACTGAGATTTTGGCGCGTCATGACGCCCAGATTCTCGACATCGGCCAGGCCGACATCCACCATACCCTCTCGTTAGGCATACTCTTCAAGACCGACAGCCGCCGCAGCGGCGATATCCTGAAGGAGTTGCTCTTCAAGACACGCGAGCTGAAAGTGCAGGTTGACTTCAGTGTGGTAAGCGATGAGGATTACGAGAAATGGGTGGGCATGCAGGGTAAGAACCGCTACATCATCACCATCTTGGGGCGCAAGATAACGGCACGCCAGATTTCAGAGACCACGCGCATAATCAGCGACCAGGGTCTGAACATCGACGCCATCTCCCGTCTTACGGGACGTATCCCGCTGAACGAGGGTGAGCTTCCCGCCACGAAGGCCTGTATAGAGTTCTCGGTGAGAGGCACTCCGAAGGACCGTCTGCAGATGCAGGAGGATTTCATGAGTCTGTCGCAGAGCCTGAACTTCGACATCTCCCTTCAGGAGGATACCATCTACCGCCGCTCACGCCGCCTCATATGCTTCGATATGGACTCCACGCTCATACGCACCGAGGTGATCGACGAACTTGCCGACCGTGCCGGAGTGGGTGAGGAGGTACGCGCCATAACCGAATCGGCCATGCGCGGAGAGATCGATTTCGAGGAGAGTTTCAAACGCCGTGTGGCCCTTCTCAAAGGGCTCGACGTGAGTGTGATGAAAGAGATTGCCGAGAATCTCCCCATAACAGAGGGGGTGGACCGTCTTATGGAGGTGCTGAAACGCTCAGGCTACAAGACCGCCATACTGTCGGGCGGTTTCACATATTTCGGCAATTATCTCAAGCAGAAGTATAATTTCGACTATGTGTATGCCAACGACCTTGAGATCGGCCCCGACGGTAAACTTACCGGACGCCATCTCGGGGATATCGTTGACGGCCGCCGCAAGAAGGAGCTTCTCCGGCTGATAGCCCAGGTTGAGAATATCAACATAGCGCAGACCATAGCCGTGGGTGACGGAGCCAACGACCTCCCGATGCTCTCGGAGGCCGGATTAGGTATAGCCTTCCACGCAAAGCCGAAAGTGAAGGCCGAGGCCGGGCAGAGCATCTCAACCATTGGGATTGACGGTGTGCTCTACTTCCTCGGATTCAAGGACAGCTACATACAGCCGCAGAAGAATTGAGTATCAACGTAACAGACGCGGAGCCTGGAAATAGAGGCCGAAGTTGATGCCGAAGTTCCAGTTGCGCGAAGGTGACGAGAGATAATTGGCGTAAAGTGATAGCGACGCGAACGGGAAGTTATAGACGGCCGCGACCTCACCGATAAACTGAGGTTTGCGGAACCAGCCGTTGTAATGGGCCGTTCCGTCGCTACTCTCTTTAACCCCGCGTATCGGGCAATAGAAGAAGAAATCGCCGCGCAGCTGCGCACGGCTCACCGGCGACCATACCGGCATAAGGCCGATGGCCCCGTAATTGTCGCTCCTGAACGCCACGTTGAAATAATTGCGCGTCGAGGGGGTGGGGGCGAAGGCGTAGGAATGTATCATCGCCGCCGTGTAATTCTGATAGAGTTTCTGTAGCGTGGCGAGTCCGTTGACCATGGCACCGAGCTTGAAATTGCGGTGCAGGCCGAAATAATGACGCCAGAGAAGTTCGGCCGACCCGCGCAGATGTCCCTTCCAGGGGATTGATGCCTCAGTGGGTGTGCCGGAGATGAACTTGCTGGTCTCATGACTGAGGAGGAGATTGAGCTTCCACTCCTTACCCTCCGAGGGGTAAAGCTGGTCGTTGAGGGTGTTGAGCTCGACACCCGCTTTCAGGGCGGCAATTTTATAGCGGCTCTTATCCTTACTTGACGTGTTGAAATCGCCATTGTTATAGGGGAAATAGTTGTCACCCTCCCAGCCGTAGGCGAGGCTCGCGAACCCCTTCGCCTCACGACCCAAGGCCCATTCGTAATTCATCTGGAGGAATCCCTGGGTGTCGGTTATGAAAGAGGGTGTGGTGTTCTCATAGAAGAGCAATTCAGAATCATAATACTTCTGGCGGCTTATCACCGCCTCCAACTGCATGAACGAGGGGAAAGAGGTGCGCAGTGCGAATTTACCCGCCACACGTCCGGCGAAATAACTCTGGCCAACCCATATGCCGAGGTCGAGGTCAAGGCTGTTCAGGCTCAGGGTGTGATAGCCGAAATCGATATAGAGCATACTGTTGGTTGAGGTGGTGATCCAGCCGCCCACGCCGATATTCCACGGATTCTTCACGTTAGCCTCAAGCAGGAGAGTGTTATGGCCGTCGCGGCCGAACTGAGCCTGCGGGAGAAGGTCAGAGAGTTTACCGTCGGTCACCGCACGGTAATAGGCATCCTGTGCCTCCGGTAGTGTGATGGGATGCGGGCGGCGTATATCCTCACCCTCAAAGAGATAAGTGAGATAACGTGTCTGGCTCGGGGTGGCGCCCGTTACCTTTACCGAATCGAACGTCACCTCAGGGGTGGCCTTGGCGAACGATGCGCGGCGACGGGTCACATTCTCAAACGGTTCGGTGGCCCTGACCCGCTTCTTGATGGAATCAACCATACTAAGACCCGTCTTGTAGCCGATTGAATAGATCTCCTTTGCAGCCGGGAAGTCGAGCACACCGAAATCAAGCACCGGCACCTGTATCTTGACGGCATCCTTGGCCGGGACCGAATAATCGTTATTCTGGATAATCATATCCTCTAACTGGCTGTAGATGTCGTTCTGGATCGGCTTTGTATCCGCCGCTGAGACCGACACACCGATTATGAAGTCAGGGTTGAAATCATTCTGCATCACATCAACGGGGAAATTGTCATATATTCCGCCGTCGTAAACCAGCACGCCATCCATCTCGATAGGTTTGAAAACCAGCGGGAAACTCATCGAAGCCCTGACAGCGTCGCCGAGAGAGCCCTTTGAGCATACAATCTTATGCTTATGGTAGATATCGCTCGTGACGCAACGGAACGGCACGAAGAGATTGTTGAAATTCTCTGAGCACTGTTCTGAATAAGGTGTGAAGAGTTTCAGGAACTCGATATTCATCGGGAGCGGGCTGATTAGCGAGCTCGGGATAATCTGGTTGACGATATTATTGCTCGAATCCTTGAAATTGAGATTTACCGAGAGCCATTTCGGAGAGGGTGCCGGTTTGGAGATATAGAACTCATCCTTAGGGTTGATGACACCGGTGCTCCAGTAGCTGAAATCTTTCGAAGTGAAGAAAGCCATCATCTCCTCAGGCGACCATCCGCAGCTGTAGAGCGAGCCGACGATTGCGCCCATCGAAGTGCCTGTGACGTAATCGATAGGTATGCCGTTCTCCTCAAGAGCCTTAATCACCCCCACATGGGCGATACCCTTTGCTCCGCCGCCGCTCAGCACGAGTCCGACAGTCTCGCGTCCGGAGGTGTTGGCCGGAGTGGGTACAAGGTTATGCCGTTCACCATGAATCAGGTTGGCCGACAGGAGAACGAGGAGGCACAGAGCCGCCACGGCAGCCCCGCGAAGAGGAAGAAGATGTGATGTTTTCATAGTGGATTCATCATATGGTGGAATAAACATTTCAGTCAGGAGGGGATGGTGGAAGTCATCCCCTCTGACATTACAACGTTATTCCTTAAGGAGAGTTCGCAGACCCTGCGTCATCCAAGTGGTGGAATCGGCCAAAATGAGCATGCACTCATACTTTAGCTGGCTCACCATCTCCTTGGCCACCTCGCTTCCGGCCGCCATGCAGGCGGTGGCAGCGGCGTCAGCCTCCATAGCCGTAGGGGCTATTACCGTGGCGCTGATCACGTCGGTCTCGACAGGGCGTCCCGTCTTCGGCGAGATTGTATGCCCGAGGGTGCGTGTGCCCTGGCGGTGGAAATTGCGGTAATTGCCCGAGGTGGCGATACCGGCATCCGTCACCTTCACCACAGCGGCGGCGTCATGTACGATGGCAGAGTCAGAATGCACCGGACGGTCGATTGATATCGACCACTGCTCGAAGCTCGGGCTCAGACCCGACACGGCGATCTCGCCACCAATCTCGATAAGATAATTGCTGACACGGTTGCGCTTGAACATCGAGGCCACGGCATCGCAGCCGTAACCCTTCGCCACGCCAGAGAAATTGAAGTTGAGGCGCGGGTCATCCTTAACGAGGGTGTCGCCGGCGAGGTGCGTTTTATCTATGCCCACATATTTCAGTATCTCCGCCACCTTTGTGGTGTCGGCGGTGGGTTTGTGGCCCGGTCCGAATCCCCAGGCCGAGATAAGGGGTGAGAGGGTAGGGTCGAACATCCCCCGGCTCGCGTTGCTTATCTTGCGCGAGGTGTTGTAGACCTTACGGAAATGGGAGTCGATAATCACAGAGTCGGCGGCATTGACGCGGCTCACGAGCGAGGTAGTGTCAAACACGTTGAGGCTCTTCCCCACTTTCTCCAGCACGATAAGGACAGAGTCGGCAAGTTCGGGGTCGCCCTCATAAGTGATGTGGTAAGTGGTGTTCCACACCATGCCGTCAGCCTTGTGATACTTCTCGCCGCCACAGGCTGCGAGTCCGGAGAGAAGGGCTACGGCAGAGGCAGCCACGGCATAGCGTCTGATAAAATTCAAGGGTGATATACGCATATCTAAGAAAAAATTTTCTGCAAAGTTAGCTAAAATGAATAAAAATGACTATTTTTGACGAAATTTTATCTCAATACTTTAACAACAACCCCGTCAGGAATCAGCGGAGGCTGGGTCACGACGGGCTATAAAACACAATCCCTAAATAACTTACCTATGAGCAACGCATTTGTATTCCTTGCCGAAGGATTCGAAGAGATAGAGGCACTCACAGCTGTCGACGTGCTCCGCCGCGCCGGCATAGATGTGAAGACAGTATCCATAACTTCGGCATTGCAGGTGAAAGGGGCGCACGGTGTGACCGTCAACGCCGACCTGCTTTATGACAACACACTCTTCTCCTCGCCCGACTGGCTGGTGCTCCCCGGCGGAATGCCCGGCGCCACCAATCTGTATGAGTTCGCACCCCTGCAGGGGCTTCTGAAACGTCAGGCCACATCCGAGAGCGGAAAGATAGCCGCCATATGCGCCGCTCCCGCTGTAGTGCTCGGGCGTCTCGGTCTGCTCGAAGGGGAAAAGGCGACCTGTTATCCCGGTTTTGAGGAGCTCATGACCGGAGCTGTGGTAGAGGATAAGCCTGTGGTTGTGTCAGGGAAGTTTGTCCTTGGCAACGGTCCCTCCAACGCCATGATCTGGGCCCTCACCATTGTGAAAGAGGATATGGGTCTGCAGGAGGCTGAGAAAGTGGCCAACGGGATGCTTCTTTACGACAAGCCCGGGATAGCCATAACCAACTTCTTCGGCTGAGCCGGGAAGAGCGACAGAACCAAAAGATGATCCGGCCCGGCTTCCCGACATCGTGCGGAGCCGGGCCTTAACACACCTCCCCAAGCGGGAACAATATAGAAATGACCGACGTATACTACACAATCTGCAAGGATGGCGAGGGTCAGCTTCGCGAGAAGATGAGCCGCTTCATAGCGTTTGCTATAAAAGTTGAGGACTCCGCCACAGCCAAAGCCTACATCAAGGAGTATCAGAATGAATATCATGACGCGCGCCATGTGTGCTGGGCCTACATGATAGGGCCATTGCGCGAGGAGTGGCAGCTCAACGACAACGGCGAGCCCTCAGGCACGGCCGGAAAACCGATATTGGGTCAGATCAACAGCCGTGGGCTGACCGACGTGCTTGTGATAGTGGTGAGATACTTCGGAGGTATCAAGCTCGGGACACCCGGGCTGATAGCCGCCTACCGCGAGGCAGCCGCGCTGGCTCTCGACGACGCCGGCATCAAAGAGATGCACCGTATGGAGAGTGTGGAGGTGGTGTTTCCATATGTCGCCGCCGACGGCGTTATGAAGCTCGTCAAGACATACGGCATAGAAGTGCTCGAACGCACTTTCGACAACACCTGCACGATGCGTCTGAGTTTCCGGGCCGATACCGCCGGGGAGATAAAAGGGAGGTTGGAGAGCCTTGACGGGGTGTCGTTGACCGAGATTTCACAATAAAAACAGGGAAAAAACGGGATTTTTGGCATCAATCTTTTTCAGTTTGAAAAAAAATTCCGATATTTGCACCGCCGAAATGTAGAGGGAGCTGCGAAGCACCTTTTCAGACGGTGTATCATATCCGGCCCCATCAAACCGGACGATAGAAAATATTTATTAATTAACCATAATATTAACCAATATGCCAAGCGGAAAGAAAAGAAAAGGCCACAAGATGGCTACCCACAAACGCAAAAAGAGACTGAGAAAGAATCGTCATAAGAAGAAATAAGACGGACCAGCTCCAAGGAACAAACGGGAAAATGGGTGAAGTGGTTTCTTCACCCATATAAGTTTGTTCTTTTTTTGTATCTCACGTGCGGTGGCATCTGAACAGATGTGTCCGTGCCAGATCCTTAAATTTAAAAATGAAAAGCGAATTAGTAGTAGACGTACAGCAGAAAGAGATATCGATAGCTCTTCTTGAAGACTCGCGGCTTGTGTCGCTTCAGAAGGAGAGCCGCAACATAGCCTACGCCGTAGGCGACCTCTATCTGGCTAAGGTAAAGAAGATAATGCCCGGACTGAACGCGGCATTCCTTGATGTGGGCTACGAAAAAGATGCTTTTCTTCATTATCTCGACCTCGGCCCGCAGTTCTCCAGCTACAACGCTTTCCTGGAGGAGGCGATGGCCGACAAGAAAAAGATTCCCAACATATCCAAGTTCAAACTTGAACCGGATATCCCGAAACAGGGCACTATCCAGAATGTGCTCCAGCCGGGTCAGCAGCTCCTCGTGCAGATTGCTAAGGAGCCTATCTCTTCAAAAGGTCCGCGACTTACCACCGAAATCTCCTTCACGGGGCGCTTCATGGTGCTTATGCCTTTCGGCGATAAGATTTCGATATCGCAGAAAATCAAGTCGACTGAAGAGAAAATCCGTCTGCGTCAGCTTATCGGCAGCATAAAGCCCAAAGGATTCAGCGTGATTGTGCGCACATCGGCCGAGAACAAGAGGGTAGCCGAACTGAACCATGAGATGAGAACTCTTGTGAAATGCTGGGAAGACTCGATAGCCAAGATGCAGAGGAGCCAGCCTCCGATGCTGATTTATGAGGAAGATTCCAGAGCCGTGAGTGTGATACGCGATATCTTCAGCCCGAATTTCGAGAATATTTACGTAAACGAGGCTGAGACTTTCGCGCAGATCCAGAATTATGTGGCTCTCATAGCACCCGAAACCAAAGACATAGTTAAGCTTTATGGCAAAGATGTGCCTATCTTTGACCATTTCAACATCACCCGGCAGATCAAGAGCTCGTTTGGCAAGACCGTATCGTTCAAGAGCGGTGCCTATATCATTATCGAGCATACCGAGGCGTTGCATGTGATCGACGTGAATTCGGGCAATAGAAGCAAGGCCAGTCCTGACCAGGAATCGAACGCCCTTGATGTCAATCTTAAAGCCGCTGATGAGATAGCACGTCAGCTCAGACTCCGCGACATGGGTGGCATCATCGTGATTGACTTCATCGACATGAACAAGGTTGAGCACCGTCAGGCGCTGTTCGACCATATGCGCGAGGTCATGGCCAATGACAGGGCAAGACATAACATACTTCCTCTAAGCAAATTCGGACTCATGCAGATCACCCGCCAGAGGGTGCGTCCGGCTCTTGACATCACTACAAGCGAGACATGTCCCTCTTGTTTTGGCAAAGGGGAGATTCAACCCTCGCTCCTTTTCACCGATAAGCTCGGCGAGAAGCTCGATTATTTAGTGAACCTTCTCAAAGTCAGAAAGTTCAACATGTATGTGCATCCGTTTGTGGAGGCATATATCAAGAAGGGTATGTTCTCGTTGTATGGGAAATGGCGCAGAAAGTATGGCCGCGGCTTCAAGATTATAGCCGATGAGTCGCTGGCTTATCTGCAGTATAAGGTGATTGACGACACAGGCAAGGAGATCGACCTCAAGGAGGAGAGCGATTTCAGCAGCAACCAGTCGAAAAGCCATGCCCGGCAGAAGAAGAACGTTAGTGAAGAAAAGGATTGACAGTCCTCAGAATGAATGTGAAAAAAGCTTAGGCAGAACGCCTAAGCTTTTTTTTAGCCCTTTCCCGGGGGTATTTTCTTGCTCCTGGGCTTCTTTTCTTGCTTCCGGGGGGGATATTACCTTGCTTTCGGAGCTTCTTTTCTTGCTTCCGGGGGATATTACCTTGCTTTCGGAGCTTCTTTTCTTGCTTCCGGGGGTTATTACCTTGCTTTCGGAGCTTCTTTTCTTGCTTCCGGGGGGATATTACCTTGCTTTCGGAGCTTTTTTTCTTGCTTCCGGGGGTTATTAACTTGCTTTTCGGGGCTTTTTTTCCTAACTTTCCGGAGTTTCTTTCCTCACTTCCCGGGGCTTCTTTCCTCACTTTCCGGAGCTTATTTCTTTGCTGTCCGGGAGCTTCTTTCAGGAGAGGAGGTCGGCGACGATGAAGGTGGAGCCTCCTACGAAGATGATATCTTCGGGCGATGCCTCGGCTTGGGCGGCTGCGTAGGCCGTTTTTACATCGGGATAGACACGGCCGTCGAGTCCGGCTTCGTTGAAACGCAGTTTCAGGTCGGCCGCCGGTAGGGCGCGTGGAATGGAGGCGTTCGTGAGATAGTAGGTGGCCTCGGACGGCAATAGCTTGAGAATCTTGTCGATGGCCTTGTCTGCCACAAATCCTATCACAATACGCAGCGTGGCTCCGGCTGCGGTATCTTTTTCTGAAGAGGCTCCTGCAGGGTTATCTTTTTCTGAGGAGGCTCCTGATGGGCTATCTTTTTCTGACGTGGCTCCGGAGCGGGTGGCCATAAGATGACGGAGTTGGGCCATATTGTAGGTGATGCCTGCCACATTATGTCCGGTGTCGGCTATGGTGAGGGGGGATTGGCCGAGGATTGTCCAGCGGCCGCGTAATCCGGTAAGGGTATCAACCTCCTGCATACCCTCCACAACGCTTCTGCTGTCAATGGGAATCCCTGCCTCCCGCATGGCTTTTACGGCATGAAGCACGGTGTTGATATTCTTTCGCTGGTAGTCGCCCGGGAGCGGCACGTTGATTTCACCTTCCGGGGTGGTGCATAGCCATCCGGGGTGATACTCCCCGTTGCCACCGCATCGCTCCGACTTTCTTGGAAAAGCACATCGCTCCGACTTTCTTGGAAAAACACATCCCTCCGAGTGTCTCGGAAAATCGCATCGCTCCGCTTTTATAAGGAGGGGTGAGTCTTCTGCAAAGGTTATCGGGGCGCGGACCGATGCTGCCTTAGCAGCGAAGACCTCGCGGATCTCACCCTCGGCCTCGCCTATCACAACCGGTATGTCATGCTTTATGATTCCCGCTTTTTCGGCGGCGATTTTCGGAAGGGTGTCACCGAGGAACTGTGTGTGGTCGTTCGAGATATTCGTGATGACGCAGACTTCGGGGGTGATGATGTTGGTTGAATCGAGGCGTCCACCCATTCCGACCTCGATAATGGCATAGTCGACATTCTCTTTGGCGAACCAGTCGAAAGCCATCATCATGGTGAGTTCGAAGAATGAGGGATGTCCCTCGTAGCCGGAGTTGCGCCAGGCGTCGACAAATTCAATCACGTTCTCCTCGGGAATCATTTGGCCGTTGACGCGCATGCGTTCGCGGAAGTCAACGAGGTGTGGGGAGGTGTATAGACCGACTTTATACCCCTGTTTCTGGAGTATGGCGGCGAGCATGTGTGAGGTACTCCCTTTGCCGTTGGTACCCCCGACGTGGATGCTTTTGAATTTGCGGTGGGGGTGGCTGAAGAATGCGTCTATGGCCAGGCTTGTGTCGAGACCCGGTTTGTAGGCGGCGGCTCCGACGCGGGAGAACATCGGGAGCTGACTGAAAAGAAAATCGAGAGCCTGATGATAACGGCTCTGCTCGGTTTTATTCATTGTTTTGCTTTTTGGGGGGGTGATTTTTGCATCATGTGGCAGCATGTTTTAGCATGTGGCATCATGATTTTTGCATCATGTGGCAGCATGTTTCAGCATGAGGCATCATGATTTTTTTGCATCATGGGGCAGCATGTTTCAGCATGAGGCATCATGAATTTTTTTGCAGCTTGAGGCAGCATGTTTCAGCATGAGGCAGCATGGATTTTTGCAGCTTGTGGCGGCCTTAATAATAGATCAGGAAGCCGGCTATGCCTGCCATGATTATGATCAGGATGGGGTGGATCTTGATTTTCTTCCTTCTCCAGGTGATGGCGAAGTAGGCCAGGCAGAAGGATATGGCGCAGATCGCTATGTTGACCCAGAGCTGCCAGCTTATGCCGTTGGGGTTGAAGTTGGCGGCGTTCATGAGCATGATGGCCGCGGAGGCTATCAGACCTACCACCACGGGACGAAGTCCGGAGAAGATGGCCTTTATGGCCCCGCTCTCGCTATGTCGCCGTATGAAATGCGAGCTGTAGAGCACAAGGAAGAAACTCGGCACCACAACTGCCAATGTGGCCAGGCATGAGCCGAGTATCCCCCAGCCGACGCCCGATAGGGCCGGGTTGACGCTGCCGGGTGCCACGAACCCTATGTAGGTGGCTGAGTTTATACCTATCGGTCCGGGGGTCATCTGCGAGATGGCGACGATGTCGGTAAACATGGTTTCGGATATCCATCCGGGTGTCACTACCGATTTCTCGACGAGCGAGAGCATTGCGTAGCCTCCTCCGAATCCGAAAATGCCTATCTTGAGGTAGGCCCAGATCAGTTGCCAGTAGATTGTCATATGTCATTACCCTTTTTTGAATGTTTCACTTTTCTCCACCACAGAAGGAAGCCGCCGAGACCACCTAACACGATGTAGAGTATCGGGCTCGACACAGTGCCCATGTCGAGCGAGATCATTACGGCCACGACAATCGGAATCCATACCGTTTGCCATTGCAGTTTGGCCGCCTTGGCCGAAGTTATTACCGGAGCCACGATAAGCGCCACCACGCAGGGGCGTATCCCCATGAATATCGATGATATGACGTGATTGTTCTTGATCATGTCAGGGGTGAGGAAGATGGCTATCAGCAGTATAATAAGGAAAGAGGGGAGGATGGTTCCGGCCGAGGCCACGATGCTCCCCTTGCCGCCACGGATCTTGTCGCCCACGGCTGTGGCTATGTTGACCGCCAAAATACCGGGCAACGACTGCGCTATGGCAAGGAGGTCGAGGAAATCGTCGCGTTCAATCCAATGGTGCTTGTCGACAATCTCGCGTTCGATGATGGAGATCATCGCCCAGCCTCCGCCGAAGGTGAAGGCCCCGATTTTAAAGAATGTGAGGAATAATGATGCGTAAGAACTGTTACTTTTCATTCAAAGAATACTCAGTGATGAATTTCAACCCACGGACACTCAAGTGGGAGAGCCGTGGGTTGAAAAGAATAAGGGAGATTGTGTTATCAATACTTGTGAGAGGTGGTTTCAAGTTCACCGGGGGTGAGTTTCTTCTTATCCATCGACCTCCAGACGTAGGCGATGTAAGCCAATACGAACGGAATGATAATCGACACATAGCTCATGGCCTTCAAAGTGAACTCCGAAGAGGATGCGTTGCGGATGGTGAGTGACGATGCCGAGTCGAGCAGTGAGGGATAGAAGGGGGTGTCGCCGAATCCGGCCACCCAGAAGAGAGAAACCACGGCGAGGAAAGTGCCGATGCCGGTAAACCAGATACCCTTGGTCCAGTGCTTGCTGAAGCAGGTCTTCAGCAGACCGAAGAGCACGAGCACCACACCGAGAAGGAGAGTGAGTCCGGCCCACCAGAGATTAACGTAATTGTGGAAATACTTGAAGGGAGTCTCGCTCACCACAACGGTATAGTCATTGTTGTGCGACACGGTATAGCCGGTGGCTGTGAGCACCATAGCCAGGAACCAGAGGAAGAACACCACGAATATGCCGCCGTCGATCAGCGCGCGCGATTTGAGACGGTTGAAGAAAGAGGGGTCGTCGGCGATGTTGTTCATCATGTAGAGGCAGGCCTGCATACGTGCGAGGAAAAGCACAGCCACACCGAGGATGAGGTTTTTCCAGTTGAAGATAGCCTCGAATCCGTGGGTTGAAGCCCATTGCGAGATGACGGGGCTACCCGGGTCGAGGAGGTTGCCACGGCTCACAGTGAAGTAGGCGCCGAAGAAGAACATCGACACAGCCACGCCAAGGAGTATGCACCCCACACAGCCGTTGATGAAGAGGAAGACATCGTAAGTGGTGGTGCCGTATACGTTGCCTGCCTTGCGGCGGTATTCATAGCTCACGGCCTGCACGATGAAACTGAAGAGGATAAGAATCCAGAGCCAGTAGGCACCGCCGAAGCTGGTGGAATAGAAGAGGGGGAACGAGGCGAAAAACGCGCCGCCGAAAGTGACGAGAGTCGTGAAAGTGAGTTCCCACTTTCTACCCATGGAGTTGATTATGAGGTCGCGCTCCTTGTCATATTTGGTGCAGAAGAGCATTGATTGTCCGCCCTGTACAAAAAGCAGAAACACCAGGATGCCGCCGAGAACCGAGATCAGCACCCACCAGTAATTTTGAAGATATTCGAGAGTCATAGCTTTAGGGCGATTAATGAGAGTTATCTATTTCCAAATTTTTAGTAGAGTTCTTCCCGATCTGGCGCATCATGATGCTCACCTCAGCCACAAGAAGCACAGTGAAGATGAGAGCGAAGAGCCAGAAAGTTGTGATGACTGAGGCCGAGGATATCTCGGATATGGCAGCCTTTGTGGGGAGAAGGTCCTGGACGGTCCAGGGCTGGCGTCCCACCTCGGCCACCATCCATCCTGCCTCAGAGCAGATCCACATGAACGGCACCGACACCATGGCCACGATCTGGAGCCATTTCATCCGCTGCAGCCAATCCTTCTTGTATACAAGGAAGAGAGCCACCACGAAGAAGAGGAGGAAATAGCTTCCGAGTATAACCATCACGCGGAAAGAATAGAACGTAACACCAACCGGCGGGATAGCCTCGTCGACCGAGTCGAAGTAGCCGTAACCGAAATATGGGTAATACTCGCGCAGTTTCTGCTCGGCGGCATCCATGGCGGCGCGGTCGTTGCGGGCCCGGGCGAGGTCGTATTCTCGGAGGGCCTCGTGAGATAGTTTGCCGAGTTTGATTCGCTCGGCATAGCTTACGGTGTTGATGGTGTCGCCGTTCTCATTGACGTCGATACCCTCCACGATGTCGGATATACCGGGCACGAAAGCGTTGAGGTCATGCTTGGCCAGGATAGAGAGGCCGTAAGGCACGGTGATGTCAAACAGGTATTCATCCTCGTCGTTGTTCCAGGTCTTGTCAGGGTTGACCAGGCCGGCGGCCACGATACCCTGGGAGTAACCGCCGCGATAGAGGCCCTCCATGGCGGCGAGTTTCATAGGCTGATGCTTGGTGACCTCCACGGCTGAACCGTCGCCTGTCCACATGGTGAGGAGCAGACCGATGAGACCTATCCAGCCGCCCACCTTGATCGAGCGCACGGCGAAAGGCACGTTGCGTTTCTTATAAAGGAACCAGGCAGAGACACCGATAACGAACACACCCGAGAGAGCCCATCCGGAGAAGACGGCGTGCATATACTTGTTGACGGCGATTCCTGAGAATAGAGCCCAGAAATTATCCATCACGTTACGCATCTGTCCGGGGTCGAACTCCATTCCGACGGGATACTGCATCCAGGCGTTGGCCACGAGAATCCAGAGAGCCGAGATAGAGGCGCCGAGCCATGTCAGCCATGTGGAAGCGAGGTGGAAACGCGGGCTAACCTTCCCCCAGCCGAAGAACATCACGGCAACGAAAGTAGCCTCCATGAAGAATGCCAGCAGACCCTCGATGGCGAGCGGTGCGCCAAAGATATCGCCGACAAACCAGGAATAGTTGCTCCAGTTCGTGCCGAACTCAAACTCCAGGATAATGCCGGTGGCGACACCGATGGCGAAATTGATGCCGAAAAGGGTCATCCAGAATTTAGTGGCCGCGAGCCACTTCTCAGATTTGGTTTTTAGATAGAGGCTTTCCATTACGGCCACTATCAGCGACAGTCCTAACGTAAGCGGCACAAAGAGCCAGTGGTAGATGGCTGTTAGTGCGAATTGCCAACGTGACCAGTCGACTACGGTCATTAGATCATCCATTAGGTAAAATGTTTAGTGATAAAGTCTGGACTTGTGGAGGGGAAAGGTGGAAGGTGCGGGAGAGGGTGGAGGGGGGAGCTATCTTTTCTTCAACAGTTCGTTGCGCACATGGTCGGCACGTTGACTGTCGTTGTCGAAGTTGGTTTTCAACAGGTCGGGGAAGAAGAGCAATTTCATGATACCGAAGAAAATCACCACCTTGACAATGATAATGAGCCATAGGGTTCGCCCTACGGTCATGGATCTGAAACCGTCGTAATAGAGATGCCAGATCTTATTGGCTGTGTCAGATATAGCAGCCGACACACTGCGGGTGTTGGGATTCATATGCGCAAAGGTAATAATAAATAGTTATCAGTTGCTAAAAATCTTGTGTTAAAAACGCGTCCGAGAAAAAAAAAGTTTAGAGGGCGCAATTATTGGCCGATTTTTGCCGTAGTTTTAATTAAAATGACTATCTTTGCGAGTAGTTTCCCGAAGAGCGGCGCCGGGCGTAAGCGGTGTGTCCGTTATCCGGGAGGCAGGTAAAAAGGATTTAATCATTATTGATATAACTCAAAGCTACAGATACCATGGCATTATGGTTTGAATGCAAAGTAAGATATGACAAGATGATGGAGAACGGCACCGTCAAGAAGGTGAACGAACCCTATCTTGTCGACGCCCTGACCTTTACAGAAGCCGAGGCGCGTATCATAGAGGAGATGACCCCCTTCATAAGCGGGGAGTTCTCAATCTCGGCGGTGAAGAAGACCAAGATTTCGGAGATATTTTTCGACGACAGCGCCGACAAATATTATATGGTGAAGGTGAACTTCATCACACTCGATGAGAAGAGCGGCGTGGAGAAGAAGTCGGCCTCATTCATACTCACCCAGGCAACCGACCTTGAGGGTGCGCTTGCACGTTTCAAGGAGGGTATGAAGGGCACAATGGCCGATTATGATATCGCCTCCATTGCCGAGACACCTCTGATGGATGTGTATCCTCTTGATCTTTCGGGAGAGAAGAACCCCGGGCAGAACGCAACTCCGGCACAGTGATGGGAATCAGTGAGAATCTGAAAAGGATAAAGAGCGAGATTCCGGAAGGAGTCGGACTCGTGGCCGTGTCGAAGTTTCATCCTGTTGAGGCTTTGCGCGAGGCTTATGACGCCGGACAGAGATGTTTCGGCGAGAGCCGCGTGCAGGAGATTCTTGAGAAGGAGAAGGAATTGCCCGCCGATATAAGATGGCACTTCATCGGGCATCTGCAGACCAACAAGGTGCGTCCCCTCATAGGGAAGACCGCCTTGATAGAGAGTGTGGATTCCGAGCGGCTGCTGCGTCTCATAGACGCGGAGTCGGACAAGGCCGGTGTCGTGACCCGCGTGCTCATGCAGGTGCATGTGGCGCGTGAGGAGACCAAATTCGGTTTCCTTCCCGAAGAACTGCTCGAGTTTTTTGAGAAGCGCGGCTTCGAGAGTCTCAAGGCAACGCACATATGCGGCGTGATGGGTATGGCGTCGAACACCGACGACGAGGAGCGCGTGAGGAGCGATTTCAGGAAAATAGCTGAGATCTACCGCGCGATACGCGATAACAGCGAGCTCGGACTCCGCGGATTCGACACACTCTCGATGGGTATGAGCGGCGACTGGCCGATAGCTGTGGAGGAGGGTGCGAACCTGATCCGCATCGGCACAGCCATATTTGGAGAGAGGGAGTATTGATGGACCAATCCATGAAAACAGAAAGGCCATGAATAAAAATGTGAACATGAAAACGGAATCAGTTTCTTTAACACAGAACCAAAATTTTTTCAAACACAATACCAAACATTATGAGTTCAAAATCTAACACCACGGCAAAAAAGGGTGCCTTTATTGCCATCATCGCGATGTTCTTCCTGTTCGCGATGATTTCATTCGTCACCAACCTGGCGGCTCCAATCGGAACCATCTGGGGCAACACATTCCAGGGTAACAGCTTCCTCGGAATGCTCGGCAACATGATGAACTTCCTGGCTTACCTCTTCATGGGTATTCCGGCAGGTAATCTTCTGGTGAAGATCGGTTACAAGAAAACAGCCCTCTGGGCTATGGGTATCGGCATTGTCGGTCTGTTCGTGCAGTGGCTTTCGGGTCTTGGCGAGGCAGGCATCGGCATGTTTATCGTTTACCTCATCGGCGCGTTCATCTGCGGTTTCTGCGTATGTATGCTCAACACAGTGGTTAACCCTATGCTCAACCTTCTCGGAGGTGGCGGCAACAAAGGTAACCAGCTTCTTCAGGCAGGTGGCGCCCTCAATTCACTTTCAGGCACACTCACCCCGTTCTTCGTGGGTGCGTTGATTGGCTCGCTCACTCCGCAGTCGACTATCGCCAACGTTTCTCCGCTGCTCTGGATTGCCATGGGTGTGTTCGCTGTTGCGTTCCTCGTTATCTCGTTTGTTGAGATTCCCGAGCCCAACCTGGCCAAGAAGGGTGCTTCGAAGCCCAAATATGAGCACAGCCCCTGGAGCTTCCGTCACACAGTTCTCGGCGTTATCGGTATCTTCATCTATGTAGGTATCGAGATCGGTATCCCCGGTACGCTCAACTTCTATCTCGCCGACCAGGGCACAACCGGTGCCGGTGTGATTGGTGACGCTTCCACCATCGCGGGTGCCATCGTGGCTATCTACTGGTTCCTCATGCTTGTGGGTCGTACCTTCAGTTCAGCTATCTCCGGCAAGGTGTCAACCCGTGCTCAGCTCATCAGCGTGTCAGGTATGGCTATTCTTCTTGTGATTGCCGCCATCCTTTGTCCGAAGGATTCGATCATCGCTGTTCCCTCATTCATCTACGAGGGTCAGATGGGTGAGATTGCCAGTGTGCCCATCAGCGCGTTCCTGCTTGTTCTCTGCGGTCTTTGCACTTCTGTAATGTGGGGTGGTATCTTCAACCTTGCGGTTGAGGGTCTTGGCAAATATACAGCTCAGGCATCAGGTATCTTCATGATGATGGTAGTAGGCGGTGGCGTAATTCCATTGCTTCAGCAGCTCATCGCCAAGAATGCAGGCTATATGACCAGCTACTGGCTCATCGTGGCATGTCTCGGCTATCTCTTCATCTATGGCGTGTGGGGCTGTATCAATGTCAATAAGAACATCCCTGTCGAGATTGAGGAGGAGCTCAAGGAGGAGCTCGTGTAAGCTTGCTAAGCCGGTTAATACGGCTGATAATCCGGCTAAGGCTGATAATCCGGCTAAGGCTGATAATTCGGTTAAAAAAACAGAGGCTGCATCCTGGATGCAGCCTCTGTTTTTGTTCGCCCGACATGGGCATAATCTAACGGGTGCAAGTCCC
>CANPMT010000062.1 GCA_947575235.1 uncultured Porphyromonadaceae bacterium
TCATATTTAGCCATATCCAATTATATCGGTTTTCTATGCGTTGAGTTATAACGCTGTTCCATCGATTGATACGAAATACTGCACCACAGGTTATCATGTGATGAAGTTTCATTCGCCCGACCCCGAGCAGTGGAACATCGGACTCTCCACACTCGATGTGTTCATATTCCGCTATGCCGAGGTGCTGCTCAACTATGCGGAGGCAAAGGCCGAGTTAGGGGAGTGTGACGATGCTGTGCTTGATATCACTGTAAACGAGTTGCGCGACCGTGTGGAGATGCCTCACCTCACGGCAGAGGTGGGATTCACCGACCCCGCATGGCCCGACTACGGTTATCAGCTCACCCCGCTTCTCTACGAAATCAGACGTGAGCGTGCCGTAGAACTCCTCGGAGAGGGTTTCCGCTGGGACGACATAGTGCGCTGGAGAGCCGGAAAACTTATCGAGAACCCCAAGACAATGCTCGGCATGAAGGTCAGCCAGACTCTCCGCGATTCTTATGACGATTTCAACCGCACTGTCAATGAAGATGGCTTCCTTGTGGTATATCCCGACAAGAACAGCCGCAAGTGGAACGACAAGCTCTATCTCCATCCCCTCCCCATCGAGGAGACAACCATGAATCCGAATCTTCTCCCCAATAATCCCGGCTGGGAATAAAATTGTGTAAAACAGATAAAAATGAAGAATATGTCAAGATTAAGATATATAGGATTGGCTCTGATAGCTGTGGCTATCGCCTCACTCACATCATGCAGCGATGATGCCGGCAACAATGCCGTCTACCTCCCCGGGGCCGGTGCAATCAACAAGGCTAATTTCTACATCACCGATGAGCCGGATGTCCGCACGTTCACCGTGAAAATCACCCCCGAATCGTATCCCGACCTCAACCCCGTGACAGCGGGCGCGGATGCGACGATATATCTCGCCGCCGACCCGGAGAAGGCCGAGACCTATAACCTTCTGCATGGCACCGACTATCCGGTGCTCCCCGAAGGTAGCTACAAGGTAAGCGAATCGGTCATGATGCGGGCCGGAGAGTCGGAATCAGAGCCTGCCACCATCACAGTCAACGCCAAGGATAAGATTGAGCCGTTTGTGGAGTATATTCTCCCTGTAAGTATAACAGGAGCCGACGGGATAGCGTGCGATGATTGCTGCCAGACACTCTATTTCCTCTATCGAGGAAGCATGGATGCCAGCAACATGGAGCTTCTCGACCGCAGCAGCTGGAGAGTGCTTGCGGCTTCGTCAGAGGAACCACATGAGGGTGACTGGGGTCACAGCGGTTTGAAAGAGGCCTGTATCGACGGCGACCTCAACACCTTCTGGGGGACCGACTGGGCCACCTCGCATCCACAGCCCCCTCATTGGATAGTGATAGACTTGGGAGCATCCACCCACATCCAGGGAGTTGCGATTCAGGCACGCGAGGAGGGGTATGACGGAGCGAAGACCATGACGCTTGAGGTGTGTGACGACAATGCTGTCTGGAGCGACACCGGAGCCGAATGGAACTCGGCAGCCTGGCAGACGGCAGGCGACTTCAAGGATATACCGGCGGCCGGTCAATACCGGTCCTTCCTCCCCTCCGCAACGGATGGGCGCTACATCCGCCTCACCATTACCTCCGTCAACGGAGGCCCCCACGTCACAGTCAGCGAGCTCAACCTCTTCTGATGAAGAGACAGCGCCAGCTTAAAGATAATATCAGGTTAAAGTTAAAGATAGTATCAGGTTAAATAAGTAAATTGTTTTTAGGTTTTACAGGGTCTGTTCCAACGGAGCAGACCCTGAATTTTAATAGTGTTGGCACAATCCATACAATGGAGTCGGAACAATTCATACAATGGAATTGGCACAATCCATACAATGAAGTTGGAACAATTCATACAATGGAATTGGAACAATTCATACAATGAAATTGGAACAATTCATACAATGGAATTGGAACAATTCATACAATGGAAACGGCACAATTCATACAATGAAATTGGAACAATCCATACAATGAAGTTGGCACAATCCATACAATGTCATGTCGTCAATCCGGAAATCAGAGATTTTGAAGACCCTCAGATTAGGATTGAGCTGCATCTGATTTTATACTCAAAATCCCTCATTGAGGGATTTTTTAGGTTTAGCATACCTCAGGAGAGGGGTACGCATACATCTGAGTAGGGTTTGGGATAGTCCTCGCCGGTGAGTTTCTTGTATTCGAGGGCGAAGCTCTGGTAGAAGGCGAGAGCCTCCTCCCTCTTACCCTCCTTACGGTAGGAGGCGATGACAGTCTCCAAGGCTCTCTCCGACAACGGGTCGGCTATCAGCAGCGCACGGCACAGGCGCCGTGTGCCCCGGTGATGATGCGTCCCGGAACTCTCTTTGATGGCCTGTTCAAGAAACGCCACTGAATATTCCTCAACAGCACTCTTGCAATAGTCGAACACCGGCTCCTCATTTCCTGCGAGGAACTTCCCTCTCAACAGAATCTCGCAGAGCCGGGCGGATGCAGCCCCGTCAGTACGTGTCTTGTGTAGACCTTCGCTCAATTGCCACAGATGCGATATGTCGCATTGCGCCTGGTTGGCCAAGACCATCCTGAAGAGCCCCTGTTCATACACCAGTTCCACACCATCCATCTCAGCTAATATCTTCCGGAGCTTATTGAGTGTGACGTTACGCAGATTCTTCGCCTTGTCTGGCTCCTTGTCAGCCCAGAAAGCAGCTGTGAGCGATGATGAGGATATGCCGTCACCCTTCAGAGTGTTGAGGAGAAGATAACAGAATACGTTCCGCAGTCGAGGACTGAACATATAGGTTATGTCGCGCCCCTTTCGGTCGGTCACACGGAACGGTCCGAAGAGTTCGATGCGGTTGGTTTCGTCGCGCAGGATGAATTCTTTGTCAGCTTCCTCTTTGGGTTCGTTAATACTTCTGGGTTGGTCTACTGAAGAGTCGGTGGATTCTGGAGACTCGGTGGATTTGGGAGACTCGGTGGACTCGGGGGATTTGGGAGACGCAGCGGATTTGCCAGACTCGGTGGACGCGCCACGGCGCGTCCCTACTGTGGCTGCTCTGTGGCGCGAAAGGAGGAGAGTGAGGATGAGGAGAAGACAGCCGATTATTGCCCATAACCACCATCTGCGGAATAGCGGGAGGTGATGATTCTCTATCTGCTGCAGCTCGGCAGCCGATACAGGGGGAGTGGAGATGCAATATACCGTGGTGAGATTCTCGCCATATTTCTGATACTCCTGCACCACACAATAGAGGCGCTCAAGCGCGGCATCCTCGTAGAGGGCCACATTCGAGGCAATCTCCTCCGAAATCATAGGTATGGAATCACCCACCGCAATCTGTTCACCCGTGGCTAAGTTCACCCGATACAGCTGCAGGGAGGTGTGCGGCTTATACTCGGCATAGGCCATGACATAGAAATTACGTCCGTCAGACGAAGGTATCATGAAACGTCCCGGCACACGGTCAGTGTCAGGGGCGGGTTGTTCCCACAGTTTCCTTACGCGACGGTTACTGAGGTCAATCTCATGCAAATCGTAATAATACCTTATCCCTACCTCCTGCCGACCCTCACGGTTACCTTTGCCACCGTATATGTAAAGGGTGTCGCCCGAGGCTGACAGCATCATCGAGGTGAAGAAACGTGGGTCGATACGGTCGCCTGACAGCGTAATAGAGTCCCAGCGCCGGTTGTCTATATCATAGCTCATCAGGGTGTTGGAATATGCCCGGTTGCCGAACCCTCCGAATAGGAGGATGGTTCCCTCCTTACGGCGGAACGCCTGGGCATGATGATGCCATACCGTCCTGAGCTCCGTGTCGCCCGAGAGTCTGCGGGCTCCCGACTCCGGATCAATCTCCCCGACTGTGGCGAAATGGAAAATCTCATAAGGTATGATCTTTCCTTTGCGCGAATCGAAAATGTTCATACCTAAGCGTGGCTGGAGCCGATCGCCTGTCAGGAGCAGTGTGTCGCACCTCCGTGCGGTGAGGTTATAGCTTCGCAGGGTGTCGGCATTAAATGAATGCAGTATATGGCGCCCGGCATCAAAGGCCACACCGGATGGGGTGGAGGAGTAGATCTGCAGAATCTTCTCCCAGTTAAATGCCTTGTTGATAAGCCATCTCGGATTGGATATTCTCCCGGCCACATTTCCTGTGGAATCATGCACCTCCTCACCCTTGCTCTCGTTCAGGGGGAGCACTCTCTCCTCGCCGTCGGCGCTTATGCGGAGATCGCGTATTGAGAAGCAGGCGCTCTCCACGATGTTGCGGGTCATTCCGAAATTAAGCTGCGGCACGAAGTTCCGCTCCCTTATCTCCGGAAGAGTGAGAGAGGTGGCATGGGCGCCGATGCTGAAATCGAGTCGGCCTGTGTCATAATCCACGGAGAATTTCAACGGCAGCTGCGTCTCCTGAATCTCCTCTTTTGAGAAAACGGTAGAGAAGAGGTTGCGCTCGCCATTCTTGGCAAGCGTGAAAGTACCCTTCTCCTCCCAGTCATCAAACCGGAAAGAGAGGGTATAGGCCTCCTTTCCCTCCCTATTGTCTAAAAAGAAGATGAATCCCGGTGAATTCAGATTATGATTCCGTATCGTTGTCTCAAAACCATATCTCCTGACCGAGGGAGCATTCTCAGATTCCGGAGGCACCGACAGAGCGGAACGTTCGGCGATAGTTTTCTCGCTCCCATTGAAGAAGAGTCCCTGTCCGTTGACGGGGACTGCCCCGATGAGGGTGAGCAGGGTCAGGGATATGAGGAGCCGGAGAGCCATCATTCCGCAGGGGTATTGCCAATCAGCTCACCACGCAGGGTTGCGGATGATGCATCGAGAATACGCACTTTCACGAAATCTCCGGGATGTGTATCACCCTTCGGGAACACCACCACCTTGTTCTGGCTTGTGCGCCCGAAATGTTCGTCAGCGCTACGTTTTGAACGTCCCTCCACAAGCACCTCCATCACTTTCCCCACATCGCGGCGGTTGCTCTCGGCCGAGAGCTCGTTCTGCAGGGCTATCATACGGTTGAGACGGTCAATCTTCACCTCCTCCGGCACGTTGTCGGGGAGATGCTTCGACGCGAATGTGCCGGGACGCTCCGAATATTTGAACATGAAGGCCGAGTCGAAACCCGCCTCACGCATAAGGCTGAGGGTCTGCTGGAAATCCTCCTCCGTCTCGTTATGGAATCCGGTGAAGAGGTCGGTAGATATTCCGGCGTCGGGCATGATGCGGCGGATAGCCGCCACACGGTCGAGATACCATTCGCGGGTATATTTGCGGTTCATCAGTCGGAGCACCTCATTGCTTCCGCTCTGCACCGGCAGGTGGATGTGGCGTGCTATGTTGGGATGGGCGGCCATAGTCTCGATGGTGGCGTCACACATATCCTTGGGGTGGGAGGTGGTGAAACGCACCCTCATATCCGGGGCAGCCTCGGCCACCATGGCCAACAGCTGCGGGAAACGGGTCTCGTTCCCCTCCGAATCCTTGAAATTGTAGCTGTCGACATTCTGTCCGAGGAGAGTCACCTCCTTGAACCCTCTGCGTCGCAGGTCGTCAAGCTCGCGCAGTATGCTCTGTGGCTCGCGGCTACGCTCGCGTCCACGGGTGTAGGGCACAATGCAGTAGGAGCAGAAATTGTTGCAGCCACGCATAATCGAGATGAATCCCCCCGTCTGCGACGACCCTAAGCGGCGAGGCAACACGTCGCGGTAGGTCTCGGTGGTGGAGAGCTCGATGTTGATGGCCTTGGAGCCGGTCTCGGCGGCCGCCACCAGGTCGGGCAGGTCGAGATAAGCGTCAGGGCCGGCCACGAGGTCGACGCCATACTTCTCGATGAGCTCATGTTTGAGGCGTTCGGCCATGCAGCCGATCACACCGATGATGATGTTGCGGCCCAGTTTACGACGCAAGGCGTTCCAGTAAGCGAGGCGTGAATATATCTTCTGCTCGGCGTTCTCACGTATCGAGCAGGTGTTGAGCAACACGGCGGCCGCCTCGGAATCAGACTCCGTGGGTTCATATCCGGCCATGCCCATCATAGCCGCCACCACCTCGGAATCGGCCACATTCATCTGGCAACCATAGGTTTCTATGCGCACTTTCTTGGATTCAGTGCAGTTTTTATCGTTATTCGGTAAAAAAAACGGTTCCATATATCGATTGAATGGAATAATATAATTACTTTTGTGCAAAATTACCATTTAAATCTAAACGTTACAAATGAGTTTTCCATTTATTTCGGCGGAAGAGGCTGCCAGTTACATTAAGAATGGAGATAATGTAGGCACCTCCGGCTTTACAGCGTCAGGAACGCCCAAGCTTGTAACCGTGGCATTGGCCGAAAAGGCCCGCCAGCACCATGAAAAAGGGGAGCCGTTCAAGATCAACCTCTATTCAGGCGCGTCGACAAACGATTATGTCGACGGAGCCCTGACTCGCGCTGACGCAATCAACCAGCGTATGCCCTATCAGGGCACTCCTTGCACACGGGAGGCAGTCAACGAGGGGAGAATGAACTACTATGATCCGCATCTGAGCCATGTCTGCCAGGATATGCGCTACGGATTTCTCGGCGACCTCGACGTGGCTATCGTTGAGGTGACTGAGATGAACCCTTCAGGTGATGTCATCTTGGGTGCGGGTCTCGGGCAGAGCCCGACCATCGTGCAGATGGCCAAAAAGGTTATAATTGAGTATAGTTCCTACTATCGTACCTCTTTCAGGGGATTCCATGACAATTATGTCCCCCTGGATCCACCTCACCGCAGGGAGATACCTATCTACCGTCCGCAGGACCGTATAGGCGACACCGTGCTTCACATCGACCCGAAGAAGATTATCGGAGTAGTGCCCTCCAACGAGTCGGAGAGCATCCGCTCATTCACCCAGCTCAACGACACCACACGTGCCATAGGCCACAACGTGGCCTCATTCCTGGCGGCTGAGATGAAGGCCGGGCGCATACCCCCCGAGTTCCTTCCCATCCAGAGTGGCGTGGGTAATGTGGCCAATGCCGCTCTCCACGGCCTTGCCGACAATCCCGACATCCCCCAGTTCGAGATGTTTACCGAGGTTGTGCAGGATGGCGTGATGGAGCTTATGGAGAAGGGTAAGTGCAGCTTCGCCTCCACATGTGCCCTGGCTTTCTCTGACGATGCAATGCTCCGCTTCATGGATGACATCGACTTCTACCGCGACAAACTGCTGATGCGTCCGAGCGAGATCTCGAACCATCCGGAAGTTGTGCGCCGTCTTGGCCTGATTGCCATGAACACTGCCCTGGAGTGCGATATCTACGGTTTTGTCAACTCCACCCATGTCAACGGCTCGCAGATGATGAACGGTCTCGGTGGCTCAGGCGATTTCTGCCGCAACGCCTATCTCTCGATCTTCCTCTGCCCCTCAATACAGAAGGGTGGGGCCCTCTCGGCAATAGTGCCTATGGTGACTCATGTTGACCACAGCGACCACAGCGTGCGTGTCATTGTCACCGAGCAGGGTGTGGCCGACCTGCGTGGCCTCTCACCCACACAGCGTGCCCAGCGTATCATAGAGAACTGCGTGCATCCCGACTACAAGGAGATTATGTGGGATTATCTGAAGATAGCCGGCAAGGGGCATATGCCTCATAATCTGCAGGCTGCCTTCGCCCTGCACCAGGCCTTCAAGGAGACCGGCGACATGCGCAACGTCGACTTCTCGCGCTACGTCTGATAAACTGTCAGCGCAGTAGTTTCCAATAACAAAATCAAGGGGAGCTGAGATAACAGTGAAAGTGAATACTGTTATCTCAGCTCCCCTTGATTTATCTTATCCCCAAGAGGGTGATGTGGGTTACTTCGGGATGATTGTGAACGTTATCGAGCCGCGTGTTGAGGTGGCGCCCTTCTTGGCCGACCAGCGGGCTTGGCGCGCTGCCGCCTCGCATTTGCGGCGGATAGAGGCATCGGCGCTTCCTGTGGCGCTCGCCTCAGTCACCTTCCCTTCGGCATCAATTACAACATTTACGGTGACAACCGTCTTATGGCGGAGTGCCACATCCGGCTTGGGGCATCCTAAGAAGCTGCGGCCATGGGCGTTTCCGCTCACACCCACACCGGTGCCTCCGGCACCCGAAGTACCCTTGTCGGTACCCTCGGTCGAGCCGTTCTTGCTTGAGAATTTGTTGGCAACCGAACTTGTGGCCTTCTGTTTCTCCTTATCGGTCTGCGAAGGTTCCTCCTTCTTGACTACGCTCTCCTTCTTCTGGGTGAGCTCCTTCACCACCGGCTTCTCCACAGGTTTCGGTTTCGGACCCGGCTCCACAATCTCGGCATGGTCAACGGGGGCCGGTTCCGGCTCACCCTTCAGCGTGGGAGCCGGCTTGGAATTGGTCTGCACCGAGGTCTCCTCGCCGAGTTCCACCAATTCCGGTTCGATGAAAACCTCCTCCTCCATCAGTTCGGGAGTCGATGACTCAGCCAGCAGCTCGCGGTCCCAGGAGATTCCACCGAAAAAGAGCACAAGCAGTATTGCCAGTGCCACGATGAAAGTCAGGGCTGCCGCTATGGCGCGGTCTTTATCATACTGTCTCATTTCTGTGAACTACGGGTGGCGAGTACAAGACGCAGGTTATTGCGGGCGGCGAGGTCGAGCACGTCAATCACACGGGCGTAGGCCACGGTGCTGTCGGCATATAGGGCCACGGCGCGGAGCGAGTCCTGACGCTGTATGAGCATAAGGCTTGCCAGAAGCTCGTCGCGGGTCACTGGACGTGCTGTGGCGTTCTCCTCGATTGAGTCGTTGCGGTCGGCCACCAGATATAATTTTGAGTCGGCGTCGATATATACCTCTGTCACAGGCTTGAGCGACGTCTGCTCGCTGCTCTGGGGGAGGTTGACATCGATAGCCGCCGGGAAAATCAGGGTGGATGTCACCATGAAGAATATGAGGAGCAGGAATATCACGTCGGTCATCGAAGACATTGAGAATGTGTCGAGCGACTGGAAAGATTTTTTAAGAGCCATTTTTCAGTGACGGGTTATAGGTGGTGTCAGGCCGGTTCGTTGAGAAGGTCCATGAATTCCATTGTCTTGGCTTCGAGCGAGTTCATGATTCGGTTGACGCGCGACACCAGGAAGTTGTAGGCGAAGAGGGCGGCGATACCCACCACAAGACCGGCTACGGTGGTCACCAGAGCCTGATAGATGCCTGACGAGAGCACAGTGATGTTGGCCGATGTTCCGGCGTTTGCCAGGGCGAAGAAAGCCTCGATCATACCCACCACAGTGCCCAGGAAACCGAGCATCGGGGCTCCGGCGGCGGTTGTGGAGAGCCAGGTGAACCCTTTGCCGAGGTTAGCCACCTCGATATTTCCGGTGTTCTCAATAGCCACAAGCACATCGTTCATCGGGCGTCCGATACGGTTGACACCCTTCAGTATAAGGCGGGCATAGGGGGTATCAGTTCTCTTGCAGAGGAGCATGGCGTTCTCCACGTCTCCCTCCATGATATAGTCACGGATGCGTTTCATGAAAGTCTCGTCATTCTTCGAGGCCCTGTGCAGGGCTATGCAACGCTCAATAAAGACGTAGATGCTCACTAAGAGCAGGATAGCGAGAGGAATCATGATATAGCCGCCGTCGATAATCAGCGACCAGAATGAAAGGGTGTTCATTTTTATGGATAAAGGATGGTTTTTATTGTTCAGTAGCTAATGCTGCCAGATACTGGCGTATTGTCTCGCCGATGCCCAGATAGAGCGCGTCGGAGATAAGGGCATGGCCTATGCTCACCTCGTCGAGCAGCGGAAGGCGGCTGTGGAAATAGGCGAGGTTGTCAAGATTGAGGTCATGTCCGGCATTGAGCCCCATGCCGAGCCTCAGGGCCTCGGCCGAAGCCTCGACGAACGGCTTCACAGCCTCCTCGCGGTTGTTGAAATAATTGTCGGCATACGGTTTGGTGTATAGCTCCACGCGGTTGGCGCCGATCTCGGCCGCCTTGCGCACCTGCACAGGGTCGGCGTCGACAAAGATGGAGCTGCGGATGCCGGCAGCTGCCAGACGTGAGCATATCTCACGGAGGAAGTCGGCGTTTGCCACTACGTCCCAGCCTGCGCTTGAGGTCAGTGCCGACGGGGCGTCAGGCACAAGGGTCACCTGGGCCGGGCGCACCTCGCACACCAGGCGCATGAAGTCTTCCGAAGGATACCCCTCGATGTTGAATTCCGTGGTCACCACCGGACGCAGCGCGTAGACGTCAGCGCGGGTTATATGGCGTTCATCGGGACGCGGATGCACCGTTATGCCCTGCGCGCCAAGGCTCTCGCAGTCGCGGGCGAATTTCACCACGTCGGGCACATTTTCACCGCGTGCGTTGCGGAGAGTTGCCACTTTGTTTATATTTACACTTAAACGGGTCATTATTAAAGTCTTATGTGGTCTGATTCCCTTGCGGGGAGGTCGGTTTTACCGGAGTGTGGATAAAATTTTGAGTCATTTTAATGAAATTCGGCACAAAATTTGTATCTTTGACCCCAGGGAATAAAATTAAATTCACTGCAAAAGTATAAAAAAAGCGATTGTCAACAAAGAAAAAGTGCCTGTCAGGGCGTTAAAATTTTATATTTACAGAAATATACAGAAAAGTAAAGGGACCGAATTATGACAGCGAAAGAGATATTATCACCCGGAAAGACGACAGCAGACCACAGTCTGCTTCGCACAGTGGATGCCGAGATGCCTCTGATAGAGGTGCTCCCCCGTCTCCTCGATTCCCCGAGGAGAGAGGTAGAGGTAAGCGACGGTAATGTCTCGCTCGGCATCATTGACCAGACCTCTCTCTTAGAGGGTTTGGGACGTATGATAGCGGCACGCGACGACTGCAGCGTGATCACCGTGGAGTGTCATCCCGAGGATTACAGCGCGAGCGTCCTGGCGCATGCCGTGGAGGATAGCGACGCTCATCTTGTGGATCTTTTCTCCACACCGGCCGACGGCGGAAAGCTGAAGGTGACGCTGCGTGTGCGCAGCTACGACCCTACAGCCACTGTCCACAGCCTGGAGCGTTACGATTTCAATGTGGTGGAGGCCCACGGCGCGGGCTCGTCGATGTGCGATATGGACGTGGCCACCGAACGCCTCCTCTCACTTCAAGCGTTATTGAATGTGTGATGAATAACAGTATAGCAATCTATGGAAGCCGCAGGCAGGAGCCTTATCTCAAGGAGCTTGCCGGGCTTTTCTCGCTTTTGGACGGGATGGGATTCCGTGTGACGGTGCATCCCAAGCTTGGCGGTTATCTGCGCGACAACAACGTGGACCTGCATGGTGCGCGTGTGTCGTCGAGGATTCCCGACGACGCCGGACTTGTCATGAGTATCGGCGGCGACGGCACTTTCCTGCGTGCCTCGCGTTGGATAGGGAAGGCTGAGATTCCGATATTGGGTGTCAACACCGGTCATCTCGGATTCCTTGCCAGCTGCCAGTTGGAGGAGGTGGCCGATATGCTCGGCGCCATCTGCACGGGAGATGTAATTGTGGAGAAGAGGATGCTTCTGTGGGTGCAGTGCGACTCGCTTCCGGAGGAGGCGTGGCCGTACGCTCTGAATGAGGTGGCGCTCCTCAAGGAGGACACTGCCTCGATTGTGTCGGTGCATACCGACGTCAACGGCTGTTTCCTTGCCGACTACCGGGCTGACGGACTGATAGTCTCCACTCCCACCGGAAGCACGGCCTACAACCTCTCGTCGGGAGGCCCGATTCTGGAGCCCACGATCAACTGCATGGTGCTGGCACCGGTGGCGCCCCATTCGCTGACGGTGCGTCCGTTGGTGGTGGGGGGTGGTTCCGAGCTTGAACTTACGGTGAGCAGCCGGAGCGAGGCGTTCAGACTCATACTCGATGGGAAAGGCTACGCCATCCCCGTAGGGGAGAGGGTATGGATAAAGCGGGCCGGCTTCTCCGTGCTTCTCATCCGCCGCAAGGATAGCAACTTCGCCACCATCCTCCGCGACAAACTCCTCTGGAATGCCTGATATATGGAGAAGGATAGAGATTATGCAGGGTTGATTTTCCGAGAGATTTTCATGCAGTTGCCGAAAGGCTGTAAATACATAGAATGTAATTTCTCTAATCCTGGTAATTGGAGAGAATTATGGCCATACATGAAACGTACCGATCATAGCCAGCATGTCGAAATTGATTTGACTGAGAAAGCTTTGGCAGTAATATGTCGGGAGTTACAAGATCGTCCTTCAAAATTTTCAGATTTTAATTCATTCGATATTGTCAAGGGTACCAAATCCTTTATGCATGGTGTGGATGGAGTGTCATTTTACGTAGACCCCATGTTTAAGATCCCGGAAGAATGGATTGAGAAGGCAGAAAAGGATAGGATTTTTTTTACAATAACCGAGGAGCTTCCGCATCCATGGTTCTATAGAGATGACGAGTATCCCGGACTGCTCATCCACCATCTTCTTCCATTGCTGCCGGATGATTGCCGGATGATAATCCAGAATTTTAAGGATCCGGATAAGTATCCTGCTTTGAAAGAATATGTCACCCTCAATGAGGACAAGGCGGTTGTTGATCTATCCGGAAAAGGGAAGACAGTGTTGCAATACATTCTCCAAGAACATCCCGATATTTATTGGGGATTCTCATCATTCTGCATATTGAACGAAGAGAAGGTCTATGTGAAAGGTGTGGACAGGAAGATTCTCCGGATACTGTCTATGTTCACAGTAAGTGATGAGTATGTCACAAAATGCACGAACGCAGGAATCGAGATCATTTACAACAGCAGCATCATACCGTTGCGATAGGGAATCAGAGTTATAACATCAGATTAGATATAATATGGAGAAGGATAGAGATTATGCAGGGTTGATACTGGCGGAGATATTCCGTCAGCTGCCTGAGGGATGCAGATACCTTGACCAAAATTTTGAGAGTATCGCTGATTGGCCGGAGTTGACTCCTTTCATCAAAAATGACCTGTTTGATGTGGAGATTGACCTGACAGAGGAGGCAAAGAAGATACTTGCAGATGGTCTGTCAAGGAATCCCTGGCGTTATAAAGAATTCCGTGTGTTTGATATAGTGCAGGGAGAAAAGACGTTGCTACAAGGAAGAGGTTATGACGAACCGGGTATTATTGATATATTATCAATTTTCGATATCCCGGAGGTATGGATTGAAAAGGCAAATACAGCTGACTGTCAAATTGAAATAGTAAATGCTTTCAATAATGAAGATATCCGGAATGATGAGCTGCCAGTAGACTATAGAGGGTTGATATTCCGGGAGCTTCTTCTGCGATTGCCGGAGGGATGTGTGCTGACAGACAAGGATTTTACGTCTTTCGACTTATATCCAGGCATAGAACCATATCAGATGTTAGACAAAGATAGAGGTATAATGATAAATCTTAGTCATAGTGTTATACGCCGTTTATACAGAGATGCCGGGGCTGTCAAACCATACCATATTCCTTTCAAAAACTTTGTCATAACCAAAAATGAAAAGGTTCTGGCGTATAGAGAGGGCGATGAGGTCAATATCAATCTTGAGGAATTTGCGATTCCTCAAGATTGGCGTGAGTATGCAGACAATCACGGCTTTAAGGTGATGTTTCATAAGCCCGTGAAGCAGCTGGTTAAATTATCCACAACTGAGGAGGACTACACCGGGAAGATATTATGCAGCGTATTGTCACAACTCCCAAGTGATTGCAAACTTGTTGCTCCGGATTTATTCAATATCGGATTTTATCCAGAATTGACATATCATGAAGAGGACGAAGTCTCGGACAGAGGACAGCAGAATGTGATAATTGAGCTGACCCCCGAGGCAATAAAAGTGCTGATAGAGCGTATTGAAACATTTCCCTATAAATATCTTGAATTTGACAGATTTGATATTATGAAAGGGGACGAAAGACTCTTACATGCAAAGAGGATATATAACGGTATAGAATATTATGTCAGTCCAAAGTTCGATCTGCCGGATAATTGGATTGAGAATGTCAAGAGAAATGAGGTGTATGTGATTGTTACGGATAATATTCCTCATCCATGGTTTTACAAAGATGATGAATATCCAGGACTTTTGCTCTATAATATTATCTCAACAATGAAGAAGTCTTTTCAAGAAGACTGCAAACTGGCTGTTCATGGTTTCATGAATATGAAGCATTATGCGCAATCCTGTATACATCATCCCGAGGTAAAGGAACGCCTGGTTATAGATTTGTATTCGGGAGGAGGAACGGCCTTTCTTGAGATGCTTCGTGCGAATCCCGACATGTATTGGGACTTCGATTCATTCTGTCTTATGAGTGGTGACACGGTATATCTGAAAGGTGTTGACCGTAAGATTCTCAGGGTATTATCGATATTTCTTATCTCAAAGGAATATATGAGGAGATGCACGAACGCAGGAATCGAAATCATCTTCAACAGCAGCATCATACCGTTGCGATAGGGGTATTATCTCTGGGGTAGGGTGGGGTATAAGCAATTAAAGCCGCGTCAGACGACGCGGCTTAACTATATCTGAAAATGTAGATTTCCGATTGCTTAGTTGGCAGGAGCGGCTGCGGGAGCTGCGGCAGGAGCGGGAGCCTGTGAGGGAGCCGGAGCCGGAGCGCTTGTGGCAGCAGGCACGGGTGCCATGCTTGAAGAGTTGATGGGAGCCTTGATGGCGAAAGATGCCAGGATGCTCACAACACAGATGAAGATAGCCAGGCTCCAGGTTGCCTTCTCGATGAAATCGGTGGTCTTGCGGTAACCCAAATACTGGTTGCCCTGCGAATAGTCGGAGGCAAGACCGCCACCTTTTGATTTCTGGATAAGCACTGCCCCGATGAGGAACAGACATGCAATCACAATGAGGATGCTAAGAAAAATGTACATTTTTAAAGTTGTGTTATACGTTGGTGCTGAATTTATCAGCTGTTATTGTTGGTTTTTACGCGCTTCGTTGACGATGAGTTTCTTCAGGAAGCGTATTTGGTCTGCAAAGTAAATACTTTTTTCCGGATTATTCAAGATTAAACCCTGAATAATTTCCAAAGCCCCCTGATAATCATGATTTTTTATCAGTTCTGCAGGGGTAGGAGGGGGTGCGGGAGCCGCAATCTCGGCGGCGGCTGCCGGAGTCGGCAGGTCATGGCGTCCGAAATTGTCGAGGAAAGTGTCGATGGTGTCGTCGGTCGAGAGTTCGGGCACCCCCATATCCGGATAGAAAGCCCCGAATTCGTCAGGGTCATATCCGAGCATGAGCCGCAGCGCGGCCTGGTCGCCCACATTCGCCGCCACAATGGCGCGCAGACGTTCCTCCTCCTCCAGAGGGAGTGATCCGGCCCGCAGCTGCATCACAGCCGGATATATGAAATAGGGGTAGCGCTCTATATCGTAAGTCATCATCTGTCACCAGTTGCCGAGAGTGGCGTTGAAGATTAAGTCGACAAGTTCGGTGCATATCTCCTCGCAGAGGTCGTCCTGCACATCAGTGAGCATCAGCGAACTGGAGAACTGGCGGTAGGCCGAGAAACTCTGGTCGACATCGTTGGCCGGATTCTTGTTGTCGGTATATTTCACCCTCACAGTGATGGTGAGCCGTGTCTCAGTGGCGTAGGCGTCGGTGCCCACCGACTGTGGCGAGAGGGAATAACCCGTGATTTCCCCGGTCATCTCAAGGTCGGAGTTGCCGTCGATCTCCTGAAGACGGGTCTGACGGGTTACGGCATCGAGCAGCTTGTTCTCAAACACCTGCTGCAGCGGAGGATACACAAGGGCCGCACGGATAGGGAAGTCGGATATGTCGATTGTCTTGTAGACGTCATAATTGATTGCCGAGCCATTGAACTTATAGCTCGGAATGCACCCCGGCGAGAAGAGAAGCATCACAGCCGAAGCGAGGCACAAGGCCGGTTTGGGGAGATATTTCCTTAACATGGAGAGAATCTTGCGTTGTGTCATGAGACTGAGGTTTCATTATCGGCCCCCTCGTCGAGGTCAAGACCGAATTCATGTATTTTGCGGTAGAGGGTGCGCTGCGATATGTTGAGCTGCTCCGCCGCTTTCTTTTTGTTGCCCGCGTTGCGGCGCAAGGCAGCGGCCACGGCATCACGTTCCGACTCTTCGAGGGTAGGCACGGCCACTACATCCTCCACCTCACGGGCTTCGGCATTCCCCTCATACTTTATGAGCGACTGTGTGGCCGAATGCGAGGGATAACGTGAAGAGGTGGCGACTCCGGCATCGACACGCTTGCGAAGCTCCTCCACCTCGGTCTTGAGACTGTATACAAGCTTGAGCAGCATCTCGCGCTCCGTCTCATAGCTTACCTCATGGCCGCAGGCCACGAGTGAGGTAGAGGCTGAATGGTCGAGCGGGAGTGCCTCGATGAGCATACGGCGTGAAATCTCGTTGCCGGCCTCGAACAGGGCCATCTGCTCGATGATATTCTTAAGCTGGCGCACATTCCCCGGCCAACGGTATAGCTGCATGGCCCGCTTGGCATCCTCGGCGAATGTGATAGGGGCGGTGAGATACTTCTCGGAGAAGTCAGCCGCGAACTTGCGGGCTAACAGCACGATATCGTCGCCACGGTCGTGCAGGTTGGGCACGTTTATCACCACTGTGGAGAGACGGTAATAGAGATCCTCGCGGAATTTCCCTTTGGCCACAGCCTTTACCAAATCCACGTTGGTGGCTGCCACGATACGTATATCAGTCTTCTGCACCTCCGAAGAGCCCACTTTCAGGAACTCGCCTGTCTCAAGCACACGCAGCAGGCGCGCCTGGGTGGTGAGCGGAAGCTCCGCCACCTCATCCAGGAAGATGGTGCCTCCGTCCGCCTCCTCGAAATACCCCTTACGGGTGTTGATGGCTCCGGTAAAGGCTCCCTTCTCATGGCCGAACAGCTCACTGTCGATGGTGCCCTCAGGGATTGCGCCGCAGTTTACGGCGATATATTTCTTATGCTTACGTGCCCCGAAAGCATGGATAATCTTTGGGAAAAACTCCTTGCCACTGCCGCTCTCGCCCGTGACGAGCACCGACAGGTCGATCGGAGCCACCTTCACGGCACGTTCAATGGCAGCCGTCAGGGCGGGGGAGTTCCCGATAATCGAGAACCTCTGTTTAGCTTTTACAACCTCGTCGTTCATTTCACAGACTTGAGTTTATAAGTTTCGCCACGCAGAAAGTCGCTGAGCTCCTCAATGCTCTTGCATTCATTCTGGCGGTCGACCGATATCGGCTCTCCGATGGAGACGTGTACCTCCGTTCCGTATTTGCGGAAGAGTTCCTTAGGGAGACGCAGGGTGCGCAGACGCCAGTCAATCATCCCTAAGATATTGAAGAAAGTCGAGTTATGGCCATGGAAGAAGATAGGAATCACCGGCACCTGAAGCTGCCGTATCAGGCGTATGATGGTGGGCTGCCACTGGCGGTCGCGTATGGTGAGCGACTTGTCGAGCTTTGAGATGGCTCCCGCCGGGAAGAATCCGAGGGGATGGCCATCTTTGACATGCTTCATGGCGGCGCGTATCCCCTGCATGGTTATCTTCTTCTTCTCAGGGTCATCGCTCTGTAGCGGGTCAACGGCGATGAAACTCGGCCGCATGGCCTGGATCTGGTTGAGAATCAGATTCACCATCACCTTATAGTCGTCGCGGAACGAGCCGACTATATCGAGGAGCAGGATGCCGTCGTAGCTTCCGAAAGGATGGTTGCTCACAGTTATGAACGGGCCCTCCTTGAAGCCGGCGAGCACCTCAAGGTTATCGATGCGGAGTTTGAATTTAAACTCCTCGTTTATCAGTCGTTGGGCGAAGCGTATGCCCGGAGTGTCGCAATAAGTGCTGTGAATACGATTCACCTCATCGATTCCGATAAAGTGAAAAAGGGAGTTCACAAGCTTCTCATGTCCGTCAAGGAAAGGGGCAGCCTTGCGGACATCGTCATAAGTCATGACCTCGGGACGTAGACCCGGGGAAGTTTTGTCGGGGGTATTCGTATCCATACTACAAAATTAGTAAAAAATCCCGACATATGAAAATCAACCCCGCCGGAGTGCCCGGCGGGGTAGGACCGTTTGGATTCTCAGAGTGTGTCTTTTGGGGTAGTTGAGGTCCAGTTGGCTTCATACACTGCGCCTCTTGGTTGAGGTCAGTTGGCGCTCCAGATGAGCTTCCTTCCGTTGCGGATGTAGATAGCGCCCCTGACGGGATTCTGCACCTTGCGCCCCATGAGGTCGTAGATGGTATCGTTGCTGTCCGGGACGTCCTCTCCGATGGAAGGGGCGCTCAGACTCTCCAGTTCACGGATTGTCCCGAAATCCTTCCATCCGTCAGCCTCCATGTATTCAGGGATGGCCTCCTTGGGAACATAGAGCACGCACTCCTCAAGATTGGTCTCGGTAAATGAGTTCTCACCGAAGACAGGAGGCACGACGCTCAGGCATTCCACCTCCCTGATGGCCGGGCATCCGGTGAAGCAGTCGTGGAAAGAGGTCTCGCCGGCGAAAGAGACTTTGGTAAGCAAGGAGCAGTCGTAGACGGTGTAATGCATTTTCTCTATTGTCTTTGGGAGATAGAGCTCTGTCACGCCGTTCCTTCCGAATATGAAAAATCCGGTTACAGTATATCCATCCGGGTTAAAGAAAACGACGGCTTTCTCCGGGATTCTGAGAATCCCCTCATAATATCCTCCATCTACACCGTCATCGTCATATCTGGTGGGAGTTACGACGGCTACCGACTCCATTGTGTTCAGAGTGTAGAAAATGCCGTTTTCATACGAATCGGCCTCCTGTTCAAGCCAAGAGTATGGTGCGTCCCACCAACCCTTGTCCCAGTCTTCGTTCTCTTCTGCCGCGAAAGCGGAGAGTGGGATACTGATGGCGCATATCAGACCGATCAAGACTGCAATGCCGGATTTGAGATTGTTCAAGTAATACATCTTCATAATATTACAGTTTTTGGAGTTATAATGTGATCTTTCTTGTGGCAACAGGATTCCCGTCGCAAACCATCTCAATAATATAGAATCCTTTCGCAATTGATTCTACATTGATATTGACTTCAGATTCCTTGGGGTCACACTCTACCATTTTTATGCTACTGCTTACAGTTAAGGGCCGTAAGCACATACATTAGAAAGAGTTGAATTTGTATTTGTTGCGTTTGTCAAGAGACCGCCTGATAGCATATTTCCTAATAAATCGTTATCAATAGGTCGTTTAGTGGCTGAACTCCCTGTAGTATTATCAGATCCTAAAAATGCTACCCTATAACTGAGAGTCTCTGCGATACGTACTGAACCCTGAAGAGGATTATATGAGACAGGATATACACCGACATAGAGGATATTTCTATCCCTGTATATTTGCACTTCTCCTTGTTCTACATCAATGGCTGGTATCCATTGATTTACAGGACGTATTGGTGGGACATTTGTTATTGAATAGGTGGTTGTGTCAGAGTCAACAAGAGGTCCTCTTGCCGGTGCAAGTTTCATAGAATACGTTTTGTATGACTTTGATGTCACACTAACTGATACTGCATTATCCTCCGGTACTTCGAATGTATCCCATTTCATGAGCCACGCTGGCTCTCCCGGTGTCATGTTTTCACAAAAACCGGGTATAGAGATTCTATAAGATGAAGTATAGAGGTTGTCTAACTGACGGGCCGCGCCAGGAAAGGTATATGTGACGGAGATTCCGTCTACGTCCTTACTGATAGTCGTTTTCGGTTCAATTCCCGAAGAGACTTTTGTCTGCCAAGTGAAGCCATAGGCTTGGGAAAAAGCCCCCAGTAATATGGCGCAGACTAAAAAAAGAGTATGTTTCATATGTAACAGGTTTTGTTGGTTGAGAGTTGTGAATGTACAGATTCTGAATTTAATCCGGAGATAAGTTCAGATAGGTAAGGTCTCACTCAATCGTGAATCCACCTTCATACACTGCGCCTCCATCTGTAGTGCAGGTGATAGTGTATTCGCCAGGTTCGAGATTGATCTCAAGGTAATACCCTATCTCAGGTGACAATGATTGTTCAGTAACAATTTGTCCGAAACAATCAGAAAGAAGGGCAGTTATGCTCTGCATGTTGTCTGAGGGATATAGCCATATCCCACTTGATGAATACTCGTATTCAATGTGCATGCGTGATGGACATCTGGAATACTTGGGATTCTGTTTCCTCTCGAGACATCCTTTCTCAGTGGTTTGTGTGGCTTGCATAGTGGTGGTAGAAGCTAAAAGATTGATAGCGACGAAGACCGTGTAGCCAATAAGAATGGAATTTGCCATATTGTTGGGTGTTGGTTAACGGCGGCAAAGGTAAGGTAAATGTGGATTGGATGCAAAAAAGGAATCTGTCGTTTGAGAAAAGTAAGGAATATGTTGGTTAATAATGAAATAGGCGAGTAGTGGAGAGGGAAAGACGGTTACAATCAGGGTTAAACGACAGATTATTTCTCGCTCTCTCCCGGATTTTTTCGTGTAGTAGGGGTTAATTTTAGAATTTTCAAAAGCTCTTCTGTTCTTCTGGAAGAGCTTTTGCTCAGGGCTGCTTTCAACCGACTGCGTCGACTGTAGAGTGCGTCTCGTGTAGTGTTGAGCAGCACACAGAGAGATTCCGGAGAGAATTCAAAGTATAACAGAGCCACAAGACGCTTCTGGGGACTTTTGATGGTGGAGAGAGAGGAATATACATCAACCAGTAATCCTCCGGTGGCACGATTGATTTCTGCCTCCATATCCAATAAATACTCTTTGTCACTTGATATAAGATTCATTTCGTTGCCAATCTCCTTCTCAATCTCTTTTTTCCTTTCAGCAGTAAGAGTAGGTGAATAGTATTCGTTACATAAATTGTTGAGCCTTGATAGAAAGGAACGAATAAGGGGAGAGGAAATACGCGCTGGTTTCACTGCTTCAGAGAGCTCTTTTTTTTCAGGGGCGTGGAAAGAGGAAGAGTCTTTTGCAACTTGGGTGGCACGTATTAGCAGCACCTTCATTTTATAACGTTGCCATTTAGAATTTCCGTACCATGCACATGCAATTATTAGAAACAATAATATACCACCCCCTACAAGTCGTCGGTTCACTCTGTTAGATTCGTCAAGCATTCGCTTCTGAGCCGTTTCTCTTTCCAATTGAATCTCATGCATGGTATGGTGGCCCTCATCACGTAGTGATGCTACATATACGCTGTCAAAGGTAAGATGATTCTTATGGAGGCTCTCAAATGCTTGTCTGTAATCCTGTTGGGTTAACCAGTACTGATATGGCAAATTATCCAATCCATGTAATTCGACAAATCTTCTCACGTACTCATCAATATTATGGGATTGTGTTTGGCTTACAAGAAGAGCTAAAAGATATTCCTTGGCATTTTCTATATCATAATCCCATTCCGGATTCAGATTCCTTAGGGTGCTGAAACATTCAATGGCCTTTGGCCAGTTATCTTCCCATTGATAAGCAGTAGCAAGCAGAGAATATGACTCTATAAGGTAAACGGCCCAAACTCCGCGCTGCAGCAGTTTAATCCCTGATTTCATCGGGGAT
>CANPMT010000063.1 GCA_947575235.1 uncultured Porphyromonadaceae bacterium
CTCTCAAATGCGAGACAGACTTCGTTGCTAAGAACGAGTCTTTCCGCGCTCTCACCAAGGCTATCCTTGACGCAGCTGTGGCTGCCGGTGCCAAGACTCTCGACGAAGTGAAGGCTCTCGACCTCAACGGCCGCACTGTTGAGGAGAACATCACTGACGAGATCGGCAAGACCGGTGAGAAGATGGAACTCGGCGCTTACGAGTGCATCGAGGCTCCCACTGTAGCCGCTTACGAGCACCTCGGCAACAAGCTCGCCACTATCGTTGGCCTCAGCATCGAGGGTATCGCTCCCGAGGTAGGTAAAGAGGTGGCAATGCAGGTTGCCGCCATGAACCCTGTGGCTGTTGACCGCGACCGTGTAGCCAAAGAGGTTATCGACAACGAGTATAACATCGCTGTTGAGAAGACCAAAGAGGAGCAGGTTAAGAAGGCAGTCGAGGTGGCTATCAAGAAAGCCGGCATCAACCCCAACCTCGTTGACAGCGAGGATCACATCGCTTCTAACATCGCCAAGGGCTGGCTCACTGAGGAGGAGGCCCAGAAGGCACGTGAAGTTGGCAAGGCTGCCGCTGAGGCTAAGGCTGCCAACCTCCCCGAGCAGATGATCCAGAACATCGCCAACGGCCGTATCAACAAGTTCTTCAAGGAAAACTGTCTGATGGAGCAGGAATATCACCGCGATGCAAAGCTCACCGTAGCTCAGTATCTCGATGGTGTCGAGAAGGGTCTCGTGGTTGTTGACTTCAAGCGCGTAAACCTCAACGAGGATTAATATCCCCCTCGCGAGATAAATAAAAAACGTCCGCAATCTCTATTGCGGACGTTTTTTTTGTAAACTTATTTTTTTATTTAAATTTGTGCATCATTATTCTCTAACATGGGGAAGGATGATATTATCAGTTATTTGAATACTCTTGATGCACCGACTATATATATTATTGATATTGATTGTGTCAGTAATGCCGGCTATATCATTGAATGTAAAAGCTAACGCCGCATTCAGCGATATAGAGGGTTACCGCACACTGTCAGCTTACCCTGTAGACACCTTGATCAGCAGAGGGTATGACTATGCCTATAACAGGAATATGCCCGACAGCGCCCTGTTTTATTTCACATTCATGTCGACCAAATACTCCCCCTCGCTTCCGAAAGAGGAGCAGGAGAAATACATCGAAGGATTCAAGGGGTTATGGTATACATATTTCTTCTATTATTTCGATTACGTGCAGGCTAACAAAAGTCTCCGGAAAGCTCTGGAGATAAGTGACGAAATCGGCTCAATGAAGGGCCAGATCTATTTTTACGTTGGTTGCATGTACCAAGGTATAGCTGAGATAGGCAACAACTTCAATCTCTTTGAGGAGGCGATCAGCAATTATAAGATATCAGTGGCTGAGGCTGACGAGACCGACAATGGTTACCTTGCGGTTGTGACGATGGCCAACATGGTGCCGTCTGCTTATTTCATTGGCGAGACCTCAATAGCAGCGGAGGGTATGGATATCCTTAACCGTCAGGTTAAAGCCGGGAATCTTGACATGGAGAAATATGGCTGGCGCTACAATTACCTGCGGAAGATGTATGAGGGGATGATGGCGATGGATGCGAAGGATTATGGGAAGGCGGCTGAGGCTTTCAGACAACAACTCGATTTCCTGACCAAGGAGCCGGAGCGTATAAACGTGCGATTCCGGATGTTCGCATATATGAATCTTGCCGACGCGCTGCAGCGGATGGGGAAGTTCAAGGAGGCTGAGGAACTCCTGCATGCGGGACTCCGGCTGAGTTTCGTATTCGATGTAAAGGATTTCAGGCTGCAGGTGCTCGACCAGATCTCAAACCTGCACAAAGCTGCCGGGGATGAGCCAAAGAATATAGAATACCGTGTGCGTTATCTGGGACTTAAGGATTCACTGGTGAATTACCAGCAGCTCGCGAGTGTGAGTGAGATGGGTATGTATAACCAGATGCAGAAGATCGACAGCGAGCTCGGTGAGATGAAGCGGCGCAATGCCAACCTTCACACCGTATTGGGAATAGGTGTGGTGGTGGTGATTTTCGTTGTGGTGGGTCTGTTGGCCATATTTATACGCAACCGGAATCTCAAGCGCATCAACCGTATGCTTTACAAGAAGAATGAGGAGAGGCTGGAGGCTGAGGAGAGAATCAGCGGTCTGCTCAAAGAGATTGATGAGATGAAGGAGAGAGAGTCGCTGAAGGAGAGGGGGGCTGCGGTAACTCGAGAAACCGACTCCTCCGGCACTGACATTCACACAGACACCGACATTCAGTCCGGCACCGACACTCAGGACCCGGTGACTCACGGCACCGAGAATCAGAATAGCGAGAGTAAGAACTCCGAAAAATACCGCAACTCATTGCTCGACGAGGACCTCAAGAATGCGATCATGGGGAAAATCCTGAAAGTAATCGAGGATACCGACGAGATTTACAATCCTGGGTTCAAGGCAGAGCGTCTGGCCGAGCTCACCGGGATAAAGTATAAGCAGATCTCGCAGGTGATAAATGAGAAGACGGGGTGCAACTTCAATGTCTTCCTCAACGAATTCAGGGTGAAGCAGGCCTGCCGCATAATCAACACCACAGAGGATGCGTCGGTATTCTCGATAGAGGGGCTGGCCAACAGGGTAGGGTTCAAGTCGCGCAACGCCTTCGCGACAGCTTTCAAGAAGTTTACCGGCCTCAATCCGTCAGAATATCTTAAGATAGCACGCTCAGACCGTAAAGGTTAAGTCATCCCCGGGAGTTATTACTCGAGCGGTACGGGACGGAAAAAAGGGGGTAAAATGCAGGTAAAGGTAAAATTCTTGCCTTAAATCATGATTTTGGGCAAAGAAAGAGCATAGATGTATTGATATTTTTTAAGATTGATTATACATTTGCGGACCTAATTGCAAAAAAAATGAAAAAATACCTGCTTTTATCTCTAATGATGATTGGGGGCTCCACAGCAGCCTTCGGTCTTACAAATCCAGAAATCAATTTTTATCAGAGTGATTTCCGTGATTCCTCACCAATGCGCCCGTTGGGAGAGTGGAGTTGTTTCGGCTCCGGAAAGATGGCCAAGGATGTGAATGTGGGTAATACCGACGTAAAACTCAATTCCCTTTTCACCCCCGGTTCAGACGCTTTCATCTCGATAGACTTCGAGAACTTCGGAATCGTCTATTGCAGCAACTCCTCTACGGTAGAGGGTGGCGCGGCTGACGAATGGCTTGTCAGCCCGGCGATAGACATAAGCGGCGCCCCGGATAACCTGGTCTTAGGATTTGATGTGTTCGCTTACGGCAACAGCACCGACCCCAAATACGAGGTGTATGTGTCGACAACAGGTAACACCCCTGAAGACTTCACTAAGGCTCTCTACACTGCCAAGTCGAAGAACAGTCCGGATGCCCCGGTTTGCACGAGAGTATACCGTCCGATTGACGTGGCCGGCTCACAGGTGGTGTATCTGGCTTTCGTCAACAAGAGCCGCGATGCCCAGATTCTCGGCTTCAAGGATATATCCATCTCGGAATATGAACTGGAACTTGTGAACAATACACCCTCATACTTTGAGGAGCCCACAGATGTCACCATAAGCTGCAACGTAGGGATACAGACTCCCGTTAAGAGCGACGGCTACACTGCAGTGCTCAATTGCAAAGGTGAGGAGCAGATCTTCACCAGCTATAAGCAGACAGGCACAGCTTATGTGAATGAGACAATAACCTTCCCAAATGCGGTTAACATCCAATATGGCGAATCACTCACATATACCGTGACCGTCACCCCCAACTATGAGGGTGCCACATCATCGACATTCGAATTCGACATGGGATGTATGCAGGGTTATCCCTCCGTATGCGTCGAGGAGGAGGCCACAGGCACATGGTGCGGATGGTGCATCAGAGGTATAGCCGGTCTCAACCAGTTCTCAGATGAGTATGGCGACCGTTTCATCGGCATAGGTGTTCATGCCACTGACCCGATGGAGGTGACCACATACCTGCAGTCGCTCTCAGCACAGACAGGTATCGCCGGATATCCTTCAGCTTCGTTCAACCGCGGCCCATCCACCGATCCCTACTCCCGTGACGAGGTTGAGAGGATTCTGTCGAAGTCGGTGGGTTACGCTGTCAACATCAAGAGCGTTATGTATAACGAAAACACCGGTCTTGTAACCGTGACATATGCTCCGAAACTCGCCTTCAACACAACATCGGCCAATATCTCGGCAGCTGTGGTGGTGACAGAGGATGACGTCACCGGCAAAACCGGCAACTGGAACCAGACCAACAATTATGCAGGCTATACAGAGGCGGATATCACCGAGCAGTTCGGAGCCGCCGCATGGCCTTACTTCAAGAAATATTGCGAAGGTTTCCCCACAATGCCTTTCGTGCTTATGAGCTACAACCATGTGGCACATGGCATCTTCAACAGCTTCAACGGCGGTGGCGAAGGTGGCACACTCCCTGCTGAGTGGAACATGGATGAGGAACAGGAATTTACCCTCACATTCGATATGCCTGTGCAGAGAGAGGCCAACGGAGCCGGTGTGCAGAACTGGAAAAACACCCATATGGTGGTGCTGATACTCGACAACGTAACAGGTAAGATTCTCACGGCAGCGAAGATGGGAGCCGACGATTACAACAAGTCAGGAAGTGCGGAGGAGACTCTCTTCAGCCGCAACGTGGATGTGGCACGCGAGGGTGCGAACATCATGGTTTCAGCCGAGGGTGAGGCCATGGTAAGCGCATACAACATGTACGGACTCGAGCTTCACAAATCGACATTCACCGACAGCACAGTTATCGACGGCACAGACTTCCACGGCCCGGTAATCGTGAAGGTGGTAAGAGGAAACGATTCCTTTGTAAAGAAGATAATGTTTTAAGAGTGTGTAGATATCAAGAGTGTGTCTGCTCTGACACACTCTTGATACCCACCTAAGTATTCATATATTATTATTGCTTATGCGAAAAACTAACTTAATCATGGCCGGTGCGCTCCTTGCAGCGTCCGCCACGGCAGGAGCATTCGCGGCGATGGAGCGTCCGGGAGCCCCGGAGCAGGAGTCTACCGCAACGTCATCAGATCTTTATGCCTACTCCCTTTTCGGGAATAACGGTGCTGAGGTCGGTATGTACAAGACCTCAGTAGCAGGTGACATGGAGTTCATGTGGGAGAGGGCCGAAGCCGGCTACCACCTCTACAGCGGATGGATGCAGGATGGAAAATTCTGCGGCGTGCTCTTCTCAGGTGGCGGTGAGAGCGGTGTACGCTACCAGGAGTATGACCTTGCTACCGGCCAGGTGCTCTACACCAACGACGTAGACCCCAAGAACCATATGAACTGGTTCATATGGGCGACTTACATTCCCGAGACAAACGAATTGTTCGGCGTTGGTCGCGACGAGAACAACTGGTCGTGCATCAAGAAAATCAACACCGAGAATTTGAAGGATTCCGAGAATTTCGGTGACGTGACGATTGTAAAGAACATCAACTACACACAGTATGTGGTGGCCGTGACTTACAACCCGATCGACAAGAATGTCTATGCTGTGACCACCGACAAGAAGCTGGTCATCGTAGACCAGAATACGGGTGACTATGAGACAGTGATGGATCTCCCCATTCGAGATCTTAAATCTGAATATCCTCAGGCTCTCGTGTATCTTCCCACAGCAGGTGAATTCCTCTTCAGCGCACAGTTTGAGGACTACACCACGGAGTATTACCGCATCGACGCAGAGGCGAAATTGGTGTTTGAGACAGCGCAGCTCCCCAACGCTGACTGCATCTCATGCCTCATCTCTACAGATGCCGGCGACATGAAGGCTCCGAGCCGTCCGGAATACAAGGGTATCGATTTCAAGGATGGCGCTCTCGAAGGCACCGTATCATTCATACTCCCCAATACATTGGCAGGGGGTGAGGAGGCCACAGGCACACTCACATGGAAACTTCTTGCCGATTCAGAGCAGCTTGCCACAGGCGAGGGTAAGCCCGGAGAGGCTGTCGACGCCAACGTGACAATGACACAGGGAAGCCATATCCTCGAGATGGTGGCTATCCAGGATGGTCATGAGAGTGCGTCTACAAAGGTGAAGGTATACATAGGCAATGACGTTCCTTTAGCTCCCGCAAATGTGCATCTTGAAGAGGGTAAGGTTACCTGGGATGCCGTTACCGAGGGTGAGAACGGCGGTTACCTCAATCTTGACGACATCTACTATGAGGTGTACATCGAGGATGAGTATGTAGGCGATACCGAGGGCACTACACTCGAATACACAGTTGATGAGGATGCTGAGTTCATGCGTCACCGCGCTGAGGTAAAGGCTATCTGCAGCGACCTTGAGTCAGCTTCAGGCTATTCAAACTATTGCATCTATGGCTCTGCCATGAGTCTTGACGTATTCTTTACTCCCACCGAGGATGAGGCCGGTCTCTTCAGCACGCTCTCTTCCGGCTCGGAATATGGCATGAAGTGGGGATGGTCAGCATGGGACAGCGCGTTCGGAACAACTCTGCCGCAGGCCGACGAGGAGGCTTGGTTCGTATCACCCCCTCTGCGCTTCGTTGAGAAGGATGCCATCTACTCGCTCGACTTCGATGCCTATGTAAGCAGCTGGAGCGGTGGCTACACCGAACTTTCAGTTTACCTCGGCACATCACTCCAGCCCGAGGATATGACAACAGTTCTCGTAGAGGGTTATCTCCCCGGCATGCGCTTCGAGCCCAAGCAGGCTCTCTTCGCAGTGCCCGAGAGCGGAATCTACTACATCGGCTTCCTTGCAAAATCGGCCGACCATTCTTACCAGACCTATGTTAAGAACATCGGTGTGAAGAAGACTGATATCTCAACCAACGCTCCGGTGATGTGCGAGAACCTCACAGCCAAGGCTGCCGACAAGGGTGAGCTCAAGGCTATCGTATCGTTCACAATGCCTGCCAAGAACCTCATCGGCGGCACATATGGCGACGACGTTGAGATCAACGCCAACGTGGTATGCGGCGAGAACACAGTTTCAGTGAAGGGCGCTCCCGGAAGCGAGCAGACCGTAGAGATTTCTACCGTGCAGGGCAACAACACAATCAACGTTACCTGCGACGTGGATGGAAACGCCGGTTCAACTGCCGACACAGTGGTATTCACCGGTTTCGACACAGCCAAGGCTCCGGCCAACCTCAAGGCTACGGTAGCTGCCGACAACCGCACTGTGACTCTCACATGGGATGCTCCCGAAGGTGGCTCATCTGATGGCGAGAAGTGGTTTGATCCCGAGGATGTGACTTACACGGTAGGTTACTCTTCATGGTGGTCAGTAACAACTATCGAGAGCGGACTCACCGAGAAGGAGTTCACATATACATTCGATGACGAGACTCTTAACGCACGTACATTGGTTGTAACCGCTGATAATAAGGCCGGTTCAGGTGCGAGAGCAGACATTCAGGTGGTTTTGGGCACTCCCTTCACCCTCCCGTTCTCAGATGATTTCGCCACCAACAAGTATATAGGCCCGATGTTCCTTGAGACACCCTCTGAGGCTTACGAGTCAGGTTATCTGATGTTCCAGGTTCCCTACAACATCAATGAGATGTTTGAGAAGAAGGAGCATTGCGCGGTATGCGTGTTCTCTACAAACGTAGGCACACAGTACACCCGTCTTGTATTCCCCAAGATCACTACCGTAGGTCATGAGGAGACAGGTGTATACGCACACTTCGAGATGTGGACAGGTGAGATGATGTCGAAACTCATCAGACTCTATGGCCGCACATATGATCTTGACGAGCCTGTGGAGATCGGCACCGTTGAACCCGGCACAGGCTGGGCCAACGTAGAGATGGCATTCCCCTCTGAGCTTATCGGCAAGGAATGGGTTGAGCTCTATTTTGAGACCGAGAACGAGAAGGCTGATACCTACACAATGTTCTACTCTTACGGCTTCGACACCCAGACAGGCGTGAAGAGCGTAAGCGAGACCGACGGTTCAATCAGAGTTAACGGCCGTTACGTCTACATCAACGGCATGGCCGGCGAGGAGTATGGTGTATACTCACTCAGCGGTCAGGTTGTGAAGACTGGTAAGGTAAGCAGCGACCAGGCAGCGATTGGTCTTGAGGCCGGCACATACGTAGTGCGTTGCGGCGCCAAGACAGCCAAGGTATTCGTGAAGTAAATACAGACAACACTATAAGAAAAGAGCCGGACTTTTTGAGGTCCGGCTCTTTTTTTTACGGTTGTCTGATTCAGCGGTTGGCGAGGAGATATTCCCATGCCGCGTCATGGTCATAGGGAATGATACCCTCCATGATGGCATCCTTGACGAGTTCCTTCAGGCGAGCGATCTCCGGACCCGGCGCGACGTCGAGCTTCTCCATAATCTCGTTGCCGTCGATGGGATTCTTCCAGTTGCGGAGTTCGTCGGCGTTATGTATGCTCTCCATACGTTCGCGCAGTTTGCTGAAGCCCTCGAGCTGACGGCGCACCTTGTCAGGCTGCTTCGAGGTGATGTCGCTCTCCGCCAGTATCATGAGGTCGTCAACCTCGCTTCCGGCATCGGTGAGCATACGGCGCACACCGGAGTCGCTCACACCCTGTTCCCCCACCTGCTGAGGGCGCATGTGGAGGCCCACCAGTTTGGCGACATACTTCATCTTCTCGTTGAGCGGCATCTTCATGTCGCGGAAGATGCGTGGAATCATCTTCTCGCCGATGAAGTTATGGTTGTGGAAGGTCCAGCCGATCTTGGGGTCATACTTCTTTGTGGCCGGCTTGGCTATGTCATGCAGCAGGGCCGCCCAGCGTAGCCATTCATTGTCGGAGCGTGTGGCCACATTATCCACCACCTGGATTGTATGGTAGAAATTATCCTTATGGCCGCGCCCCTCCTTCATCTCAACACCCTTGAGGGCCACGAGCGAGGGGAATACATATTCCAGCAGCCCGGCCATGTCGAGGAGGCGCCAGCCCACAGAGGGGCGTGGGGAGCGCATGATTTTCGACAGCTCGTCATTGATACGCTCGCGTGTGATAATCTCCATACGTGAGGCGTTGCGCTTTATAGCCTCGAATGTCTCCGGAGCGATCCGGAAAGATGAGGGTCCGGCATTAGCCGGAGAACTCCCCGCAGGGCGATAGAGCTGGGTGGCGAACCGTATGGCGCGCAACATGCGCAGAGGGTCGTCAGAGAAAGTGATGTCAGGGTCGAGGGGTGTGCGTATCACCCCAGAGTGAAGGTCGACCAGACCGTTGAAAGGGTCCATCAGTTCGCCGAACCTGTCAGGATTAAGAGCCACCGCCATGGCGTTGATAGTGAAATCACGGCGGCGCATATCGTCGTCGAGGGTTCCATCCTCGACAATAGGGTTGCGGGAGTCGCGCGAGTAAGATTCACGCCGGGCACCGACAAACTCCAGTTCGAGGTCGCGGAACTTCACCTGTGCTGTCCCGTAATTCGGAAAGACAGATAGATGGGCCTTCGGTCCGAGATGGTCCGCCACGGCGCGGGCCAGGTCGATGCCCGAGCCCACGGTGACGAAGTCATAATCTTTCGAATGCCTCTGGAGAAAAATATCACGGACAAAACCGCCTACGGCATAGACATCACGTCCGGAAGCCTCGGCTATCTCTCCGATTGTCTTGAAAATAGGATTTGTAAGATCGTCTTTTAAATTCATATTATTATGAGAGTGTGCTGAAAGTAACACACTGTTTAGAGTTCCTGAATCTCTTCAGGGAATACGGTTATATTTTCGAGTCCGGTTGAGGTGACAACGTAAGTGTTCTCCACACCCACGGCGCCTACGCCCGGAATGACGAATTTCGGTTCAAGGGCTATTGTCATGTTCTCCTCAAGGAGGTCTTTGCTGCGCGGAGTCACCACGGGCTGTTCATTGAGCTGTATGCCCACGCCATGCCCTATGAAGGGAGCCTGCTGGCGGTGGCCCATGAAATATTGCGAGAGTCCTTCACCCTCGACAATCTGCATGGCCTTACGGTAGAGGTCGGCCACGGGAGTGCCGGGGATAGCCATAGTCTCGCATGCGCGCAGTATAGAGCGCGAGCACTCATGAGCCTTGAGAGCCAAGGCCGGGAGGTCGCCGAGCGACCATACACGGGTCATGTCGGTCTGATAGCCGTTGAAAGAGCCGTTCATATCCACCATGATTGTCTCGCCACGACGCAGGGTCTTGCCGTCGGCACCCTCCGGGAGGGAGGGGTGTACACCCGCGCCACCCATTGTGAAATCGAACGGACTCGGCACGTCGGCATTATCTCCGGCCACGACAGAACCCATGTTGATATCCATGAGATTGCCGGAGGTGCGGATGCAGCCGAGGCAACCCTCAAGGCGCAGCAGGCGTTCAATCTCGATCTGGAACTCGAGGTCGGTCATATCCTCCTTATAGCACCGGGTGACGCGGCGGTATGCCTCAGCCTGGTGCATGCCATCCTCGCGCATACGGTCAATCTCCCACGGGGTCTTGATCATGCGCGACTTGCGCAGTATTGTGGAGCCGTTGACCGGCTTCGCCTCCGGGAATAGCTTCATGAGGCGGCTGATGTCAGAGTAAGAGAGGTCGTCGAATTCGTAGCCTACGGCCGAGGGGAGGGTATATCCCATCTCAGTGAGGAGAGCGGGAATCATCTCTGGTTTACGGATTAAGACGACATCCTTCTCCTTCTCATACACGTCAGGTTTGATAAGAAACCAGATAGGGTCCCCTTCGAGAGGGATATAGACGTAGCCTTTGAATACCCTTGACGTGGTGTAATAGATATTTGTGGTGGAGGCCGCGATGATGGCGTCAGCGCCGGCGGCTTTCATATTTCCGCGCAGCGATTCGATGCGCGATGCAATCTCCTGGCGGAGGTCGGATGGAATCAAGAACATAGGGATAAAAGATAAAGGTTTATAAACAGAGATGTCAGAAAAGACGTTCCCAGAAGGTGGTGTCGACACGCGGACGTGAGAGAATCAGTCCGATGGCGTTCACACCCTCCGTAAGGTTGGTGGGGAGGGGTGATGACACGGAGATTACATATCCCTCCGGCACCTTCATGTTGCGGTGGATAGTATCGGTGACTTCGAATATGCCGAAGTTGCCACGACCCAACGGGATACCCTCCTTGTCGAAGAGGGGTATCTCGACACGCAACGAGTCGGGTTTGTCAGATACAAGCGATAGCTCCTCGATGTCGAGGATAATGCTGCGCGAGGGGCAGGTGTTGGTGTATCTCACCACCACGACCGCGTCATGGGGAGTGGAGATGAGAGCGGCGGAATCCCTCTCCATAGGTGAGAAATCGAATTCCCAGCCCTGCGGAATCCCCTCCTTGTCGAAAGTCACGAAATTGCTGTAGCCGACAGAGTCGATATGACGGCACCCCCCTGCCACCGACAAGAGGAGCAGAGGGGAGAAAACAGCGAGGAGATGACGGAAAAGTTTCATTTTCCGTCACCCCCTCCCTGGGGTTTTCGTGGCTCAGCTGCCTGACCCTGACGGGCTTCAGGATTCTGAGGTTTACGTTGAGGTTTATTATTTGGCCGGTTCTTCCCCTGCTGAGGCTTGGGCTGACCACCCTGCTGAGGATGAGGCCGCTGTTGGCCACCCTGCTGAGGCTTGGGCTGGCCCCCTTGCTGAGGACGCGGCTGGGTTGGCTGTTTCGGTTTCCCCTCCTGACGGTTGGCCGGCCTGTCCTTTCCAGGCTGCTTATCGGCTGCCGGTTTCTTCTTTTTCTTCTTCTTGCTCTTGTCGAAGCGGGTGAGGCTATCCTGACCGATGATATCGCCATACTCCTTTGCCGGGTCATCGCTCTGACCGGGGTCGAGCGAATCCACCTTTATACCCTGCTTGTTGAGGGCGATGATCTCGAACGCCCTGCGTGCGTCAATCACCACGAGATTGGCCGGGATATTTTTATCGGTAGAATAGGCAATCTTCCGCGAGAGGGTATCAGGCTTGAAATAATAGTATACGTTATCCTTGGTCTCAAGGGGAGTATCCTTCGGGGGGAGCTGCTTCTGGGCCTCGGCATAAGCGTCGACCTCGAAATTGAGGCAGCACTTCAGCTTGGCACACTGTCCGGCCAATTTCTGGGGATTCATCGAGAGATCCTGCAGACGGGCCGCGCCGGTGCCGACCGATACGAACTTACCCATCCAGGAGGAGCAGCAGAGCGGGCGGCCGCAAGGGCCGATTCCGCCGATACGTCCGGCCTCCTGACGGGCACCGATCTGTTTCATCTCGATGCGCACCTTGAAGGTGTCGGCCAGCACGCGGATCAGTTTACGGAAATCCACACGCTCGTCAGCTATGTAATAGAATATGGCTTTTCCGCCGTCGCCCTGATACTCCACATCGCCGATTTTCATGGCGAGGCCAAGTTCCTCGGCGATTGAGCGGGCCTTGATCATCGTGGAATGCTCACGTGCGCGGGCCTCCTCGAATTTGTCGATATCCGACTGGCGGGCTATGCGGAACACCTTCTTGAGTTCAGAAGTGGAGCGTATTCCGGCCTTCTTCATCTGCAGCGCCACCAGGTGACCTACCATGGTGACGCGGCCGATGTCATGGCCCGGGGCAGCCTCCACGGCCACTATATCGCCAATTTTGAGCGGTATGGCCGAGGGGTTGGTATAGAACCCTACGCGGGTATTCTTGAAGAGCACCTCCACCACGCCCGCCGGGTCAGTGCCCGGGATGTCGCTGAGCCAGTCGGTGGCAAGGAGCTTGCCACGCGGCTCACGGCGCGAGCATCCGAAGCAACCGCCACCTTTGCGGCAACCGGGGCATGCGCTTGAGAAGACGCCTCTCTCTTTTTCTTCCATAATATGAAAAAGTTGAAGGTGTCGTTATTATTTGGCGAATGCCACGGCGCGGGTCTCGCGGATGACTGTTATCTTGACCTGTCCGGGATAAGTCATCTCATCCTGGATCTTGCGGGCTATCTCGGCTGAGAGTTTATCGGTCTCCTCATCTGTAATCTTGTCGGCTCCCACAATCACGCGCAGCTCGCGGCCTGCCTGTATGGCATAGGTCTTGAGCACGCCGGGGTAGGAGAGGGCGATCTGCTCGAGGTCGTTGAGACGCTTGATGTAAGCCTCGACAATCTCGCGGCGCGCGCCGGGACGGGCGCCGGAAATGGCGTCGCACACCTGCACAATCGGGGCAAGGAGCGAAGTCTGCTCAATCTCGTCATGGTGAGCGCCTATGGCGTTGCAAATCTCAGGTTTCTCCTTGAACTTCTCGGCGAGTTTCATGCCGAGGAGAGCGTGCGGCAGCTCCGGCTCATCGTCGGGCACTTTACCTATATCGTGGAGAAGACCTGCACGGCGGGCCTTCTTCGGGTTCAGACCGAGTTCGGAAGCCATCACGGCACAGAGGTTGGCCGTCTCGCGTGAATGCTGGAGAAGGTTCTGGCCGTAAGATGAGCGGTATTTCATCTTACCCACCATACGGATAAGTTCGGGATGGAGGCCATGGATACCGAGGTCGATAGCCGTACGCTTACCAGTCTCGATAATCTCCTCCTCAACCTGTTTGCGCACCTTGGCCACAACCTCCTCGATGCGTGCCGGGTGGATACGGCCGTCAACCACGAGCTGATGCAGGGCAAGACGGGCTATCTCGCGACGCACGGGGTCGAAGCCTGAGAGCACGATTGCCTCAGGGGTATCGTCGACGATAATCTCTATTCCGGTAGCCGCTTCAAGGGCACGGATGTTACGCCCCTCGCGGCCGATGATACGGCCCTTGATCTCATCATTGTCGATATGGAAAACAGTTACTGAATTCTCGACGGCGGTTTCAGTGGCCACGCGCTGGATAGACTGTATCACGATACGCTTGGCCTCCTTCGAGGCAGTGAGCTTGGCATCATCCATGATATCGTTGATATACCCTGCGGCCTGGGTCTTGGCTTCATCCTTGAGGCTCTCCACGAGTTTCTCGCGGGCCTCGTCGGCTGAGAGACCGGAGACTCTTTCGAGTTCCTCCTGAGCCTGACGCTGCAGGTGGTCGACCTGCTCCGAGCGGCTGTTGATGGTCTGTTCGCGGGCGTCGAGCTGAGTCTTGGTAGCCTCGAGTTCCTTTTTGCGGCGGGCCAGTTCACCCTGCTGCTGATTGAGCTGCTGCTCCTTCTGGCGTGCGCGTGCTTCAGAAGCCTGTGCTTTCTGAATTTTCTGGTTAGCTGCACGTTCGGCATCGGCGAGGATCTTCATCTCCTCCTCCTTGGCTTCAAGAATCTTCTTCTCCTTGATGACGTCCGCTTCGCGGCGGGCATCCTCAAGGATGATATTGGCCGAAGATCTGGCGTTACGCTTAGCCACAGTTATGGCGATTACATATCCGGCAATCGCGGTGGCAACGGCGATTATGATCCATATAGGTGTTCCCATTTGTTGTGTCAGTTATTGTTGTGTTACTTTTGGTATTTGGTTTAAAATATAGAGAATTAAGAATATACAAAATTACCGGGCACCACGGCATCGGGAGTCCGGCAGGAAAAAGATAACGCAACGAAAAAGACATGAGAGACAACCGGGGGAGTTGTCGCGTGGCCGCGAGGCCGGAAGTTCAGAGTGAGGCCGTGTCGTCGTGCAGGAGGTCAGAGAGTCGTTTGTCGGTATCCTCCGCCATACGTGAGGCGGCTTCATACCGTGCCATCAATTCGAGATAATAATAAGCGAACTGATAGGCCACACGAGCGAGGAGCTCCTTGTCGGGAGTCTTGGGCCACTTCAATCGCCAGGTGTCGTAGAGTTTCGCGGCAGCGCTTTCGGCGTCGCGGACGGCATCCTGTCGGTTGAAATCGACGGAGAGCTGGATATGCTCGCCGCCTATATTTATTGTCATCTTAACTTTGTCAGAATCGTTCATCGTCATTCCTCCTTTAGCATGGAGATGCAGTTGTCGATGGTGCGAATCAATCGGGCAATGCGGCGTCTTGCGCTTATGATTGTGTCGGGAGAGTCAGCCAGACGGTGCGACATGGTGAGGAACTCTGCGTCAGTCCTGGCTGCGGCGAGCTCCTTGCGGGTGTTGTCGAGCTCGTAACGGAGGTTGTCGTTCTCCTCCTCCAGGGCTGCTATGCGGGCTTTCAGCTGAGTCTGTACGGCTGAAAGCTGTGTTACCTTATCGTCGACCGACTGTAGGAGAGCGGTAAGAGAAAGTGCCATCACTGCCTAATTTTTTACAAAAGTAACACTATTGCGCGACATGACCAAATTTTTCAGCCCAATATTGCGGCCAATATCGCGGCGCGGAGAGGCACGCGGGTGATTCTCAATACCACTGGATGCCGTTGGTGTTGGATGAGCGTTTGTCGTATTTGAGGTCTTTGAGAAGCGACGATTTCACCGAGATGTGGAAATTGTAGCTCTTGTAGGGGCCGAAAGGCACCATCGAGGCTGACATCGTGAAGCAGTGGAGGTCGCGCGAGATGGAACAGTTCATGTAGGCTATCTTCTTGAGGTCGAAGTTGTAGGAGGCCGAGAATGAGAAGTTCCAGTTGGTGGTGGGGCGTATGTTGCCCGAGAAGGAGAGGTTCTGCGTCCATTTCCCCTTGTATTCCAGTTTGTCGTAGTCGAACGCGCCGTAGCCGTAGTTGACCGAATAGTTAAACGTCAGGCTCCATGGGCATTCCCATTTGGCGTAGCCGTCGGCATCGGCCGAGAGAGCCTCCTCCTTGGCCTGGCGGCGGCGTGCGCGTTTCACGTCGCCATAGTCGTTGAAGTCGTCGGCTTCGTTCCCCTCTTCACCGTCGAAGGGGGTGTCGTCGTTATCGTTCCCTTTCCCGTTCTTGTCGTCAGATTTCTTCTTCTTGAACGTCTGGTTGTTGAAGGTGTAGGAGAATGATGTGCCTGTGGAGGAGAGACGCGCCCAGCCTTTCCCGGCCTTCCAGCGGGGCACATTCACACGCACCGGACTGCCGCTTGAGTTGAGGCGGTAGGTGTAGGGGTCCCAGGTGGCCGAGAGGTTGAGGTTGAAGTTCTTGACGAGACGCAGCAGGATGGAGGTGTTGATATTGCTCCAGTTCATCGAGTCGGCGGCGAAGTTATAGCTCTGGCTGATAGAGAAGTTCTCGATCAGCGATATCTTCTTCATGCCGGTTGAGTCCTGGTCGCTCTTCACCTTCATCTCAAGGTTGTTGGCAAGCTGAACCGAGAGCACGCCCGATTTTCCGCTTGAGGGGGAACCGAGCACGCCATGCGAGAAATAGTTATATTTCTGAGTGCGCGGCACGCCTTGCGCGTCGATATAATCATAGCTGCCATATACGCCCCACATCGGGTCGCTGAAGTCGGGGGCACCCGAGATCGAGACCGTAGGGGTGAGCACGTGGCGGATCATCTGCACCTTGTCGCCGAAAACCTTCAGCGGTTTCCAGAAACCGTAGATCTTGGTGTCGAACGAGAGGGAGGCGTTGAAATCGAAGAGGTTATAGAAACCGTAGGTGGTATCCTGCACCTCACGTGAGAGCTGGGTGTCCCACTGGCGGCGGATTTTCGACATATACATACGGTCGTTCATCGACACCGAGGGTGAGACATTGATATATTTCAGGAGGGAGAAGGTGGCCGATATCGGGAGGGAGTGCTTCATACCGTTGCGCCAGTCCTTGATAAGGCTCTTCTTGAAGAACTGGTCCTGCTGGGCGGTGAGCGAGTTCTGGAACTGGCCCGAATAAGAGAGACGTATCTTCTCATACCATCTTTCGCCGCCGACCGACTTCTTGCGTTTGAAGGGGGTTACCTGCGAGAGGGTGACGTTGACGTTAGGGAACGACACGGCCAGGGTAGAGTCCTGGGTACGCTGCGAGATGTTGGCGGTTGTGGAGAGGCTCCACTTCGTTCCCGGGAAGCGGTAGGTCATGTTCACGGTCGAAGACTTGGTATTCTCGGTGAACGATGTGTTGTAATAAGAGTTGAGGTCGTTTCGGGTATAACCGGAGGTGGTGAAGTTGACCGAAGCCGAGAAACTCATGTTAGGGTTGGCCTTGGCATCCTGCGAGTGGCTCCAGATCACCTGGAAGTTATTCTGCTTCGAATAGTCGGGGCTACCCTTCTCGCCATAGATGGTGGTGATGTAGGAGAAGTCGAAATTGCCTCTGAACTTATATCGCTTCACATAAGATGTGTGGCCCGACACACCCCATGAGCCTTTGGTGTAGATCTCGCCGCGGAGCGCGAGGTCGACATAATCGGAGATAGCGAAGTAATATCCGCCGTCGCGCAGGTAGAAACCGCGGTTGTAATCATCGCCGAAGGTCGGGAAAATGATACCGCTTGAGTAATCCTTTGTGAAGGGGAAGTAGCCGAAGGGGAGAGCGATGGGGAGGGGAACGTCGGCGAGCACCATATATACGGGTCCGGTCACGACGTTCTTGGCAGGAATCATCTTGCCGCGTGTGATATTGAAATAGAAGTGGGGATGCTCATGGTCGTCGCAGGTGGTGTATTTTCCATTCTGGATAAAGAAAGAGCCATCCTCCATCTTCTTTGAGGCGCCTCCGGTGAGGAATCCCTCACCCTGTTCGGTGATTACATCGGTGATGAATCCGCGTTCAGTCTTGAAGTTATAGCTCATCTGCTTCGATTCATACTCGTCGCCCCCGTCGTTGAAGATAGGATTACCCACGAGCGTGCCAGTGGAGTCGACAGCCCCCGTTGCGTAGACGGTGCTCTTGTCGAGTTCCATTCTGATCTCCTGTGAATTGAGCTTGAAGGAGCCATATTCAACGTTTCCGTCGCCGTAGAGGTAGGTGTTGTTCTGTCCGATCATTACGAGCGAGTCCTTGGCATCGAATGTGACGGCAGCCTCAAGGTCGGCCTTGTTGCGGTTGATGCGCGAGAGAATCGAGCGTGATGAATCGGCGGGGAGGGGTGAGCGTCCGGCTACGGAGTCGGGGAGCTCCCTGGCGTCGGAGATGCGTGATGCGGAATCAGTGGGATTGAATATGATTGAATCGGAAACGACTGATACCGAATCATATGCGTAGAAGATGGTATCGTCGTGAACAGTTCCGGTCTCGGTGTCGACTGTCATCGAATCAATCGGTACGAACAAAGGGACGGCCGAATTTTCGGCAGTCTCGACAGATGTGTTCGGGGCGGAACCGATTCGGGTCACTGTCTGGCAGGCTACAAATGAGCCAATGGCTGCTAAGCCGGTAATATATGAAAGAAAGCGCCTCAATTATGGCTGATGTTGTCTTGTTGCGGCTGCAAAGTTAGTAAATAAAAGCACAACATTCAAGAGTTGTGATGAAAGTTGTGGCGTAACTGAGTGTTAAAAGTTGAAAATCCGGTGCAGTTCCTCGAATCTGGAGAGTGCTCCGGCGCCATGATGCGCCATCTGCGCGCGCACTTTCTCAAGTGGCTTCTCCTGTGTGAGGTTGCCCGATTTCGAGAAGAATTTGTCGGCGTAGCATATGGCTTTCTCCTCGAGGCTTACAGGGGTCATGTCGCGGTGGGGGAGGGGGAGGTTCTGCGCTATGATGTCGTCTACGGTCAGTCCGGAGCCTGTGTGGCGTTCGCACACCAAGGCGTGGCGGTGCAGACCGAGGTCATCGAGCATCTCGCGCCCCTGCACTCCATGGCATATGTAAGGGAGAGAGCCGAAGCAGAGAATCGAGGGGGCGTCGCATCTCACCACCCCTATGTCGTGGAGCATGGCGGCCTCATACACAAAGTCGAGGTCGGCGTCATATCCCCTGGAACGGAGACACCCGAGCGCCTTGCGCGCCACGCACCCGGAGTGGGTGAGGACGGTGGCAAGGAGCCCGGGGTTGTCAGAATAGAATTTATTGAAAATTTCCTCTATGTTCATTTGTTGAACGTGTGTCGGTGTCAGTCGATAATCTCGCACCATCCGTGGGTGTCGGGCTCGTCGCCATACTGTATGCCACGGAGTTTGTTGTAGAGAAGGGTTGAAACGGGGCCAACCTCACCATTTTTCGAGAACACATACTTCTCGCCGGTGTCGATATCGTCGATTTCACCCACGGGTGAGATGACAGCAGCGGTGCCGCATGCGCCTACCTCCTCGAAAGTGGGGAGCTCCTCAAGCGTGATGTGACGTTCCTCCACCTTGATGCCGAGGTCGCGTGCGAGTTCACGGAGGCTCTTGTTGGTGATAGAGGGGAGGATAGACTCACTGGCGGGAGTGATGTAAGTGTTATCCTTGATGCCGAAGAAGTTGGCTGCGCCGCATTCGTCGATATATTTCTTCTCTTTGGGGTCGAGGTAAAGCATTACGGAGTAGCCGAGCTCGTGGGCTTTCTCACCTGCTACGAGCGAAGCTCCATAGTTGCCACCCACCTTGATAGAGCCTGTGCCTTTGGGGGCCACGCGGTCATATTCACGGCTGAGGCAAACCTTTGTGGGTTTGAAGCCGGTCTTGAAATACGGGCCTACGGGAGTGACGAGCATGATTACGGTATATTCAGTGGCGGGGCTTACACCGACACGGGGGGAGATGCCGATTTCGAGGGGGCGTATGTAGAGGGAAGCACCTGTGCCGTAGGGGGGTACGAAACGTTCGTTCAGTTTCACCACCTTGCGCACCATCTCGCAGAAGATTTCCTCAGGGAGGGGCTGCATTTTCACACCTTCAGCCGAGCGGATAAAGCGGCGTGCGTTCTCATCCATGCGGAACACGCGCACCTTGCCATCCTTGCCACGGAAAGCCTTGAGACCTTCGAACGACTCCTGGCCGTAGTGGAGGCAAGAAGCTGCGATGTGAAGAGGGATGTACTCAGAGTCGGAGACCTCGATTTCTCCCCATTTGCCATCCTTGTAGGTGCATCGCACGTTGTAGTCAGTCTTCATGTAACTGAACGGGAGGTTGCTCCAGTCAATTTCTGTCTCTTTCATGATAAAATAGTTTAAGAGAGTGTCTGTTGGAAAGACACATGTTTTGGTTTAATAAAAGTCAGATAGCCACCTTGCATGTAAGTTCCCCCACTTTGACGATGTAGACCCCGTGGGCACCGACATTTAGCCGGGAGACACCGGGCGACAGGGTTTCAGAAGAGACGAGGCGACCAAGAATCGTGAAAACTTTAATCTGCACGGGGTGGGAGGAATTGACGATAATGACCGCCGGGGCGGTCTTGATTTCGATTTCAGCCTCCTTGACTACAGATTTTGCCTCAGGCACTTCGGTTTTGAGTGTCTCCCATCCGGTAGCCGCCGCCACTCCGCAGACGGGGCCTGCGGAAAGTAAAAGCATTAGTATACAGATGATGAGTCGACTTCTCTTCATAATGGGTTAAGTTTACGACGTAAAATTACAAAAAAAAATGGAAAAGCCGAAACTTTTCCATTTTTTTTATATATGAACTGCATCGCGGGGGTGCAGTCACAGTCGGATTATGTCAGCAGGGAAGGATTATTTACCCTCTTTCTGCATCTGCTCTTTGAGAGCCTGGAGAGCGCCGAGGTCGCCGAGAGTAGTCTTCTCGATAGCGGGAGCGGCTACAGTCTCCTCCTCGCGGCGGGGCTTCTTGGCAGCCGGGCGTGCGGGACGAGCCTCAGGTTTGTTGGCGTCTTCAGCGATGCGGCTGTGAGAAAGGATGATGCGCTTGCTGTCTTTGTTGAACTCGATTACCTTGAACTGGAGTTTCTCGTCGAGCTTAGCCTGGGTTCCATCCTCCTTAACGAGGTGTTTGGGAGTAGCGAAACCTTCAACGCCATACTCGAGGGCGATAACAGCGCCCTTGTCGATAACCTCAGTGATAGTACCCTCGTGGATAGAGCCTACAGTGAAGATAGTCTCGAATACATCCCAGGGGTTCTCCTCGAGCTGCTTGTGGCCGAGAGAGAGACGACGGTTCTCCTTGTCGATCTCGAGCACC
>CANPMT010000064.1 GCA_947575235.1 uncultured Porphyromonadaceae bacterium
GCTGGTGATATATAATTGCAAAATTAACAATAAAATGCTTACCATTTCCAAAGTGTGTCAAATCAGCTACACCTATTTTGGGATGGCTCGCAGGGATTGAGAAAAAAAAGCAAGAGAATCCTCCTAATATTTGCACAATTCCAATCATATGACTACCTTTGTGAAATGAATGGGCAAAGCTGACCACTCATTATCAAAGGGCCATTCTCATAAATGGCTAAAAGTGGAATCCATTAATCAGACCACCTAAAATATGAAAAGAGACAACGTAATCTTCGACATCATCGATCGCGAGCATCTTCGCCAGCGTCGTGGAATTGAACTTATCGCCAGTGAGAACTTCGTAAGCGACGAAGTTATGCGCGCCATGGGTTCATGTCTTACCAACAAGTACGCCGAAGGCTATCCCGGCCACCGCTACTATGGCGGATGCCAGGTAGTCGACGAGGCTGAGAACCTCGCCATCGACCGTGCAAAGAAGCTCTTCGGAGCTGAATGGGCCAACGTGCAGCCCCACAGTGGCGCCCAGGCCAACATGGCTGTCTTCATGGCTTGCCTCCAGCCCGGCGACAAATTCATGGGCATGGACCTCAGCCACGGCGGACACCTCAGCCACGGCAGCCCGGTGAACTTCTCTGGTCTTCACTTCAATCCTATCAGCTACACTGTCGACGCCAACACAGGCCGCGTCAACTATGAGGAACTTGAGGAGAAGGCTCGTGCAGAACGTCCGAAACTCATCATCGCCGGCGGTTCTGCCTACAGCCGCGAATGGGATTACGCTCGTATCCGCAAGGTAGCCGATGAAATCGGCGCTATCTTCATGGTGGATATGGCTCACCCCGCAGGTCTCATCGCTGCAGGTCTGCTCGAAAACCCCGTGAAGCACGCCCACATCGTCACAACAACCACACACAAGACTCTGCGCGGTCCCCGCGGTGGTCTTATCCTCATGGGTAAGGATTTCGACAATCCCTGGGGTAAGAAGACTCCCAAGGGTGAGATCAAGAAGATGTCTGCCCTCCTCGACTCCGCTGTATTCCCCGGCGTACAGGGTGGCCCGCTCGAACATGTCATCGCTGCCAAGGCTGTGGCTTTCGGCGAGGCTCTCCAGCCTGAATGGAAAGAATATGCCGAGCAGGTGAAGAAGAATGCCGTGGCTCTCTCTGATGCCCTCATCAAACGTGGCTACAAGATTATCTCTGACGGAACCGACAACCACTGTATGCTGGTTGACCTCCGTCCCAAATTCCCCGAGATGAGCGGCAAGAAAGCCGAGCGTGTCCTCGTTGAGGCCGACATCACAGCCAACAAGAATATGGTGCCCTACGACAGCCGCTCACCCTTCCTCACCTCAGGCCTGCGCTTCGGCACAGCCGCCATCACAACAAGAGGTGCCAAGGAGGAGCTCATGGAGACTATCGCCGACCTTATCGACCGCGTACTCACCAATGCCGACAACAATGAGGTGATTGCCCAGGTAAGAAGCGAAGTTAACGAACTGATGAACGATTACCCGATGTTCGCATGGTAATTCCACAATAAAATCATAAAAAAAGATGGTAAAGGGAGTGAACTTTACCATCTTTTTTGCTTTTATCCGAATTATTATCTATTTTTGCAGCGCGAGGCAATTGTTATAAGCTTCCTTTATAAAACGATTTTCAATCATGAACCTTGAAGATATCAAATTCCCCCGGGTGCTCTTCCTTTCAGGAATAGGCACTGATGTCGGCAAAACCTTCGCCACTGCTTGGCTGGCTTCTCTCATTATCGAATCCGGCAAGAATTGCATCACTCAGAAGTTTATCCAGACCGGCAACCGCCTTATCAGCGAGGATATTGAACTGCACCGCCGCCTTATGGGGATGAGTCTTCAGGAGGTAGACATGGCCCATATCACCGCGCCTGTAATATTCACCTACCCCGCCTCTCCACACCTTGCCGCCGCTATCGACGGCACTGAGGTAGACCTCGGCAAAATATCGGATGCCACCGACCGCCTCCTTGAGGAGTATGAGAATCTTATTATCGAGGGAGCCGGCGGACTGATGGTGCCTGTCAAGGGGGAATACCTCACAATCGATTATATCCGCGACAAAGGGTATCCTGTGGTGCTCGTTGTCACCGGCCAACTCGGGTCAATCAACCATGCCCTCCTCTCCCTGCATGCCCTCGAGACTTATGGCATTCCTCTCTTCGCCGTGATTTATAACTCCCACTTCGATGAGGATAAGGTGATCTGCGACGACACCCGTTCCTACCTCCGCAACTGGACCGGAAAACATTTCCCCGGTGCATTGTGGCTCGAGATGAAAACTTTTCGTAATCAAAAATAATATTTGCAACTTTATAGTTTCCGCATGTTCCCCTCTTGAGCCTATCAATTGGATGACTGCCTCTACCCTACACCGATGATTTCTGATAAACCAACAAACACTATAGTTACAATTTCCAAAGAACAGCTCTCAAAACTTCCGGCAGCTTCCTTCAAGGGGGAGATTCACGTTATTGACAAGGTGGAGATGATTGATGACGCCGTCAAGACTCTACGGGAAGCCGCTGTTATCGGATTCGATACGGAGACCCGGCCGAGTTTCCGCAAGGGGCATCTGCACGTGGTGTCGCTCCTGCAGCTATCCACCCGCGACACCTGCTTCCTTTTCCGCATCAACCGAATCGGCCTTACACAATCGCTGATCGACCTGCTCCAGGACCCCGGCGTGACCAAAATCGGTCTCTCCATTCACGATGATTTCCACAGCCTCGGCAAAGTCAGCCCTATCGAACCGGCCGGTTTTATCGACCTCCAGCATTATGTGAAGGAGTTCCGGATAATCGACAATTCCTTATCTCGCATCTATGCCGTGCTCTTCAATCATCGCATCTCAAAGGGGCAACGTCTCACCAACTGGGAGGCCGACACTCTCACTCACCCTCAGCAGGGGTATGCCGCTCTTGACGCACAGGCCTGCATCGAGATCTATGACTACCTGAGCTCGGGACAGTTCAACCCCGACGCTTCCCCCTACCTCACCGAGCCGCCGGAGACTCCGGCCACCTCAAACTGAGAAAGCTTAAATAAAGCCTGTCGTGAATCATTCGCGACAGGCTTTTTTTAAGGTGTGAATCCTAATAAGGGAATGCTGATTTTATATAAAAAAGAAAAGGGTGATAACCGCCACGGTCGCACCCTTTGATAAGTTTCTACAGGTAAAAAATCTTAAGGTAAAAAAGATTGTTTTTAGGTTCGGTGCAAAGTTAGGGCTTTATTCTGTTTCCACCAAATTATTTGGCCCAAAAGATGAGAAATATGTTGTAGAACATATTATTCACCCCTCCATTTCAGCAAATCCAGCCTCTTTCCTTGCAAAACCGCGTAACTGAAGGTGTGAATCCACTCTCCCAACACTATCATTTCGCAACCGTCATCTACCTCCTCACGGCTCAATACATGCACATGACCGTACACAAAGTAATCTACCTCGGGATGTTCCTTATGATAGGCCACGGTAAAGGCTCTCAAATTTTCAAGGAGCTTCTCGTCGGGAATACCTCGGCTTTCTCCTTTCATTCTGCTATGGCGGCTCCAATTGTAGGCGAAGGGTACTGTCCACCGGGGGTGTATGGCGCTGAACGCCTTCTGGCACCCCTTGTTCCTGAATAGCCCCCTCAGAAATCTGAACGAGGGCTTCAGTTTACCCACACCGTCGCCATGCGTCAGCAGGAATTCCAATCCGTTGATGCGCTCGCGCAGCACTCCGTCAACCACCTCTATCCCCAACTCTTTGGGGAGATAGTCGGAAATCCAGATATCATGATTGCCGATCATCCACACTATGCGCACACCGGAGTCGGCCAATTCCGCAAGTTTGCCGAAAAACCTTACAAAGCCGCGCGGCACCACATACCGGTATTCATACCAATAGTCAAGTATATCACCCAACAGATAGATTGCCTCCGCGTCATCCTTTATATGGTCAAGAAATGCCACGACACGGCGTTCCGCCTCATGCGAATCCGGAAAGTATGGAGCTCCCAGATGAAGGTCGCTCAAAAAATATGTACTCACTATCCCTGTATATTATTTTCTTCTCCGGGGCATCCCTTCAAAGGAAACCCAATTCAAGTTTTGCCTCCTCACTCATCATATCCTGGGTCCACACCGGCTCAAAAACAAGGCGCAGATCCACCTTCTTCGGGCCGTCGACACTCATCAGCTTCTGGCGCACATCCTCCATAATGAAATCCGCAGCCGGACAACCGGGGGCTGTGAGCGTCATATCCACATGAAGCGTACGCTCCGGAAGTTCGTAATCTATCTTATATATGAGGCCAAGGTCATAGACGTTTACCGGTATCTCAGGGTCAAACACTGTGCGCAGCATCTCGATGGTCTGCTCCGTCACACGGAGTTCCTCTTCTGAGGCGGCCTCAACTTTGGCCACTTCATTATTATCGGCACCCTCCGCGGCTGTTGCAGCAGCACCGGAAGCAGCCTCACTGTTCTCTCTCTTTATCTCGTCTTGAATCTTCTCTTCCATATTAAAAACTCTTTATTTTATGGTTGGAACTACAAAGTTAATCAAAAATAAACGCTCTTCTCCCCCTATTCACCCACATTTTTGACTAATTATAAAGTTTTTTTGTAACTTTGCACTGAAAATATGGTCGTTAAAGGTAGGAGAGCCTATCCCGTGAGTGCCTCTCACCACCTCAGGCGACCCTGTTTCACCCTACTTTTTCACATATAAACCAATTTATTCAAAAAGATGAACAGCTACAAGAAAATCATTCTGACCCTCATCGTGGCCATCTTGGGCATCGGTGCCGCCAACGCTCAGCTCCGCTTCGGCGTCAAGGCAGGTCTCAATCTCAACAGCCTTCATTTCAACAGCGTCTCAGAAAACTTCAACAGCGACAACCAGTGCGGATGGACTGCCGGTGTCATGACTGAATTCCAGATACCCCTCATCGGTCTCTGCTTCGACCTCTCCGCCATGTACACCCGCATGGGTTCAGAGCCTGAATCAGCCGGCCAGGACTACAGCATCGCCAAGAACTTCCTTGAGATTCCTCTCAACATCAAGTATAAGTTCGGTCTCCCCCTCGTTGGCAACATCATCGCCCCCTACCTCTACACAGGTCCCTCTTTCGCGTTCCGTCTTGACAAGAACACAATCAACTCTTTCCAGAGCAAGACATGCCAGACCGCATGGAACGTCGGTGTGGGCGTGGAGCTTATCAAGCATCTCCAGATCCAGGGTTCTTACGGCTTCGGCATGAACAACGTCTCCAAGATTATCGGCGCTGTCGATCCTGTCACCATCAAGGCCAAGAACAACTACTGGACTGTCACTGCAGCCTACCTCTTCTGATAATTTCACACGTACTCTAAGAATATTCATAGAATGTCAAGGAAATCAATCATCCTGACCACTTTACTGGCCACCGCACTGTCGGCCTCGGCGGAATTCCGCTGGGGCCCCACTGCGGGGGTCAATTTCTCTACTTTCCACTGGAAACAGCCCCTCCTCGACACCTCCTCAAGAACCGGTTTCCAGGCAGGTGTGCTCGGCGAGCTCATGATTCCGGGTATCGGTTTCGGAATTGACCTCGGCCTAAACTATAACATGCACGGCGCTCACATGAACTTCGGCGACTTCGTCGTATGGGAGTCTGACGGCATCAAGGACCAGAACGTCTGGATGCACACCATTCAGATTCCTGTTAACCTGAAGTTCAAATGGACCCGCATGAACGGTTTCGAGCAGACACTCGCTCCTTTCGTTTTCGGTGGCCCGGTGTTCAACTTCAATGTAGCCACCAACAGCCAGCCGGCTCTTGAGCATCCCGCAGGATATGTGTCCATGCAATGCGGCGCCGGTGTCGAGCTCTTCGAGCACTGGCAGATCTCGGGGGGTTACTCATGGGGTATCAGCTACGAGATCCGCACCATCAAACTCGACAATTATTCGGCACAGTACCGTGGCGGTTTTGTCAACGTCACCTACCTGTTCTGAAGCTAATCGTTTTCTGACAATTGTTTGCTGAAGTCATACTCCCGCTTCCTCTCTATTCGACCTTCACTTACATCATACCTGAGGATATGGTGGATATGGTGCAGGCCGGTTCGCGTGTGCTGGTGCAGTTCGGCAAGAAAAAATATTACACTGCCATTGTCGAGGCTCTTCATTCCAACCCTCCCAAAGGGTATGAGGTGAAACCGATCATGGCTATCCTCGACTCCTCCCCTATAGTCCGCTATCCCCAGCTCAAACTCTGGCGCTGGTTAGCGGACTATTATCTTTGCTCGCCGGGCGAAGTCTATAAGGCGGCCATCCCCACCGGGCTGAAACTTGAGAGCGAGACCTTCGTCTCTCTCAATCCGGATTATGAACCTGATGAGACATCCCCCTTCCGCATGACGGAGCGACAGGCCATCATCATACAGCTTCTCCAGGAGAAGAAACGTCTCCGCATCGCCGAGATTGAGGATGAGACCGGATTCCGCAACGTGGCCGCCATCATCAACCCTCTCCTCGAAAATGGAATTGTCGAGATCAACGAGAAGATTATCGAACGCTACCGTCCCAAGAAAGTGTCGGTGGTGAATCTCACGTTTGACCGTGGCGACAATGACCGCCTGCATGAATGCTTCGGCATGGTGACGCGCTCGCGCCAGCAGGAGAAAGCCCTCATTGCCTACCTCGACCTCTCGGGATGGATTCAGCCAAACGTCGAGCTCCGCGACGTAGAGAAGGAGAAACTCCTTGCCACGGCCGGAATCTCACCCGGTATTCTCCGGGCTATGATCGATAAAAATATTTTTGAAGTCACCAAGAAGAGCATCAACCGGTTTGCCATCGACACTGTCGATGATGAGGTACACCTCTCCCGGCTATCCCCCTCGCAGCAGGAGGCCGCCAACGCCATAGCCGAGGGTTGGAAGGAGCACCCGGTGCAGCTTCTGCACGGAGTCACCGGAAGCGGGAAGACCGAAGTCTATACCCATCTTATGGCCAAGGCTCTCGAAGCCGGATCACAGGTGCTCTTCCTCGTGCCGGAGATCTCACTTACCACACAGCTCTCGGACCGTCTGCGGAAGGTGTTCGGCAACCGTCTGCTGGTATATCACTCAAAATTCTCCGATTCGGAACGTGTCGACATATGGCGCCGTCTCCTCAACAGCAATGAACCGCTGGTAATCCTTGGTGTCCGCTCCTCGGTGTTCCTCCCTTTTGCCCGTCTCGGCCTTGTCATCGTGGATGAGGAACATGAAGCCTCCTTCAAACAGTATGATCCGGCCCCCCGTTATAACGCACGCGACGCGGCCCTCGTGCTCGCCCAGATGCATGGCGCGAAATCTCTCTTAGGTTCCGCCACACCCTCGGTCGAGACTTATTACAAGGCCACCGGAGGGAAGTATGGACTCGTGGAGCTCACCGAACGTTTCGAGGGGGCCACACTTCCCGACGTCGAGATTGTCGATATGGCCGACCTCCGCAAGAAGAAGGAGGTCAAAGGTATACTCTCCTCACCCCTCCGCCGCAGGATAATCGACGCTCTCACCGATGGGCGGCAGGCCATACTCTTCCAGAACCGGCGCGGATTCGCACCCGTGGTGGTGTGCGACCAATGCGGCTGGAGCCCTAAATGTGTCAACTGCGATGTCTCGCTGGTCTATCATAAGAATTCAGCCCTGCTTCGCTGCCATTATTGCGGATTCTCGCAGATGCTCCCGAAGCTCTGCCCGGCTTGCGGGCAGAACGGCATACGGATTTTCGGCTACGGCACTGAACGCATAGCCGAGGAGATGCATCAGGAGTTCGAGGGATACCGCGTGGCGCGCATGGACCTCGACACCACACGCAACAAGGATGCCTATCAGGAGATTATCGAGGAATTCGCACGCCATGAGACCGATATCTTGGTGGGCACACAGATGGTGTCGAAGGGTCTCGACTTCGGCGATGTGCGTGTGGTGGGGGTGCTTAACGCCGACACCCTGCTCAATTTCCCCGACTTCCGCAGCAACGAACGTGCCTTCAATATGCTTGAACAGGTGGCCGGACGTGCCGGACGCCGTTCGGAGAAGGGTATCGTGGTGATCCAGACGGTTAATCCGAAGCATGAGATCCTGAAGTATGTCAAAGCCCACGACTATGCCGGCTACTACAATTCGGAGATAGCCGACCGCCTCAAGTATGCCTACCCCCCGTTCACGAAAGTGATTGTGGTTTATCTTAAGAACAAGGATGCCATGGCCTGCGACCGAGCCGCCGTCTACTACACCATGGCCCTGAAGCAAGTCTTCGGCGAACGGGTATTGGGGCCGGAGAAACCATTCGTGTCGCGTGTCGCCACATTTTATCTGCAGTCGGTGATGTTGAAGGTTGAGGCCGGGGCTTCCATGAAGAAAGTCAAGGACCTCCTTCGCCAGATCACGGCTTCGATCTCCATGAATCCCGACATCCGCACCTCTGTGATATATTACGACGTAGACCCTGTCTGACCATTGTGACAGGCCCACTATATATAACCTAACTTACCTCACATGAAAAAGAACTTCATCATCGCTCTCGGGGCAGTATCTCTACTCACCTGCTCCTTCTCCGCACCCAAGGAGAGTTCAACACTGACAAATACCGGGCGGACAATTGAATTCCCTCACCTCTCTGCCGCCAACAACACATATCTCGATGTGCGCGGCGTCACCCTCACCGACTCCGCCACCATATTGAGATTCAATGTCAACTTCCGCCCGGGATGGTGGATAAAGATGTCTCCCGACTGCAAGATTTTTGCTGACGGGAAATCCTATTCTCTCATATCAGCCGACGGCATTCCCCTGGATCAGGAATATTACATGCCTGAGTCGGGAGAGACAGAATTCACAATCTCTTTCCAGCCGGTCCCCTCAAACACCAATTCAATCGATTTCATAGAGGGTGACGAGGGTTGGAAGATATGGGGGATAGCCCTCGATGGCTATAATCATCTCCCACCCTACCCCACATCCTCTGCTGATGTATCACAGCTCAATCTCTCACCCGAACTCAAAGTAGAGGAGACAACGTTGACATTCCACGTAACGGATTACAAGCCGGATTTCGGCAAGAATCTTGAGGTTGCCTTAGTGGGTGTACCTGGTCACGCCACAGCCATCGTCCCTCTTGACGAAGCTGGAGAAGGCACTCTCACAACAACACTCTTCGGCCCCACGGACATATATGCCACTCTTCCGGATCTCACAAATTTCGGTTCATCGTCGCTTATGGCTCTTCCGGGTGAGGATATCGACATATATTTCGATTCACGCATCTCTGTCTTGCCGCAGATGACTCGCCGCAATCCTGAATACACGGTGCGCATGTCGCTGTATGACAACGGCTCTCTTGCTGCCTTCAATCAGAACAAGGGGAGCGTCGGCAGATATACCATCCCGACTTTTGGCAACCCTCTTCTGGATAAGGCATGGAGAATGACTCCGGATGAATACACCGACATCATCTTGGGTGAGCACAACCGGCTGACTCAGGAAATCAAAACATCAGACCTTCCGGCTAATATGAAAGAGTATGCCAAGGCTATGGCCGACATATCAGCCGTTGATGCTATCACTATGGCGCGTCATGTCATGGCCAACGAGCTTTACAACACCTACCATGACCGTGAAATAAATATTGACGATTCAATCAAGGGTATACCGGGGGAGGAGCAGATAGCCCGTCTGGCAAAAGTAATCGACCTCGAGAATCCTGCCTTACCGCTCACAGGAAGTTTCGCCAGCCTTTACAATGTGGACTGGGGTAAATTCAAGGATACACCCGAGATAAAGGATAGGGTACGCTTCTGCAAACTGTTCAGAGCGGCCTCAAAGGGTAAACTTACCGAAGCTCAGATTGCAGAGGCCAAGGAGATGTCATCACCTTTCTATGCCGATGCTCTGGAGAAACGCAATCAGATAGCAGTCAAACAGAATCAGGAGGCGGCCAAATATATCGCCAAGAACCCTGACGTTGAACCTGCCAAACTCTTCGAGGAGATTGTGAAACCGTATGCCGGGAAGGTTGTGCTCGTCGACCTGTGGAACACATGGTGCCAGCCCTGCCGGAATGCGTTGAAAGCCAACGAACCGCTTAAGACAGGTGAATTTGCCAACCAGGATGTCGTATGGCTCTACATAGCCGACGAATCGTCAGATATGAACACCTATCTGAATCTCCTCCCCACAATCAACGGTGTGCATCATATGGTGAATGAGCAACAGATCAAGGCGATACGCGAGCAATTCAACGTAGACGGCATCCCCTTCTACATCCTTGTAGACCGCCAGGGTAACGCCGAACCCCACCCCGACTTCCGCGACCACAACCTCCTCATCCAAGGCATCAAATCAAAACTCTGACCCGACACCCATTGGATTAATAAACAGATATACCATCGCAACAAATACGGCGGCCGATTCACATCGACCGCCGCTTTTGTTACAAATCTTTTGTCAGACTCCAATATAATTTGTATTTTTGTGGTAAACAAACATCTTTATTGTCATGGCAGAAATGAAATATCCGGTTGGAGTGCAGTCTTTCTCTGAAATCAGGGAGAAGGGATTCGTGTATGTTGACAAGACCTCATATATCCATCGACTCATAACCACAGGGAAATATATCTTCCTGAGCCGCCCCAGAAGGTTCGGAAAGTCTCTCCTGCTCTCCACAATCGAAGCCTACTTTCTCGGGCGACGCGACCTGTTCGAGGGTCTTGACATCGCAAGCCATGACAATGACTGGAAAAAGCATCCGGTCTTCCACATTGACCTCACAGGCTCAAACTATAACGAGCCGGAAAGTCTGTACAACAAACTTGATGACCTTCTGCTCAACTGGGAGAATCAATTCGGGATAGAGGCAAAAATCAAGGAGGAATTCGGTATCCGGTTCAAGAATATAATTCAGAAAGCCCACAGCGCCACAGGTGAACAGGTGGTGATATTGGTTGATGAATATGACAAACCTCTCTTGGAGACTGTCGACAACCCTAATCTACAAAGCCGCTACAGGAACGACCTTCGCGCCTTCTACAGCAATCTCAAGAGCCAGGACCCTCATATCCGGTTCGCAATGCTCACAGGCGTAACGAAATTCGGACATCTCAGCATCTTCAGCGACCTTAACAATCTGAACGACATCTCCCTGCTTCCCCGATATGCCGGTATCTGTGGCATCACCGCCGAGGAATTGGATTCCTATTTCATGGATTCAATAAAGAGACTCGCCGAAGAAACAGGAGCCACTTTTGATGAGACATTCAGTCAGTTGCAGAAAAATTACGACGGCTATCATTTCTCAGCCACTGGTTCGCCGGATGTTTATAATCCCTACAGCCTCCTCTCCGCTTTCAACAACAACCTCATATCAGAGTATTGGTTCAGCACCGGCACCCCCACATTCCTCATCAAAATGCTCAAAGCCAATCTCTTTCCACTGCAGAATCTTGATGGATTCAAGACAGATTCATCCGCTCTGACCGACATATCCTTTGATATGGGGGAGCCGGTTCCTATCCTCTACCAGAGCGGCTATCTGACAATTAAGGAGTATAATCCTAAGAGAGACTCTATAAAGTTAGGCTACCCTAACCGGGAGGTTGAAAATGGATTTATGAAGAGACTCATGTCAATCTACACTCCCGTCAGTATAGCCTCAACCAAATCAAAGATCGACGATTTCGTAGATGCTGTTGAGGATGGGGATGCGGAGTCTCTGATGATTGGTCTTCAAAGTCTCTTTTCCGATTTCCAATATGACTCATTCGACCTTCATCATCTTGAGCAGCACTATCATGATGTCATATACATTGTATTGAAACTGATGGGGTTTTATGTACGCACAGAGTACAAGACAGCCTCCGGCCGAATCGACATGTTAATAAAGACCGACCGTTTCATCTACCTCTTCGAGTTCAAGATGGACAAGTCGGCCAAAGAAGCTCTGGATCAGATTAACGCCAAAGACTATCTGCTTCCATTCCGTGCAGACAATAGAGAGATTATAAAGATAGGAGCTAACTTCTCCCACAAAATCCGCTCTATCTCCGAATGGATAATCGAATCGGAATCAAAACTCTGATCCGCTACCATCATTTCCCCTGCCTCATAATAACATTTATGAGGCAGGGGAAATGCAATGTAATTGGATTATCTAAGAGAAGTAAAAAGGTGCTGAGAGGAGTTTATCTTCACATGAGATAAAAAATCTTTAAATTTATTTGTATTTACAAATTATTTTACATACCTTTGCTCAATGACTAAGAATACATCTAAATTAAAGCAAATATCTTGCCCGTTTTTTGTATTACTATCATTATGAAATAACACATTTTTAACTTCTAACTTTTCTAACTATGTGGAAAAAATTCTACCTCACTATTCTCTCGATGGTGTTGTTGCCGGCAATAACACCGCCTCAGGTGTGGGGCCAAGCTCAAGACGAACCATACGTCGAGCCCGGCGAAGAGTGGTATCATGAAGAGCTCACGGAAGGTGAATGCTATGACGGCATCTTCTACACGTATGCATCTTCCGATCTTCATGAACATGCAGTAAGTGCCACATCCCCTTTAGTTTATAAAGAGGGTGGATACGGAGGCTACTATTCAGGAGAACTGGTTATCCCATCTGAAATGTATGGTTACGAAGGGAAGGACCTCTCATTCTCAGTTGTTGGTCTTATCGGAATGTATAAGAATGGCCTGACCGGTCTGTACCTTCCTGAATCTATTGAAAGTATCGGCAACACTATCAAAGAATGCCGATTCCTTCAGAAGGTCATACTCAACAATTCCTTGAAAGAATTGGACGGAATAAAGGATTGCCCCCTCCTGGCAATATGCCCCTTGCCATACTCCTTGGAAAGAATCGGCGATGGCTGGATGAGCGGAATTGCAATCACTGAAGCTCTCTTTCCGGATAATCTCACGACTATCGGGAATGACGTATTCTGCAACAATCCAAATCTGACCGACATATCTCTTGGCAATCTCAAGAGTATGGGGGAGAATTGTTTCAGCAATCTCCCTTCATTGAAGGAAATTGCCCTTCCTGAATCAATCCAGGTTATGGGGAGCGGATGTTTCAGCAATTGCGACAATCTGGAGAGTGTATCGCTTCCGGCAACAGAGATTCCTCTTTCCAATTCTTTCAACAACTGCCCGGCTATCCACGTGGTATCTGTCTCATCTGAGATTCCCTATCCCTTCCCTGACAATTGTATGACAGCGGTGGATAAGTCAAAATGCACTTTATACGTTCCGGAAGGGTGCGAAGAGGTCTACTCACAGGCAGACGGATGGAAAGACTTCGGACAAATCATACCCTCGGTGAATCTCAACGTCGGATCAATCTCCGGTGAGGGCACTGATTGGAGAGCTTTCTCTTTCGGAGGCAGCCTAATTATAGACTGCACCCGTCAATCCTATTTCGATATTATTTCAGTTGGGGGCGCACATATCAATTCTCTCAATTGCGATGGACGGACGGAACTCACTCTCCCCGCCGGCCTATATATCGTGAAATCAGGCAACAAATCCATAAAAGTCATCCTCTGACACGCAGAAATACCCTCACAACAAATACGGCGGCCGATTCACATCGACCGCCGTTCTCTTTATAATTTTCAAACTAACCTAACATCATGAAACGATTTACATCAATATAACATACCCTCCTCAAAGATTGTTCATTCCAAACCAAAAAAAATTTCCTTTCCGCGACATGCCTCCCGGACAGCCTCCTCCCCAAAATGCAAAAAAACTTATCCACAAACATACCGTGCGGAGTGATAGCCGTCTCTATTTACTGCCATAGGCAATGACAGCCGTCTCTCCGGAGTGGCTTGGGTCTCTGACCCAAGCACCCCCGCACCCCCACCCACCACCGCGCAGTTTTTCCCAATTAATGAAATTTTTCAGTATTTTCAATTATTAGTTGGAAAAGAAAGGGGGATTTCCTAATTTTGCATAGGAATTAAAACTACCGGCAAATGAGCGATATCTCAACACAAGGCACTCCCCTCACCGACCGCCATGAATCAGTTCATGACGATTTCGACAGGCTGCATCTCTGGCATCCTTACACCTCCACGCATAATCCACTCCCTACCTACAAAGTGGACCATGCCGAGGGGGCGGAACTGGTTTTGGCCGACGGTACCCGTCTCATCGACGGTATGTCCTCATGGTGGTGTGTGATCCACGGCTATAACCATCCCGTGCTGAACAAGGCCATCAGCGAGCAGATCGGCAAGATGAGCCATGTCATGTTCGGCGGTCTCACACATCAGCCGGCTATCGAGCTCGGTAAATTGCTCCTCTCCATCCTCCCACCCTCGATGAACCATATCTTCTATGCCGACTCCGGCTCCGTGGCTACTGAAGTGGCCATGAAAATGGCTGTCCAGGCACAGAACAATCATAAACGCACAAACTTCGCCACTATACGCAACGGCTATCATGGCGACACATGGAACGCTATGTCGGTATGCGATCCCGTCACCGGTATGCACGGCGCTTTCGGCCCGGCTCTCCCGGTCAGATTCTTCGCCGACGCCCCCACATGCCGTTTCGACGATGAATGGGATCCCGAATCCTTCACCCCAATGCGCCGACTCCTCAACGAACATGCCGACGAATTGGCCGGAGTGATTCTCGAACCTGTGGTGCAGGGTGCCGGCGGAATGCGTTTCTATCATCCACAATACCTTCGCGAACTGCGCCGCGAGTGCGACCGCCTCGGCATACTACTGATTTTTGACGAAATTGCCACCGGTTTCGGCCGCACAGGCAAACTCTTTGCCTGGGAACATGCCGGAGTTGAACCGGACATAATGCTTATCGGTAAAGCACTGACCGGAGGCTACATGACGTTCTCGGCCGTAGCGGCCTCGGCCAAAGTGGCCGACATGATCTCATCCGGCGAAGCCGGGGTAATGATGCACGGCCCCACTTTCATGGGGAACCCGTTGGCATGTGCCGTAGCACTGGCCTCCGTCCGTCTCCTCCTCGATTCCCCCTGGCAGCAACGCATACAGCGCATCGAGAGCATCATGAAGGAGCGGTTGGCTCCGGCTGCCGATATGCCTAACGTGCGCGACGTGCGCGTCTTGGGCGGCATCGGCGTAATTGAGGTGGATACTTACGTCGACTGCGGCGAATTTCAGAAACGTTGTGTCAAGGAGGGGGTATGGATACGCCCCTTCGGACATAACTGCTATATAATGCCTCCATACATGGCTGTCACTGACGCCCAGGTGGAACGCCTCTGTGATGCTCTGTTGAAATTAGTCAAGGAACTCCCGTCATCATGAATATCTTTTCAGAAATACTCGCTGAACTGAACCGGGAATCCCGGCTACGGAGCATCCCGCACACACCTCCGGACAACCTCCTGGATCTCTCATCCAACGATTATCTGTCGCTCGGTGAGAGATGGCATGAATTCACTGAGGAATTCAACGACCGTTTCCCTGACGCGGCTTTCTCCTCGTCGGCCTCGCGTCTGCTGTCGGCACGCCAGCGCCATCATGAGCAACTGGAGGATTATCTCGCTCAATTGTACGGCCGTCCGGCTCTCCTTTTCAATTCGGGCTATCATGCCAATGTAGGATGCGTCGGCGCACTCACTCTCCCCTCCGCACTTTTTGTATGCGACAAACTGATCCACGCCTCGATAGTTGACGGTCTGCGCATTGCCGGAAGTCAATTCAAACGCTTCCCCCACAATGATATAGGGCGCCTCAGAATCTTACTTGAGAAGGAGGCGACCCATCACGACCTGATTGTGGTTGTGGTGGAGTCAATCTACAGCATGGATGGCGACATGGCTCCCCTCCGTGAGCTCGTGGAGCTTAAGAGATCATATCCCAACCTGCTCCTCTACGTCGACGAGGCCCACGCCTTCGGTGTGCGTGGCGAGAAAGGTCTTGGACTCGCCGAGGAGCTCGGGGTGTTGCCTGATATTGATTTCCTTATCGGCACTTTCGGCAAGGCCGCCGCCTCTGCGGGTGCTTTCGTGGTGACAAGCCACGAGGGTAAGGATTTCCTTGTCAACCGTGCCCGTCCTTTCATATTCTCTACGGCTCTCCCCCCGGTCAACGCGGCCTGGAGTCACCTCATGACCGAGAAAATAACCATGATGGGTGAGGAGCGCAAGAGACTGCAGAGACTCTCCGCACACTTCCGCGGAGAGGTGGAGAGAATCTCCGGGACACCCTCAGCTTCGCAATCACAGATTATACCTTTCCTCACAGGATCGCCTGAAAAGGCCCTGGCTCTTGCATCGCGTTTGCGCGAGGCGGGGTTCATAGCCTTGGCCATACGGCGTCCTACCGTACCACCCGGAGGCGACCGCATCCGGTTCTCATTAGGGGCTGACATGTCGCCGGAGATTATTGAACCGTTGTTCATTACCTTAGAAGAGGCCGCCCATGAAATTTGAACTTATACATAACGAGGCCTCCGGCCGTCTGATTCTGATTTTCGCCGGATGGTCAACCGGACCATCTTTCTATTCCCATATCCGGCATGAGGGGTGGGACGTGGCGGTAGTGCACGACTATTCCGACCTCTCTTTCCCTCTCGAAAGGCTCGACCGCTATCATACAGTGGCTCTCTTCGCATGGTCGTTGGGTGTGTTCGCGGCGAGAGCAGTGATTCCTGACGAGAGAATCGCGTTAGGAGTGGCAGTCAACGGCACTGAGTCGCCTGTCGATGATGAGACGGGTATTCCGCGTGCCATCTATGATGGAACGCTCGCAGGGCTCGACAGCCGTAACCTGATGAAGTTCAGACGCCGTATGTGCGGGCCGGATTACGGGCTCCTGCAGGATAATTTCCGTGCTGAAGAGGATGACATCGAGAATCTGCGTGCCCAGCTCAGTCTTATCGGCAATGCCTCCGCTATGCCTCCGTCATCGGGTCTGTGGGACAGAGTCTATATCTCCGGAAATGACCTTATCTTCCCCCCTGAGGCACAACAGAGATTCTGGCAATCGCATCCCGACTCACCGGAAATCATACAGATCGACTCCCCCCATTATATCGACCTCCTACCTGTAATAAATTCTGTTCTCCCGGCAAGCGGAAAGGTAGGACGCCTCTTCCACAAGGCGCTCCCCACCTATGACTGTGAGGCGGAAGCCCAGCGCGAGACGGCCGAACGACTCACCGATTTCGCCCCCCTCACGCCTTTGGAGCGTGTTGTGGAGATAGGATCGGGCTCCGGAATATTCTCGCGGCTCTTCGCCGGCAAATTCCATCCCGGAAGCATGGCATTCGTCGACCTCTACCCTCTCCCACACTATAATGTGGCGCCGCATGAGGATTACCATGTAGCCGAAGGGGAGGATTGGATCCGGAATCAAGCGGAGTCATCACCTGAATCTTACGACGCCATTGTCTCGGCCTCGGCCCTGCAATGGTTTGTAAATCCGGAGGCATTCTTCCGCAATGCCTCCCGGCTGCTCAAACCGGGCGGCATACTCCTCTGCTCCACTTTCCTGCCGGGGAATCTTGGCGAGCTGAACGCCGTAGGCAACCGTGGACTGCTCTACCGCTCGCGGAGACGCCTCGAGTCGATGCTCGGACGCCATTTCAGCTCATTCAGCACCGAGCAACTGGAGAGAGTGATGACCTTCCCCACCCCACGCCATACCCTGATGCATCTCCACCACACCGGCGTCGGAGGTGGATTGCAGTCAGGCCGCCCTCTCTCCCAGCTCCTCTCCACCTTCCCGACACGTCTCACTTACCGGCCCCTCCTTATATACGCCATGAAGTGACCCTTGCACTCATCACCATGAAATATTGTTTCATTTTCCTTATACTTACAGTATGATAGCCGCTCTACTAACCATCTTCATCCTGGGGTATATCATGATCGCATCTGAACATGTGCTCCACATCAACAAGGCCACTTTCGCACTCATCATGTGCGGACTCCTCTGGGCCGTGTATTCTCTTTTCAGCCATGACACCCACATCTCTCATGAGATGGTGGTGGCTTTGGGCGACACCTGCGAGATCGTGGTGTTCCTTATCGGCGCCATGACTATCGTGGAACTCATCGACCGCTACGGCGGGTTCCAGATCATGGTAAGCAAGATCCATGCCTCCAACAAGCGCAAGCTCATGTGGATTCTTGCTTTCGTAGCATTCTTCCTCTCGGCCGTGCTCGACAACATGACCACCACCATCATCATGGTGATGATGCTCCGACGCATGCTCAGCGACCAGAAGGAACGCTGGATCTTCGCCTGCGTTATCGTGCTCGCAGCCAACGCCGGCGGTGCATGGTCGCCTATCGGCGATATCACCACCATCATGCTGTGGATGAAGAATTATGTATCGTCGGTCGACCTTATCGTCAACCTTCTCCTACCCTCTCTCGTGTCAGTGATTGTGCCTGTGTTCATCGCCTCTCACATGATTCAGGCAACAGCCGTCGAGCCCATCAACGATAACGACAAACGTGTCGGCTATCAGCTCTATGAGCATCATCGCGGCCTCTCTATCCTTATTCTCTGCTGTGGCGTTGCCGGTCTCCTTTTCGTGCCTGTATTCAAGGCCACAACCCATCTCGCCCCCTACATGGGTATCCTCCTCTCTTTAGGTGTGCTCTGGCTCCTCACCGAACTTCTTGTGCGCCATTACGGACTCGACGGCAAGATCGAGGGACGTGTGTCACAGGTAATCAGCCGCATCGACATGTCAACCATCCTCTTCTTCCTCGGCATCCTGATGTCGGTTTCGGCATTGAGCCAGGCAGGTATATTGGGTGATCTCGCGGCATGGCTGAATGAGAAATTCCACGATGTCTACATCATCAACGGTATCATCGGCGTGCTCTCTTCAATTGTCGACAATGTGCCTCTCGTGGCTGCCTGCATGGAGATGTATCCCGTCGCCACCGACGCCATCATCGCCGCCTCGGCCGATCCCTCTTATACCGCCCTTTTCATCGAGGATGGTCTCTTCTGGCACCTCCTCACCTTCTGCGCCGGTGTGGGCGGAAGCATGCTCATCATCGGCTCAGCCGCCGGTGTTGTGGCAATGGGAATCGAGAAGATACCCTTCATGTGGTATGTGAAGCGTATCAGCTGGCTGGCGTTCATCGGCTATGTCTGCGGCATGGCTATAATCTGGCTTGAATATATCTTCTTCGAGGCCTGATAACCCACCCCCTAAGTCATCTATCGCATTACATAATCGTAAATATACTGCGGCAATGGTGATAATTAACCATTGCCGCAGTTATAAACATAATGTAAATTTGCAAATACAATATTTATGAATGTGTTTCTGAACCAACACCCTATAAATACAATAATTACACAAACTTAACTCATCTATTTCATGAAACGAATCGTTTTTCTGGATTACATCCGAGTCTTCGCGTGCTTCCTCGTGATGCTGGTGCATGCGGCTGAAAATTTCTACCCCGGCCCGGGAGCCACCGATATGGCCGGTCCGGTTGCGCTGTTGGCCTCCGAGCACGACCGCCTATGGGTGTCGCTCTATGACGGCTTCTCTCGTATGTCTGTGCCCCTCTTCATGATTGTGTCGGCTTTCCTCCTCGTGCCTATGAAGGAGGGTCAGAGCGCCGTGGAGTTCTACCGTCGCCGCGCAACGCGTATCCTACCCCCTTTCCTCCTTTTCATCATCCTCTACAGCACAATCCCGATGTTCTGGAATCAGATTGATGCAGCCACTTCAATGCACGACCTTTCGCGCACTTTCCTCAACTTCCCTACTTTGGCCGGACATCTCTGGTTTATGTATCCTCTCATCGGCCTCTATCTCTTCATTCCGATGATATCTCCGTGGCTGGCCAAGGCCTCTGCCAAGGATGAGCGTCTGTTCATCTGGCTCTTCGCCATATCCACCTGTATGCCTTACCTCAACCGTTTTGTCGGCGAGGTATGGGGACAGTGCTTCTGGAATGAGTTCCACACCTTCTGGTATTTCTCGGGCTATCTCGGTTATCTGGTGCTCGCCCACTATATCCGCGTACATCTTGACTGGAGCGTGAGGAAACGTCTCACAATCGGCAGCATCCTCACTGTCATCGGCGCCATCTGGACCATCCTTTCATTCTACATCCAGGCCGTTCCGGGTCAGCTCATCGCCACTCCCACACTTGAGATCGGCTGGTCGTTCTGCACAATCAACTGCCTCATGCTCACAAGCGGGGCTTTCCTCCTCTTCACCTGCATCCGTAAGGCGGAGACTCCGCGCATAATCCTCCAGATCTCAAATCTCAGCTACGGCATGTATCTGATGCACATCTTCTGGCTTGGGATGTGGGCCGGTTTCTTCAAAGATGACATGGAGCTTCCGGCTGTCGCCGCCATCCCCGCGATTGCCGTCTGCACGTTCCTCTGCTGCTGGATCACATCTCTGGTAATCTCTTACCTCCCCGGTGGCAAATGGGTAATCGGCTTCCAGTCGCGCACCTCCTCCGCCATCCCGACAGTAGCATGATTCCTCCTGAAAAACGAAAGGACGCGCTCTCGCACGTCCTTTCGCTATACCAACAAAAAACGGTCGATTCACATCGACCGTTCTCTTTTTCTATAATTTCAAACTAACCTAACATCATGAAACTAAAAAATCGTCTTTGAGATTTCTTATTAACGACTTTCTGATATTATAACAGAGCTCCCCTGAGGATGGTTCAAAGGAGAGGAAAAAAATTTACACTTATCCCAAAAAATTTACGCATATCCAAATCGAGTAGGAGGTAAACACTAATCGTAGGTGTTTATCTCCTACTTTCGTGTT
>CANPMT010000065.1 GCA_947575235.1 uncultured Porphyromonadaceae bacterium
GATGAGCATGATAAGCCCGATCTGCATATAGATGTTGTTCTCAAGTCCCCACCAGCGGGCGAAGAGGAATGAACCAGCCAATCCGAAGGGTACGGCCACGATAACGGCGAAGGGGACGGTGAGACTTTCGTAGAGGGCACAGAGGATAAGATAAATAAACGTGATGCATATACAGAACACCACAACCGTAGTATTGCCCGACGAAGATTCCTCGCGCGACATACCTCCGAACTCATATCCATAGCCTGTGGGGAGATACTTGGCCGCCACCTCCTTGATGGCGTTAAGCGCCTCGCCCGAGCTATACCCCTCACCCTGTTCGCCATATACGGCAATCGAGGGGAAGAGATTGAAACGTGAGAGACTCTCCGAGCCATAGACACGTGTCAGGGTAAGGAAATTATCCAGGGGAGCCATGGAGCCGTCGGATGCACGCACATACATGCTTTTGAGCGACTCAGTGCTGAGACGGTCTTCGGGAGCCGCCTGCACCATCACTCTGTAAAGCTTTGTGAAACGGTTAAGGTTGGAGGAATAGCTTCCGCCTACATATCCGGCCAGGGTGGAGAGCACATCGCCCGGCGACACACCCGCCTGAAGACACTTGACGGCATCCACCTCGACCATATACTGGGGATACTTTGTGTCGAAAGTGGTGTAGGCGCGTGAGATTTCGGGGCGCTTGTTAAGCTCGGCTATAAAGGCGCGGGTTGTGGCCAGAAGTTCTTCGGTGGTCTTTCCCGAGCGGTCCTGCACATAAAGCTCAAAACCGCTGCCTGTGCCGTAGCCGGAAATCATCGACTGCTGCGAGGCACGAATCTGTGCATCCTTAATGCCGTCAGTGCGGCGGTAAATCTCCTTAATCACCGAATTGATATCCTGCCCCTCCTCCTTGCGGAGATCCCAATTGAGCAGACGGATATTGAACGATCCGGCCGAGGCCGACTGGTCATGTCGGGCGTTCTTGCCCGATACACGAGAGTAGATCGATATCTCCGGTATGCTCTTGATGGAATCCTCGATTTGGTCCATTATACGGTCGGTCTCCTCAAGGTTGGTGCCTGCGGCCACCTGCACGTTGAGGTTGATAGTGCCCATATCCTCCTGCGGCACAAGACCGGTCTTGGTGTTGTGCATGAGCCACGCCAGTCCCGCCCCGGCCATCAGGAAGAGCACCAGCACCACCCAGCGGTTGCGGAAGAGGAAGAGCACGCCGGTGCGGTGTTGCCCCACGACAGCATTGAGCGACTTGTCGAAAGCGAAATGGAAACGTTTCAGGAAAGAGGCCTTCTCCCTGGCAGTAGAGGAGGGGCGCATAAGGAGAGCGCTCAAAGCGGGACAGAGGGTCATGGCATTCACAAGAGATATGCCCACCGCCACCGCCATTGTAAGACCGAACTGTGTGTAGAAAGTGCCCGATGTGCCACCCATGAAACATACAGGAATGAACACAGCCATAAACACGACAGTTGTTGTGATGAGAGCTGCCGAGAGTCCTCCCATAGCCTTGACAGTGGCCTCGTATGGATCGGAATGTCCCTCCTCAAACTTGGCCTGTACAGCCTCGACCACCACCACCGAGTCGTCGACCACAGTGCCTATCACCAGCACTATGGCGAAGAGGGTGAGCATATTGAGTGTGAACCCCACGGCATAAAGGAAAGCGAACGTTCCGATAAGCGACACAAGAATCGACACAGTAGGGATAAGAGTGGTCTTGAAATCATGGATGAAAAGATACACTATCAGCACCACAAGAATCAATGCTATCACCAGCGTCTCGATAACCTTGTTGATTGATGCGTCAAGAAAATCCTTGGTGCTCGAGATGTCGGTGAGCACCATTCCCGGGGGCAGCCCGGCGCGTATCTCATCAAGAGTCTTGTCAATCTCCACAATCACCTCATTGGCGTTAGAGCCCGCTGTCTGCGCAATCATGGCGTTGGCTCCCGGATGGCCGCTTGTCTGACTGATCATGGCATAGTTGACAGCTCCCAACTCAACGGTCGCGATATCCTTCAGACGCAATACATTACCATCAGGGAGCGCACGCACCACAAGGTTTTCATAATCAGTTGTATCCTCATAGCGTCCACGATATTTAAGCACATATTGGAAAGTGTTGGCCGATTCCGCACCTAATGTGCCTGTGGGCGACTCAAGGTTCTGCTGCGCGAGCACCTGGTCGATATCGGATGGGACAAGTCCATACTGCGACATCTTCGAAGGGTCGAGCCAAATGCGCATGGCATACTCCGCGCTGAAAACATTCACATCGCCCACACCCGGTATTCGGGAAATCTGGGGCTCGATGTTGATTTTCATATAGTTGGTGAGGAACTTCGTGTCGTAGGCATTGTCAGGAGCATAGAGGGTTATGGCCTTCAGTGTGCTGTTCTGGCGTTTGCGCACAGTCACACCGCTTTTAGTGACCTCAGCCGGGAGGAGGCCCTGGGCTGAAGCCACACGGTTCTGCACGTTCACCACCGCCATATCGGCGTCAGTGCCCTGTTTGAAATAGATAGATATTGAGGCAGTGCCCGTGTTTGTGGCCGTGGATGTCATATACATCATATCCTCCACGCCATTGAGCGACTCTTCAAGCGGCACAATCACACTTTTCAGCACTGTCTCTGCATTTGCGCCGGTGTAACTGGCCGATACTCTTACAGTAGGAGGAGCTATGTTAGGGAATTGCTCGATAGGGAGGCGGGTAAGGCCGATTACCCCGAGGATAACGATTATAACCGAGATCACACCCGCCAGCACAGGGCGGTCGATAAATGTCTTGACGTTCATTCCGATGATTTTTTAGATGTAATGACAATGCAAAGTTATTCCAAAGTTGCGGGATAGGGCCAATGGTAAAAGGGGTGAAATGACCAACACGCTTAAAAAGATGGCGAACATACCCCGGCAAAAGTGCCCGGCAATTGTGAATAGATAAATTTTCATTAATTTTGCATCATGATATGAAGCATTGTTATCACGATTATGAAGAATGTGGCAGTATATATAGATCTGGCGTTCTGTCTGGTGGTTTTGCCGCTCATGGCGCTTATATTCCCGATAGAGCGATGGTTTCATAACTTCCCCTGGTATGTTGTGAGTGTGGGTATGTGGCTCTATTCGCTCTATTTCATCAACAGGGTGGTGACAGTTCCGTCATTTTTCAGGAATGGCCGCAGTGTGATGGGTGTGATGCTTGTGGTGGCGTCGGTGGTTGTGACCTATCTCTTCACCAGGGTCACACTTTATACCCCTGCGCCGAGTATCTTCGATATAGGTATAACGCGGGTGTTCCCGATGATGTATCAGTATCACCAGATGGTATGGTCGCTTTTCGGCATAGTGGAGGCCTTCAGTTTCGCTGTGGGATTGCTCACCGAGACCAATCAGCAGCGGGCAAGCCGCCGGGCCGTTGAGGCAGAGCGCGACCGTGCTGAGATAGCGCTCTACAAGGCCCAGATAAAGCCACACTTCATGTTCAACACGCTTAATTCACTCTACGGCCTGTTTCTGACCCATGATGCCAAGGCACTCCCATCGCTTGAGAAATATATATCGATGATGCGCTATGTGCATAACACCACGATGCGCGATATGGTGGCCGTTCATGAGGAGGCTGACTATATCAGGGAATATGTGGAGCTGCAGTCGCTGCGTCTCAACGGCAAGACAGAGGTGGCGCTTCATATAGATATCGAGGATGAGGAGATTCAGGTGGCGCCGATGCTGCTGGTGACATTTGTGGAGAACTGCTTCAAGCATGGAGTGTCGCCTGTGGAACCGTGCAGGATAGAGATAAATATAGAAGAGAAAGATAAGATACTGTCATTCTCAACGCGCAACCGTATCTTCCCCGTGAATAGAAGCGGTGAGCATCTCGGCATAGATAATTGCCGCAAGCGCCTTCAGTTGCTGTATGGGGATGCACATACGCTTGATACAGGAGCGAGGAATGACTATTATGAAGTGAAACTAAAAATTGACTTAGGAAAATGATAAGATGTGTAGCGATAGATGATGAACCGATAGCACTGAGCATACTTGAGGAGTATGCGCGCCGACATGGAGGAATAGAGCTGAAAACGTTTACCTCGCCGATCGAGGGGATGGAGTGTGTGGATGCCACGCGCCCGCAGGTGGTTTTCCTTGACATAGAGATGAAATCGCACAACGGGCTTGAGCTTGCACGAAAATTGCCCGAAGGGACGTGCCTGATATTCACCACCGCATTCTCCAACTATGCCATGGAAGGCTTTAATGTGGATGCTGTGGATTTTCTGCATAAGCCTATATTCTATGAACGGTTTGAGAGAGCCTTGGAGAAAGCTTCGAAATGGCTCGGCATTAATGACTCTCCCGATGGCGGGGGGAGCCGCCAGGAGGTGCTCACTGTTAAGGTGGAGCATAAGACAGTGCTTGTAAAACTGTCAGACATAACCCATGTGGAGGCTATGGACAACTATGTCAAGATACACAGGCGCGACCTTCCGATGGTGCTGTCGCAGATTACCATGAAGGAGATGGAGAACCGTCTTCCTGGAGGTAAGTTCATACGTGTCCACAGGTCGTACATCATAGCGCGCGATTCAATCGACCGCTTCACAAACCGTCAGGTATATCTTAAAACCAAGTCAGAACCGATTCCGGTAGGGCGTACCTATTCGGGTGTGTTGTCAGAAGTAATCGGTAATGAGCAGGGTAATATTGGTTAACGGCCTGTTTGTGATGGCGAATGCCTTTGTGGCAGGCGATTAAAATAAGTAAATTTGCGGTTGCAAGATAAATTAACCAAAACAAATAAAAATCAGAAACCGATATGAAAAGAAGAATGATGTCGATGGCAGTGGCTTTGGGAGCCATGCTGACGTTCGGAGCATATGCCGGCACTCCCATCTCAGCCGACAAGCTGCCCAAGGCAGCCCAGACATTCCTCGCCAAATATTTCAAGGGTGACAATGTGCGCAAGGCTGAGACAGATGAGGGTCGCCGCGGTATAGAATATGAGGTGGACCTTGTAAGCGGCGCCGAGGTGGATTTCAACTCAGACGGCAACTGGAAGAAGGTGGAGGCCGCCAAAGGTAAGGCTGTTCCCGCCGGTATTGTTCCCGCCGGTATCGCCAAATATGTAAGCACCAATCATTCAGGCGTAGCCATCAAGGAGATACAGCGCAAGCGCGGAGGCTACGAGGTGGAGCTTACCAACGGAGTGGAGCTTCATCTCACCGAAGATGGTAAGGTGATGCAGCCCCGTACAGGTGGCGGCAATCATGGTAACCGTCCCAGATAACCGATCGATAACCAGATAATCAGAGGGCCTTCCCGGAATTTTCCGGAAAGGCCCTCTAAATATTTGGTCATTACCTGAGTCAGGGGAGGTCAGGACCGACATAGGTAGGCTTCAGCCCTCCCCAGTCGATAAGGATGCGCTCGACCACCAGACCGGGGTCGCCGCTGATTATGCTGAGTGTGTGAGAGTCGGCGTCACGGTCAATCGGGAAAGTCAGCTCGGTGATCATGGCGTTGCGTATCACATTGTTTTTCCATTCGAGCGACTGCTCAACCGGATGGAAATCGCTCACCATCACCGGAGAGTTGTCGAGAGTCAAGCCGAAAGCCGCTCCGGCACCCTTATACAATGGGAAACGGGGGAGAGTGTAGAGAATCACCTTCACGGAGTCAGCCTCGATGGCGGGAAGAGCATACTCAACGCGTGGAGCCTTGGCGTCGCGGGGATTGCAGACGGCTTGGGTCACCTCGCCAAGCTGGAGCGACTTCCAGTCGAACCCGATTCCGTCGAGAAGCCGGATGGAGTGAACGTCGCCACCCTTCACGGTAGAGAAAGCATCCACAGGCACTTTCATGCACCCCTCGAGTTCATACTCCTCCATCACCGGGGAGAGGCACACCGGGCGTTCACCACAATCCTTATTCACATTCAGGTCAGGCATGAGATGGTTTAGGGCACATATGGCGGGGGAGATGGTCATCATATGATTCCATTTCCCATCGAGCATTGTGTTGTATTCACGGTTGAGGGTATCGATGCTGTCGTTGGCTGCGAGAGCCCGGGCGGCCGCCCAGTTGGCTCCCTCGCAGTCGCCGGCGGCCGAGAGCTCATGGTTGAGCTGGGCAAGGAGGAACTTACGGTTCATCTGGTCGGAGGCCATGGCCTGATAGCCGATCATCTCGAAGAAAGCCGGACGCAGGTTCTCAGGGAGAAGATTCATCAGGCGGCTGGCATTGGAGGAGAGGCGGGTGTAGTCGGCGAGACGTTTTCGGGCATCGTTATAATTCGAGAAAGAGAACTCAGTGTCGCGCAAACCGGTGAACTCCTTCGAATCCCATTCACGTTCCCAACCCATAGCCTCCGGTTTCCGGCTCCATGCAAGACGGTAATACTCATTGAGGAGAGTCTGGAAATCCTTGCGGTATTGACGTCCGAAGATGGAGCAGAGGAAATCGGTCTGATAACTGTTGACGTTATCATAGTTGAATCTCTTGAAATCCCACGCCATATTGAAGAAGAACTGCATGGTGAGCTCCATAGGCTTTATATCACCCACATTGAGGAGCCAGTAGCGGTCGGCCCCTGTGTCGAAAGCCTTCTTCATCTCCTCATATATGAGCATCGGAGGTGTGGTGCTGATCCAGAGATAGCTGTGAGGCACGCCGAGATAAGATACATGGTAATAAACACCGGCGCGTCCGCCACGCATTCTGTCGCGCGGGTTGCTCAGCATCTTCATATATCCATAGTTATCGTCTGGCCATACGAGGGTAATATCATCAGGCACCTCCAGACCGGCCTCATAGAGCTGCTGTGCCTCCTTGTAGGGTACGAAAATCTGCGGAATCTTCTCGACAGGGGTCTTGATGTGGTCAGAGAGAATCTTACGCTGGTCCATGATAGCGTCATGAAGCACCCCCACTTTCTCCTGCAGAGGCATATCACCGCGCATACCCTCGTCATGAAGGCCACGCATGGCCATTGTGTAGATATTGTCGTAAGGTGCGGCCTCGGCCACCCGACGGTCGAGTTTGCCATAAATCACATCGCGGTTGGTTTTGTAATTCCAGTCGCCATCCTTCTGCGAGTCCCATTCAGCCTTCGAGGCATTGTTGAAGAGGAGAGGCTCGCAATGGGATGTTGTGATCATGATGCCATATTTATCGGCCACAACCTTATTTTCAGGATGGGTATAGAAAGCGTCCGAGCAAGTGTGCATCGCCGGTGCGAGCATATTGGCTTTCAGACGCAGGAGCAGTTCGCAGACTTTGGCATACGTCTTGGGGCCGATATTTCCGACTTCAGGTTCGAAAGTCTTGGCCGCCCAGGGTGTGAGACCCCAGTCCTCGTCGTTGATGAAGATGCCACGGTATTTCACAGATGGAGCCTCAGAGAGCGTGGAGCCGGCGGCGAATATCTCAGGGTGAGTTTTGACAGGTACATCCCCCCACCAATACCAAGGGGATACCCCCATCATCTCGCTTACACTCAGCAGGCCGTAAGCCGCTCCCCGAGGGTCGCTTCCGGCAATGACAAGGGCGTGTGAATTCTTCTTGTAGGGGTTGTCGATGACAGTGATGAGATACTGTTCCCAGCCATCACGGAGAGGGGTGATGTCGATAAGATGGCGCGAGGAGAGAATCTTGATGAACTTGGAGTCGGGTGTCCCGACGATGATGAGGTTGTCGCCCGACGGTTTGTTGATTACAGGGAGCGACTCTCCGGTGACGCGTTGGAAGTCATCGCTGAAAAGAGAGGCGACAGTCGTGACCACCTCACGTTCGGCGGGGTCTACAAGAATCCGGGATCCGTTGAGCGGGATAGCCTCTTCGGAGGGGGTGAAAGAGATGCCGAAACGGGCGGCATGTAGCAGGAGAGGGGAGAGAATCGCACATAAAGTGACGAGCACGCGGAATGAGAGACGTGTCTTTGATACGTACTTATTCATGATTGATACATCAGGTTGGTAAGAAAATAATGCTTCGGTGGAACCGGAGTCAGAGCGCCGTATTCCATCATAAGGATAACGAGAAGGAGTATAATATTATTTCACAAAAACATAATTAAATGTTAATTGTTATAAACGACAAACCTTCTTAGTTTAAAACTATTTAAAACCAAAAGTCTGCAATATGAGAAAAACAGTGGATGTTAGCAACAGATGCTTCGCGTGGTCGATGATGGTGTATGTATTGGTGTTCATGATAGCCTACGGGCTGATACAGAGCCATGATATAGTGTCGTTGTATGTGTTCGGTGGGGTAATGATGCTCTTTATGGCGGGGTTCCTGATGTTCGCCCCCATGTGGATTGAGGTCGACGACCGTGAGCTGATGGTATACAGCTCATGCGGATTCAAGTGCATACCACTCAGCGAGGTGGAGAGTGTGAGGCGTTGCAATGTGCCGGCAGATTCGCGGCGTGTGTGCGGCAGCTCAGGCTGGTTCGGCTACTGGGGCCTTTTCACGTCGGCCAGCACAGGCGATTACCGGGCGGCCTACGGACGGCGTTCGCAGTGCTTCATGGTGACGCTCAGGAACGGCAAGCGCTACATACTCGGGTGTAAGGATGTCGACGAGATGGTGGCATCGATAAAAGAGCGGTGTGCCGAGGCCGGGAGGGAGAGAATCGGGGTGGAATCAAACCTTTCGGCGGTGGGTGTTGTTATAAAGACATCAAGGCAATCTTTACGGAAGGAATGAAAAACCATATGACCATTGCTTCATCACTTTCTTAAGGTTCCTTACAAAACGTGCTGCGGAGACGAGTCTCCGCTAAATCAGAACTAAACAAATATGATTATGAAAAATGCTATTCTTACCGCAGTTTTGGCACTGGGTACAGTGTCAGCAGTTTCTGCCCAGCAGGCAATAGAGACACCGAAATTTGGCGACAACTGGTCGCTGGGTATCAACGCAGGTGTTACAACTCCGATGAGCGGGCATGCCTTCTTTGGAAGTATGCGTCCGATCGTGGGTCTGAAACTTGACAAGAAGATCACACCCGTGTTCAAGTTAGGAGCCGAGGGTATTTTCGGCATCAACACCTCGTCAGTGAGAGGTCCTCACAGCTCTACGGCATTCGATGATTCGTATGTAGGCGCTTACGGTGCGGTAGACCTCTTCAATCTCTTCGGAGGTTATCCGGGTTACACCCGTCCGTTCAACATCGAGGCACAGGCCGGTGCAGGCTGGGGCCACAGATTCGAGACCGGTGGCATAGCCGACCAGAACTACTTCGGCACCAAGGTGGGCCTGAACTTCAATTTCAATGTAAGCGATTACGTTACAATCTCGTTAAGCCCGTCAATCATCTGGGATATGACCAGCAAGCCGGTTGAGCAGAGCACAGCCTCTTATGACGTCAACCGTGCCAACTTCAACCTCACCGCAGGTGTGGCTTACAACTTCGGCGGAAACGGTTTCGTGCCCGTAAGACCCTACAACCAGGGTGAGATTGACGCCCTCAACGGCCAGATCAACGAGCTCCGTGGCGTTGTGGATGCCCAGACAGCCGAGAACGCAGCTCTCGCCGCCACAGCCTCAGCACTTGCAGGCCAGGTAGAGCAGCTCCAGAACCAGCCTCCCAAGGTGGTGAACAAGGTTACAAACAATCTTGAATCTGTACGTTACATATTCTACAAGATCGGTTCAGCCGTTATTGGCGCTGACCAGCAGCCGAATGTTGAGATGATTGCCGCATATCTTAACAATCATCCCGGAAGCAAGGTGCTGATCAAGGGTTACGCCTCAAAGGATGGTCCGGAAGAGGTAAACATCCGTCTGGCCAACCAGCGTGCCGAGTCAGTAAAGAACGCTCTCATGAAGCGCTACAAGATACCTGCATCACGTATCCAGGCAGAGGGATGCGGCATCGGTGAGATGTTTGATGAGGAATCATGGAACCGCGTAGCCATCTGTATCCTTGAGGCTGACAAATAACAGCGGTCAGGAACAGGCAGATACGATATAAAAAACAAAAACAGTAAAGTTTCATAATTTGGGAACCGATCCGCTCCGGCGGACCGGTTCCCTTTTTTCGTGTGGCTTGACGGAGTGAAAGAGAGGGGCTATGTGTGGGAAATGATAGGTATTAGGGAAAAAAGGTAATAAAAACTGTAAATAATATAAATGAGTAATCGGGGGAATTGAGTATTTTTGCAACATTGTTTCAAACTTGACATTATGAAGATTAACAAGATTATTTTTGGAATTGCCGCAGGTCTGGCGATGGTTGGGACAGCCTGCGCCAATGCCGATGCCAACGAGGCACCGGCCGGGGAGAATACGAAGCCGAAAGTCTACGTCACACGAGATATTTCGCCCGAGGCACTGGTGAAGATGTACAAGGTATTGGGGCGTCCGGCCGACGGACATCGTGTGGCCGTAAAGATAAGCACAGGCGAGTCAGGAAATCCGCATTATCTCAAGCCCGATCTGATCTCAGCATTGGTTGACACAGTTCGCGGCACAATCGTGGAGTGCAACACAGCCTATGCCGGGAAACGCAACACTTTCGAGGCGCACTGGCAGACCGTGCGTGAACATGGCTACGACACAATCGCTCCGGTTGACCTCATGGATGAGGATGGCCAGATGAGGATACCTGTGCGCGACCGTCGCCATATCAGATATGATATCGTGGGTAGCCACCTTCCGCGCTATGATTATATGGTGAATCTTTCCCATTTCAAGGGTCATGCGATGGGTGGATACGGCGGCGCGCTCAAGAATGCCAGTATCGGTGTGGCCTCAGCCGACGGTAAAGCCTACATACACTCAGCCGGAAAGACCGACAAGGCGGAGGAGATATGGCAGAACATAGCCGAGCAGGATCTCTTTCTGGAGTCGATGGCGGCAGCCGCCCAGGGTGTGGCCGACTATTTCGGCGACAACATCATATATATAAATGTGATGAACAACATGTCGGTAGACTGTGACTGCGACGCCCATCCCTCGGAAGCGGTTCTGAAAGATTACGGCATACTGGCCTCGACCGATCCTGTAGCCCTTGACAAGGCATGTGTGGATATCATATTCAACCTGACCCCGTCGGAGGGTAACGACAATGCCCCGCTGATAGAGAGAATCAACAGCAGGCATGGACTTCACACCATAGAACATGCAGCCGCTATCGGTCTGGGCTCGACTGATTATGAACTCATAGATCTTGACAAGTGAAGATGACACTCAGGATAATCTCAGCCGCCGCCCTCCTCAGTGCGGCGGCTTTTCATATTCAGGCGTCGGCTGCCGAGGCGCCCGACAGTGTCGCCAGGCTTCAGGAGGTGGTGGTGACAGGTAGCAATTCGGCGGTATCCGGGAATCTGCTTCCCTACACCGTATCGGTAGTGGGAAGAGAGCGTCTTGAGTCGGCAGGGGAGACACAGGTGTTGTCGGCCATATCCGGGATGGTGCCGAGTCTGTTCGTGTCGGAACGCGGCATCTTTGGTTTCGGAGTGAGCAACGGCGGGTCGGGACACATAAAACTGCGTGGCGTAGGTGGCGACCGTGCGAGCGCGGTGCTCATGATGGTGGACGGGCAGCCCCAGTTCGCCGGCATCTATTCGCATCATGTGGCCGATTTCTACGGCAAGGAATATGTGGAGAGGGTAGAGGTGCTCCGCGGGCCCGGGTCGGTTCTCTATGGATCGAACGCCATGGCCGGAGCCATAAACGTCATCACCCGTCAGGCGCATAAAGATGGAGTACGCACCACACTCTCCACGCAATACGGCTCATACAACACCTGGCTATCATCGCTCACCAACACCGTGAGATACGGACGCTTCACGTCGCTTCTCTCCCTGTCATACAACCGCACTGACGGAACGGAGGAGAATTTCGACTTCAGACAGGCCGAAGGTTATGTGAAGTTAGGCTACGATTTCTCGTCGCACTGGAGAGGGAACGCCGACTACACACTTATGAATTTCAAAGGGAACGACCCGATATATCCACATCTGTCAAATCCTGAATCGACCGACATATATCATCAGGATATCACAAGAGGTGAGGCATCGGTGAACATCTCCAACCACTATCATGCAACCGACGGTGTAGGGCGCGTGTATTACAGTTACGGCAACCACTATGTGGATGATCCGCGTCACTTCCACAGCAAGGATGACCGTCTGGGAGTGCTTCTCTATCAGAACTTCCGTCCCTGGCACGGAGCGTCAGCCACTGTGGGATTCGACTTCGACCGTTATTCAGGAGAGATACCCGTGTCGGGAGGGAATCAGCATACAGAAGGGTCGTTGAGCACTATGGCCCGGAAGAGCATAGTGGAATACTCCCCCTATGTGACATTGTCGCAATGTCTCGCCAGTGATGTGGTGAATATAAACGGAGGATTGCGCATGGCCAACAGCGACATGTTCGGCACACAGTGGGTGCCACAGTTAGGTGTGGCTCTCAATCCCGGCAGAGACTGGACAGTGAAAGCCACCTTGGCAATGGGCTACCGCAATCCCTCATTCCGCGAGCTCTATCTCTACCGTATGGCCAATCCCGACCTTAAGCCAGAGAAGATGATGAACTATGAAGTGTCGTTAGGGAAAGTCTTCTCACGCTATCTCACAGCTGAACTGACAGGCTACTACAGCCGTGGAAGCGATATGATAGAGGTGCTCGAGAACAGGAATGTCAATACCGGACGGTTTATCAACAAAGGTGTGGAGTTCTCAGCCAAGAGCAATCCTCTGGATTGTCTGTGGCTTTTCGCCTCATACAGCTACCTGCATACCTCGCTCACCAACCTGACAGGGGCACCGGAGAATCAATATTATATAGGAGCTGAGTTGACGTTATGGGATAAACTGAAAGTGTCGGCCGATGTGAAAGGGATATGCGGATTATATGTGGCCGATGATGTTGCGGAGCAGAACTACGCCCTTCTCGATATGAAACTCACATACGCCGTATGCCGATACCTGGATATATTCGTGACACTCGACAATATCACAGATACCCGCTATGTAATCAACAAAGGGTATGATATGCCTGGATTCACCGCCATGGGTGGAGTAAAAGTAAGTTTCTGACAGTCAATGTATAATAAGGCCGATACCATTTGAGGAGTATCGGCCTTATATTTTTTTAACTAAAATAGAGGTTGGAAAATTTGGATATTATTGTAATTAGTACTAATTTTGTAATGATTTTAAAAATGTTAAAGAAATGAATATAGACAATACTACAATGATACGGATGCTGCATGATTCGAAGATACGTCCTTCGGTGCATCGACTTGCGGTATTGGACTATGTAGCCAATTCCGGCACGCATCCTACAGCCGATGATATATACGCTGAGATTTCGAAAGATTATCCGGCGGTATCGCGGACCACTGTCTACAATTCGCTTCACACGCTTGTAGATGGGGGTATACTGAAGGAGCTTGAGATAGACAATGGGTCGGCGCATTACGATTTCGCCCGACAGTCGCCACACAGCCATTTCAAGTGCAGGAATTGCGGGCGAATATTCGACATGGCGTTGCCAGCCGGCATAGCCGAGGTTGTAAGTCCGGGTTTCCGTGTAGACGCCGCTGAGTTATGTTTCGCGGGAGCGTGTCCGGAATGTATAGATAGAAATAAAAACTCTAATAACTGATATCCAAAATGAAAGAATTAAAAGGAACCAAGACCGAAAAGAATCTTATGGAAGCCTTCGCAGGCGAGTCACAGGCACGTAACAAATACACTTACTATGCTTCAAAGGCGCGTAAGGATGGTTATGAGCAGATAGCTGCCATCTTCGAGGAGACAGCACAGAACGAGAAGGAGCATGCCAAGCTCTGGTTCAAATACCTCCACGGAGGGGAGATGCCCGACACCATGGCCAATCTTAAGGATGCAGCCGAGGGTGAGAATTATGAGTGGACCGACATGTATGAGCGTATGGCCGCCGAGGCGGAGGAGGAGGGTTTCCCCCAGATAGCCTACAAGTTTAGGGCCGTAGGAGCCATAGAGCGTCATCATGAGGAGCGTTACCGTCGTCTTCTGAAGAACATCGAGGAGGGTATTGTATTCTCGCGTGAGGGTGACACTGTATGGATCTGCCGTAACTGCGGGCACATCGTAATCGGCAAGAAAGCGCCGTCTGTATGCCCTGTCTGCGACCATAAACAGTGTTTCTTTGAGATTGAGGCAAAGAACTATTAATAAATTTTTGTATATTTGCAGTCGGAAATGGATTGCCTTGTGAAAATGCGATTGAAAGTATGTTGAAAATCAAACACGCTTTAAGTATGGCAGGGGGTCAAATTTATCCGACAGCGAATTAAAAAATTTAGATATGTTAAGATTAAATTGTTTTATCAGAGTTTCCGCTGAGCATCGCGGAGAGGTATTGGAAGCGGCCAAGCGTCTTACGGAGGCATCGCTTCAGCAGGATGGTTGTGTGGCCTACGATGTGTTTGAGAGTGCCACCCGTCTGGATGTGCTGATGATCTGCGAGACCTGGAGCGACCAGAAAGCGCTTGATGCACACAGCGCGTCGGAAGTCTTCGTTAAGGAGGTCGGTATCATGCGTTCACTCGCGGATATGAAACTTGAGACCTTCTCGTTCTGAGATTCCACTTCCGTAGCAAACAAACGGAGCCTTGTATCCTTGACAGGATGTGAGGCTCCGTTTTTTCTGTTTTCACTTCCAAGAATGTTGGATTTGGTGTTAATGAATTAAATTGTTAACTTTGTAGCAAAGCACTCGCAAATACAGACAAAATGAACCTGACAGAAATATTCAAACCTCTCTCTATCATAGTATTATCCATAGGTGGCATAGCGAATGTAGCCGCCTCTGACAGTTGTCGGCCACAGGTGACACTTGAAAGTCTGCTGAAGGAGATGGTGTCGCCTGAGGAGCAGGCACTCTATCCGGATCCTCCCTACAGAGCTCTTCAGGAAAGTAGTCATGACCGCGCATCGGTGTCGCCCGATGAACCGGGATGGTTTGCCAATAACGACGGGTTCGGTATAATACGCACTGATACCATCGATGGCAGATATGAGAAAGTGCTGTTTGATGAGCAGGGGCCGGGAGTTATAACACGTATCTGGATCACAACCCTTGACAAACGTGGAACATGGAGGTTCTATTTCGACGGATCCTCAAAACCAGGATGGGTAATCCCCGCCTACGACCTCATGCGACTTGGTGTGGAGGGTGTGGGAAGAGGGCTGCTGCAGGCACACACCAGTTATGAGCCGGAGGGTAAGGGTGGCAACACACTCTTTCTGCCCATACCTTATGCAAAGGGTTGCAAGATTACTTTCGAGGATGAACCCGGAGTAAATCCTACTCCCAAATATTATCATATCAACTTCAGACGCTATCCTGCAAATACAGATGTAGAGACATTCTCGGCTGCCGTGGCAGCACGGGCAAAAGAGGAGATTGCCGCTGCCGACGGTATGCTTCTCAATCCACTGACGGCTCCGTCAGGTAAGGAGACTGAGCGTAAGGGGAGGGTAGAACCCGGTAAGGGGATCACTCTCAAGCTTCCTAAAGGGGAGAAGGCTGTCTATCAGCTCAACATAGCTGTGGAAGGATGCGACACGGCAAGTTATGGAGAGATAATGCGCAACCTCATATTATGTGCTGAGTTCGATGGGAGAGAGACAGTAAGGGTTCCGCTGTCAGATTTCTCAGGTGGAGGGGCTGGTGCGCCGGAAGTGAAGAGCTGGTATCTCACATCAGATGGGAGCGGCAACGTCACGAGCCGTTGGCTGATGCCTTATAGAAAAAAGGGAGCTTTCACCATTGAGAATCTTTCCGGAGGTCCGGTTGAGATCAGCTTGTCAGCTGTAGTATCCCCTTTGGAGTGGGATGATGACCGGTCGCTCTATTTCCACGCCTCATGGCGTAAGGAGGATGGAATCTACATCCATAATCGTCCTGAAGAGGAGGATAGATGTCAGGATTGGAATTTCGCCACTATCACAGGGCGAGGGGTGTATAAGGGGGATCTGCTGTCGCTTTATAACCATGCACCATTATGGTATGGTGAGGGGGATGAGAAGATCTACGTTGACAATGAGTCATTTCCATCGCATTTCGGAACCGGTACGGAGGACTACTACAACAGTTCCTGGGCACCTGTTGTGCCGTTTCATACACCCTTCGGGGGCGCGCCGAGAGCCGATTCCACGGATTCGCACGGCTACAATGCCTTTTACAGGACACGTCATCTCGACGGCATCCCATTTGACAAGAAGTTCAGGTTTGACATAGAGATGCTTGGATGGGAGCCGGGCACCGCCGACTATGCCACCACCATCTACTGGTATGGAGATGGTGATGCCAATGCGTCGGGAGTGATCGGCAGATAGGCAGGGATAGTCGTAAGCCGGATCAGTTGGCGGAGATTTCAGCGCGGAATTCCGACGGGTTCTTCCCTGTGAGACGTTTGAACATACGGGTGAAGTGGGCCGGATATTCAAATCCGAGGTCATAGGCGATATGGCTGATGTCGTTATTGCTTACAGCCAGAAGATGTTTAGCTTCCGCCAGAAGTTGACCCGAAATCATCTCTTTTGGTGTAAGCCCTGTCTCCTTGCGTATAAGGTCGGAGAAATATCCGGGGGATAAGTTCGCTTTATCAGCGAAGAAAGCCACGCTGGGTAGACCGGATTTGAATTGGTCACCTTTGAAATAGTCTTTCAGCTGACGTTGGAAAGAGGCCACAATATCGGAATTTACCTTATGGCGTGTTATGAACTGCCGGTCGTAGAATCGGTGGAGGTATTCTATGAGCACCTGTATTGTGCCTGAGAGGAGAGCGGCCGAATGATGGTCGACGGGATGGGTGAGTTCATTCCTTATCTGAGAGAGACAGAAAAGGAATTGCTTCCGTTCCTCTTCGGAGAGATGGAGCGATTCCAGCTCGGTATAGTCGAAGAAAGAGAAAGATCTGATTTTGTCGGCGAGAGGAGTGCCATAGATGAGGTCGGGATGGAACAGGAGTCCTAACACATCAGGGGCAACCTCGGTTTTCTCCATGTGGACGTCAATGATCTGTCCCGGGGAGAAACTTACAATCGTGCCCTCCTGATAGTCATAATTGCGACGGCCATACTTTATTGAGCACATGGCATTGTTCTTAAGGAATATGGCATAGAGGCCATAGTTGATAGTGGCATGGTTGAAGGTTTTTGTGGCCTCCTTGAGGTCAACGACAGCCACGAGGGGATGATGGGTCGGCAATCCATACAGTTTGTTGTATGTGTCGACAGAATTGAGGTTGATGTTGAGCTTATCCATGCCGCGAAGATAATACATAAAATCGGAATCACCGGCAGCGTATTCGATTAAGGTAATAAAAATCCTCATCCGGGTAAGGTGAGTTATTGTTTTGTTATGTTTAAATGGGTAACTTTGCAGAGAAATCAACACACATACTCAAGTTACTTAATATTTGAACCATGGACTACATAACATCAGAAAACATCATGCTCGTAGGGTCGGTGCTTCTTGTGGCAGGCGTGCTCATAGGAAAGACGAGCTATCGCTTCGGACTTCCGATACTGCTGATTTTCCTTATAGTCGGGATGGCATTCGGCACTGACGGCATAGGGATTCAGTTCAGCGACATGCACACCGCCCAGTTTATCGGCATGATAGCGCTGTGCATCATATTGTTCTCGGGTGGTATGGGCACCAAACTGTCGGCCATACGCCCTGTGATAGTTCCGGGTCTGATATTATCCACAGTCGGGGTTCTGCTTACGGCGTTGGTGACCGGGTTGTTCATCTGGTGGCTCTCAGGGATGAGCTGGACCAATATCCACTTTGCATTTCTTCCGTCGCTTCTGTTGGCAGCCACGATGTCATCGACAGATTCCGCGTCAGTGTTCGGGATACTTGGGAGCCAGAAAGTGGCCCTCCGCAACAATCTGCGTCCCATGCTGGAGCTTGAGAGCGGATCAAACGACCCGATGGCATATATGCTCACCATATTGCTGATTGAGGCAATATCATATGGGGGTGGTCTGTCGGCCGGGGGAATATTGATTGAGCTGATTCTGCAATTCGGGGTGGGTGCCGCGGGAGGTTTCCTGATTGGCAAATTCACTTTGTGGCTAATCGGGGTGTATTGCAGGATGGGACGCAGTTCAGCGGCGAAAGAGGATGCCTCACAAGCCACCTCCATGATATCCATACTGATGATAGGGTGTGTGTTCCTGACCTTCGCGGTCACCACAGCTTTAGCCGGAAACGGGTATCTTGCAGTGTATATATGCGGCATAATACTTGGGAATGCTAAGCTGCCCAATCACAGAGGAATCGCGAAATTTCTGGATGGCATGACGTGGCTTGCGCAGATTGTGGTGTTCCTGATGCTGGGTCTGCTTGTGAATCCCCATGAGATGATTGATGTGGCGGCGGTGTCGCTCCTTATCGGAGTGTTCATGATACTGGTGGGCCGTCCGCTGAGTGTTTTTCTCTCACTGTTGCCGATGCGCAAGATATCGGCACGTTCCAAACTGTTTGTGTCGTGGGTAGGTCTGCGTGGAGCTGTGCCTATTATTTTCGCCACATATCCTGTTGTGGCGGGGATAGATGGAGCGGGCCAGATATTCAACATAGTCTTCTTCGTGACGCTTCTGTCGCTACTTGTGCAGGGCACCACAGTCATTGCATCGGCGCGGAGACTCAAGCTGATTGATCCTGATGCCAGGGAGGAGGAGGATTTCGGGGTGGAACTTGACGACGAGCTGCCTACCACCCTCCAGACCCTCACGCTCACCGAGGAGCATCTGGAAGGTGGCAGCACTCTGCGCGATATGAATCTGCCGGCCGGTTCGCTTGTTATGATGATACGCCGAGGCACACGCTACATAGTGCCCAACGGAAGCCGGCGTCTTCAACCGGGCGACACACTTCTGATAATAAAAGAGGAGTGAGAGGGGGAGATTATTTCAGTTTGTCATATTCATCATCGGTGACCGGTTCAAGCCATTCGTTTGAAGTATCCTCACCGGGGACGCTGAAAGCGAGATGGGAGAACCAGCTGTCGGCGGCTGCGCCATGCCAGTGTTTCACATTGGCCGGAATATGGATTACAGTGCCGGGGAGAATCTCGACGGCAGGTTTACCCTCTTCCTGATACCATCCACGTCCTGCCACACCTACAAGCAGTTGGCCTCCCCCTTTGGAGGCATGATGAATGTGCCAGTTGTTGCGGCAACGCGGTTCAAAAGTGACATTCGAGAAATTCACCTGGTCGCTTGAAAGAGGGGCGAGATAGCTGTTGCCGATAAAATATCTGGCGTAGGCGGTGTTGGGTTCGCCTATTGGAAAGATTGATTCCTGCTCAAATTTCTGTCGTGCGTCCGAGGCATCAGTGCTCTCTTTCCAAACCTCGACTGCCTGGCGGAAAGCACCCCAGGCCTTTGGCCATCCGGCATAGAATGCCACTTGAGTGAGCACCTCGCAGATTTCTGTCTTGGTGACGCCATTTCTCTTTGCCTCCTGAAGATGAAAACCGAGCGACTGGTCGATTATGCCGCTTGCCACGAGGGCAGTGACAGTGACGATGCTCCGGTCGCGTTTTGAAAGTTTGTCGGTACGGCTCCATACTTCACCGAACAGGACGTCATCATTCAGTTCGGCGAACTTGGGGGCGAATTCTCCAAGCTGGGCGCGTCCGGCTGTCTGGTTGGGATTCACCTCCGAGGGGGTCAACTTGGTTGGGTTTTGTGCGGTTGCCATAATTGAAACTCCAATTATAAGTGTTGATAAAAGTATTTTTCTCATCATCTATCCATATTTTGACGGGATGCTCATTCATCACACCCGATAATGCAAAATTAGTGATAAACACGGCAATCACAATAACCAAAACTTCGGTTTATATAACCAATTTTGACTGTGAGGGAAGGGTCAGTCGGTCAGTCGCTATCCGGCTGCATCAAGTTCTCAGAAGCGGAAATACTGCAAAGGATGTTCAGGAACCCTTTCAACTCCGTCTCGGAGAAGCGTCCTAATAATCTGTGGAGCGTATCGTTGGCAGTTTCGGTCACGGTATCCTTGATAGCGATGGCTTTTTCAGTGCATACCACCTTGTTGGTCCGTCCGTTCTGAGGTTCGCGTATAACGAGACCTTTCCTTTCGAGAATATCGACGGTGCGTTTTATGGCCGCCGCATCTTTTTTCAGAATATCGGCAATCTTTATTTGTGTCAGGGGAGTTTCGGATTGATAGAGAAGTCTGAGGACGATATATTGGGAATGTGGCAGGTCTATGCCCTTGGCTTTGAATGCATCGGCCAGCGTGCCGGTCATTGTAGCCAATGCCTGTTCCATCATAAAGCCCATCCTATTGATTATTTCATTTTCCATATAAGGGGTTTGATTATCAAGATACAAATTTACTAAAAAACTTGATTAATCAATACCCTGATAATCTATTTCAAGAAAAACGCCCTCCGTCAACAACAGAGGGCGCATGATATAGGAATTCTCAATCTGTTCAGACACACTGTCCTGTTGCGGAATCACAATAGTGACCGCCAATAATCTCAGGTATAGTGACAGGTTCCAGGAAGTAACTTTCACCGACAGGGTTGATTTTGATTTTCCCCTCTTCTTCCATCTTACGGGCCCAGGTGTCAGCGGTTTTGAAATCAGGGAAGTCGAAAGCCTCTTTGAGTTCTGCAAGAGCCAACCGGCCATGGTTCCGGATGAAGTCGAGAATGTCTGAATCATCGTGTGATAGATTCTTGACAGGTTTGACCTTGCCATCGCTTGCCATTTCAATAACCTTGACAAAAGTCTCATAGTCATTGTAGCCGCGTAGAAGAACCTGCT
>CANPMT010000066.1 GCA_947575235.1 uncultured Porphyromonadaceae bacterium
TAACCTTAAAATCTAATACCATGAAAAACTCACTGCAAAATTACAAATTATTTTTTAAACACTGCTCTTAAACATACTAATATTTCACAGCTATAACATTATTTAACATTTAATAGAACTCTATAAGAAAGGATGCCAGTTCAGGCATCCTTTCTATGAGTTTATTTGTCAATATTTTAGCGTATGAAGAGAAGCTCTCGATATTTCGGCAGAGGCCAGATCTCGTTGTCGACCATCAGCTCGAGTGCGTCGATATGCTTGCGGATCTCCTCCATAAGAGGTGCCACTTTGTCATGATATGCTATCGCCTTCTCTCGCTCGCTATCCTTACGGTTAGCTATGTGACGCTCTTTTACCATTTCTTCGACAAGAGCCTTGATGTCGCTGAGGTGAGCGGCTATCTTCTCAATCGAAAGCATATCCTGTCCTCCGATCTTCTCCACCTTCTCAGCATCAAAGAGCTGTTTGATCTTGTAGACGTTGTCGAGAAGCAGGCGCTGGTAAGTGATAGCTGCCGGTATGATGTGATTGATGGCAAGATCACCAAGAACGCGGCTCTCTATCTGGAGCTTCTTCACATACATCTCCCATTTCACCTCATTACGGGCCTCGAGCTCTTTCTCCGTGAAGATACCAACTTTCTTGAACATCTCAACTGTAGAGGGCCACAGATAGCTGTCGAACATTATCGGCGCGGATGACTCTACATCCAGGCCACGGCGCTTAGCCTCCTCTTTCCACTCATCTGAGTAGCCGTTGCCGTCAAACTGGATGAGGCGCGACTTGATGATATTCTCTCTTGCCTCCTCAAGAAGTGCCTTGTCAAGCACTTCACCCTTTGCGAGTCTCTTCTCAACTCTGTCGGCAAACTCATCAAGCTCTGCGGCCACGGCTGCATTGAGCGCGATCAACGCTGAGGCACAGTTGGCCGATGAACCCACCGCGCGATACTCGAAACGGTTTCCTGTGAATGCGAACGGACTGGTACGGTTGCGGTCGGTTGTGTCAATCTTCAGCTCAGGAATCTGGTTCACGTCGAGCTGCATACCCTCCTTACCCTGAAGAATGATGGCGTCGGTCTCATTCTTCTCTATGCTGTCGAGAATCTCGGTAAGCTGCGAACCGAGGAACATCGAGATGATTGCCGGAGGTGCCTCGTTGGCTCCGAGACGATGGGCATTTGTGGCCGACATGATTGATGCCTTCAGCAGGGCATTGTGCTTATGCACGGCTGCCATCACATTGCTTACAAAGACAATGAACTCAAGGTTCTCCTTCGGAGTCTTGCCGGGAGCGAAGAGAAGTTTTCCGGTGTCGGTGCCGATGCTCCAGTTGTTGTGCTTTCCGCTTCCGTTGATTCCGGCAAAGGGTTTCTCATGAAGCAGCACACGGAAATTGTGACGGCGTGCCACCTCATTCATAACCGACATCAGAAGCAGGTTATGGTCGTTGGCGAGATTGGCCTCCTCAAAAATCGGGGCAAGCTCAAACTGGTTGGGTGCTACCTCGTTGTGACGTGTCTTCGCAGGTATGCCGAGGCGGTGGCACTCAATCTCGAGGTCGAGCATGAAAGCCTCTACACGACTCGGTATGGCTCCGAAGTAGTGGTCCTCAAGCTGCTGGTTCTTCGCACTCTCATGGCCCATCAGCGTGCGTCCGGTCATCACAAGGTCGGGACGGGCTGCATAGAGCGCCTCATCAACAAGGAAATATTCCTGCTCCCAGCCCAGATAACAGATACAGTGCTTCACATTCTCATCGAAGAAACGGGCTACTCGTGTAGCTGATTTGTCGATGGCATTCAGCGTTCTGAGAAGCGGTGTCTTGTAGTCAAGGCTCTCACCTGTATAGGAGATGAAGATTGTGGGGATACAGAGTGTGTTGTCGGTTATGAACGCCGGCGATGAGATATCCCATGCTGAATAACCCCGTGCCTCGAACGTGTTGCGGATACCACCGTTAGGGAAACTTGAGGCATCGGGTTCCTGCTGCACAAGCAGTTTACCGGTAAAGGTCTCTATCACCCCCCCTTTGCCATCATGCTCTATGAAGGCATCATGCTTCTCGGCTGTGCCACCGGTCATAGGCTGGAACCAGTGGGTATAGTGACGGGCACCCTGCTCTACGGCCCAGCGCTTCATTCCCTCTGCCACGCTGTCGGCCACTTCACGGCTCAACGGTTTCTTGTTGTCAATGGCGTCAACAAGCTTCTCATAAGTTGTGCGAGGAAGGTACTCAAACATTTTCTGACGGTTGAACACTTTCTCCGCATAATATTTGTCAACTCTCTCCTTGGGGAGGTCAACTTTCACAGCTTTGCGTGAGCTGGCTTCCTCCACGCTCTTGAATCTTAAATCTGACATAATGATATAGTTTATTGATTGTTTTGTTATTTCATTCTTTCAAGCAGTCGCGACATACCCTTCTCAGTATTCTCGCGGCTGTTAAATCCGGTGAGCCTCACATACCCCTCACCTTTCGATCCGAATCCTGAACCGGGTGTGGTTGAGAATCCGAAGTTCTCAAGGAAGAAAGTAAAGAGTTCCCAGGAATCGCGGCCATCGCCTGACGTAGCCCATACATATGGTGAGTTCTCGCCTCCGTAGGCCCTGAAACCGATCTTGCGGAATGTATCACGGATTATCTCTGCATTCCGCATATAGTAATCGGTGTTCCTCTTCACATCCTCAAGCCCCTCGGGAGTATACACGGCCGCTGCCGCACGTTGCGAAATATAGGATGCTCCATTGAATTTTGTGGTCTGACGGCGGTTCCAGAGGGTGCGCAAAGCAACCTCCTCACCATTGGCATACCTTCCCTTCAAGGCTGACGGCACTACAGTATAGCCGCAACGCAGTCCGGTAAAACCGGCGGTTTTCGAGAAACTTCTGATCTCAATCGCCACCTCTTCAGCCCCCTCAATCTCATATATGGAGCGGACAATCCCATCTTCCCTTACAAAAGCCTCATAGGCTGAATCGTAAATAATCAGATTCCCCTTTTCACGGGCATAATCAACCCATCTCTTGAGTTCTCTTTTTGAGATTCCCTCCCCGGTGGGATTATTAGGGAAGCAGAGGAAAATCACATCCGCTCTCCCGGTTGGGAGCATCGGCATGAAATGGTTATCGGGGTCGCAATCAAGATAAAGGATGTCTGACCATCTTCCGTCATGGAATACTCCGGCCCTGCCGTCGATAACACTGTCATCCACATACACCGGATAAGCAGGATTCATGATTGCCACCTTGCAATCGCGTGAATATACATCACCTAAATTTCCAAGGTCGCTCTTGGCGCCGTCGCTGATAAAAATATCTGACGGATTGATATCTATCCCTCTGCCATGGTAATCATGCGCCGCTATAGCCTCACGGAGGAATGGATAACCTTGCTCAGGCCCATAACCATGGAAACGACTGCTGCTCCCAAGCTCATCAACTGCCTCGTGCATCGCCTTCACCACTGACGGGAAGAGCGGACGCGTAACGTCGCCTATATCCATCCTCACCACCTCAGTCGACGGATGCTCACTTTTGAAGGCATTTATCCTGCGTGCCACCTCCGAGAAGAGGTATGACACCGGAAGATGCCTGAAGTTATCGTTAACCTGAATCATATTTTTACCTGTTAAAACCTATTCTACCATTATCGCGAGAAGTTCATACCATGAAAACCTCACTTACCGTATGAAGTAGACCCCCTCAGCCACTGTCTCTGCCGGACCGGTCATGAAGACGTGTCGCGACTCCTCATCATATCTTATATGGAGTATGCCCCCGAGAAGCCTCACATCCACTTCGTTGCCGGTGAGTCCCTTCATACAGGCGGCCACGACTGTGGCACACGTCCCGGTGCCGCAAGCCAGCGTCTCGCCAGAACCCCGTTCCCACACCCGCATTGTGACATGCGCGGGATCAGTTATCTCTGCGAACTCAATATTCGCTCTCTCCGGCCATATGGGCGACTTTTCGAGAATCCTCCCGTAATGATGCACATGACGGTCGGTTATCTTATCTACGAATATGACGCCATGCGGATTACCCATACCTATGGCAGAGATTCTGAAAACCTTGTCATCAGCCTCAACCTCCTCATCGATCATCACCGAATCAGGGTCACCGGCCACAGGAACATCCTCACGTCTAAGCAATACCTTCCCCATATCCACCGTCACACTCCTTACCTCATCATTCTCTATATGAAGATAGAGTGTCTTTATACCCGCCTTGGTCTCCAGACGTATACAGTCAGATTTGGCAAACCCCTTATCGTAGAGATACTTTGCAACGCATCTTGTGCCATTGCCACACATCTGGGCCTCAGAGCCATCGGCATTGAACATCCGCATACGAAAATCGGCGTTCGCGGAGGGCAGAATTGCTATCAGCCCGTCACCGCCAACGCCGAAATGTCGGTCGCTTATCTTTTTTGCCAAGTCCGGAAGGTCAATTGCCCCGATTTCAAATGAGGTGGAAGTCCCAAGGGCATCGATGTATACGTAATCGTTGCCGGCTCCATGCATCTTTGTAAAATGTAGTATCTTTCTCTCTGACATGCAGCTGATATTTTCTTTGTTCCCCCTTGGCAGGACGCTTCCGGGCGAGGTGCGGGATAAGCTATATTGATTTTTATCCCTCTCTCTTTTAAAGCTGCAAAGTTAGCAAATATTTGTCAACCTTGCAAATATTTGGAAATTATTTTGATTTATTTTTAAAATATATCCTTTTGCTAATTCAATGACAATTTTCCATACTTCATGCCAAAGATTATATCCCCCTTAAGGCAGTGACAGCCCGTATTGCTTTACATTAGCAAGTCGAGTATGAGTTGGTCTGCTATCATCACACCTGAATCCGTGAGGCGTATGTGCCCATCTGCTATCTCAAGACTCCCATCTTTTATGTGGCGTGCGGCATTCCGCTTCAGACGCGAGGCGGCCTCCGCGCCAAATCTTTCTGCATACTGATTGAGGTCTGCACCCATACGCATACGCATTCTGAGCATCACATATTCCTCCATGAGCTCTTCATCTCCCAGGCACTCCTCCTCAAACCATCTACCATCAGGGTTGGAACCTGTGTAATGCGCAAGGTAGCCACGCAGATCTGTCGGATTTGATTTCCTGACCCTATCCCCGTCGTAGGAATGGGCCGACGGACCAAGTCCAAGATAGGGATTCGAGGTCCAGTATCTGCTGTTGTGCTTCGACTCGTAGCCCGGACGACTGTAATTTGAAATCTCATACTGCCTGTATCCGGCTCGTTTTAGCATGCAGCTAAGCATCTCCCACATCTTGGCACACTCATCATCCGTCGGAAAACTGAGTCTCCCCTCTTTGCGCATAACTGTCATGGCTGTCCCCTCCTCAAACATCAGGGAATATGCCGATATATGCTCCGGCCGCAAACTTATTGCCCGCTCTACGGTCATTCGCCAGCTATCAAGTGTCTGGCGCGGCAACCCGAACATGAGGTCTATGCTCACGTTGCTGAAATTACTCCTTAATATATTATAAGCACGTATCCCCCCTGCGGAGTCATGACGCCGCCCTATTATCCTGAGCTCTTCGTCGTCAAACGATTGCATACCCATGCTCACGCGGTTTACACCGCAACCTCTCCACATGGCGCACAGCTCTGGCGTGACATCGTCAGGATTCACCTCTATCGTAAATTCCTCCCAGGAATCTTTCTTACCGGTAAGCTCACAAATATTTTCAATGAGCCTCATGAAACTCTCCGGCGGCAATAGCGAGGGTGTTCCCCCACCTATATATAAGGTAGAGGGAGTGGCCGTCAGTTCATCCACTCTTTGGCGTAATTCCTCTATCACTGCCTCAGTGTAGGCATTCCAGTCGGCCACAGAGGCACCTCCGCTGAAAAAATCACAGTAGAGGCATTTGCGTCGACAGAAGGGTACGTGTATATATAGTCCGGTCTCTTTCATGTTGATTACGTGAATATTAAGCCCGGAAATTCACTTCCTGCGGGCTCGGAAAGGAGTGCGAATATACTAATTTTTTTGGAAATATGTTGTGCAACATATAAATTTTCTATCACCCTATTGAGAATTTTTACTAAATTGCGTCGCTTTTCATTCAGAACCCTATTCAGTTGTCTATTCACGGCACAGGGCATAAGAAAAGAATTGACACAACACTTAAAATCTTATATGTATGAAGATTTATAAAACCGACGAAATCAAAAACATAGCCCTTCTCGGATCAAAGGGCTCGGGTAAAACCACACTCGCTGAGTCGATGCTCTTCGAGTGTGGAGTTATAAAACGCCGTGGCAGTGTGGATGCGGGAAACACCGTATCCGATTACTTCCCTGTTGAGAAGGAATACGGCTATTCAGTTTTCTCGACAGTTTTCAATGCCGAATTCAACGGCAAGAAGCTCAACGTGATTGATTGTCCCGGAGCTGACGACTTTGTCGGCAACTCATACACAGCATTGGGTGTATGTGACACCGGAGTCATTGTCATCGACACAAACTATGGTGTGGAGGTGGGTACACAGAATATCTTCCGCACTACAGCACGCCTCAAGAAGCCCGTGGTGTTCGCCCTCAACCAGATTGACGGTGAAAAAGCTGACTATGACAACGTTATTGAACAACTGCGCGAACACTTCGGTCCGAAAGTGGTACAGGTGCAGTATCCTCTCGAATGCGGTCCCGGTTTCCACTCCATGATTGATGTGCTTCTGATGAAGAAGTATGAATGGGGTCCCGAGGGTGGCGTTCCCACCGTATCCGACATCCCGGAGAGTGAGATGGAGAAGGCTAACGAACTTCACAACGCTCTCGTCGAGGCAGCAGCCGAGAACGACGAGACGCTTATGGATAAATATTTCGAGCAGGGCCATCTCTCTGAGGATGAGATGCGCGAGGGTATCCGCAAAGGTATGATCAACCGCGACATCTACCCTGTCTTCATCGTAAGCGCTATCAAGGATATGGCCGTGCGCCGTATGATGGAGTTCCTCGGCAATGTATGCCCCTTCGTATCTGATATGCCGGCTCCGGAGACAATCAACGGCGAACCCGTTGCTCCTGACGCCAACGGTCCGCTCTCTGTTTTCTTCTTCAAGACTTCTGTTGAGCCCCATATCGGTGAGGTATCCTATTTCAAGGTGATGAGCGGAACTCTCAAAGCCGGCGACGACCTCGACAACGTGTCGCGTGGTGGCAAGGAGCGTCTCGCTCAGATTTTCACCGTATGCGGTCAGCTCCGCAATCCTATCGAGAAACTCGAGGCCGGTGATATCGGCGCCGCCGTAAAACTTAAAGACGTACGCACCGGCAATACCCTCGACGCCAAGGGTTGCGACTATCAGTTCGACTTCATCAAGTATCCGGCTCCCAAGTATGTGCGCGCTATCCGTCCTGTAACTGAAAGCGATGCCGAGAAACTGATGGGTATCCTGACCCGTATGCACGAGGAGGATCCCACCTGGATTGTGGAGCAGAGCAAGGAGCTCAAACAGACTCTTATCAAGGGCCAGGGTGAATTCCACCTCCGCACTCTCAAATGGCGCGTGGAGAATAACGATAAACTCCCGATGGAATTCTTCGAGCAGAAGATTCCCTATCGCGAGACAATCACCAAAGCAGCCCGTGCCGATTACCGTCATAAGAAACAGTCGGGCGGCTCCGGCCAGTTCGGTGAGGTGCATCTCATTATCGAGCCTTACACCGAGGGTATGCCTGAACCCGAATCTTACAAGTTCGGCAACCAGGAGTTCAAACTGAATGTCCGCGACAAACAGGAGATACCTTTGGAATGGGGTGGCAAGCTCGTGGTGTATAACTGTATCGTGGGTGGCGCTATCGACGCCCGCTTCATCCCGGCCATCGTGAAAGGATTGATGGACCGTATGGAACAGGGTCCCCTCACCGGTTCTTACGCCCGTGATGTCCGTGTCATGATCTACGACGGTAAGATGCACCCGGTTGACTCTAACGAAATCTCATTCCGCCTGGCAGGGCGCCATGCCTTCTCCGAGGCTTTCCGCAACGCCAATCCCAAGATTCTCGAACCTGTCTATGACGTCGAGGTTCTCGTGCCGAGCGACAGCATGGGCGACGTGATGAGCGATATCCAGGGACGCCGCGGCATCATCATGGGTATGGAGAGCGAGAGTGGTATTGAGAAACTCAACGCCAAGGTGCCTCTCAAGGAGATGTCGTCTTACTCTACATCCCTCAGCTCAATCACAGGTGGACGCAGCTCATTCTCGATGCAGTTCTCATCATACGAGCTCGTTCCGGGCGACGTTCAGGAGAAACTTCTGAAAGATTACGCAGCTACACTTGAGGAGGAATAATACCGCTATGTCACTAATGGTATAACCCTGACTTCAACACTAACTTGTTAAAAGGGACAGCTGAAACGGCTGTCCCTTTCTTGTGTGCCTTCCCCGGGAGTGCCCGGCGCGGAAAGACTGAACAAAAAAAGCGGTGCCACCTCTGGTAGCACCGCCCTTTTGCTGAATAAAATATTTTTGTCTACACCGGTTATCAGAACCAACGGGTGTAAGCGAAATCCTGACGATGGGGAAGTTCCGCATTGTTGGGATACATTCTCAACGAGTAGCGGAATGTGCCGGCGTCAGTGAGCTTGGTCTTGAGCTCGTAAGTGTAGATGTTGCCATCTCTCTTCACGATCTTCAGAGGCTCTGTGCCTGCGAACTCGCTGTTGCCGTCGTGCTCAAGATATTTCACTACCTCAACACCGATTGAGTCACCGAGACCCTTGGTGTCGATAACACACTTCACGTCGATAGGATTGCCTGTGCGTACTGCTGTCTTGCCAACATAGCCATCCTTGATATCAACGTTGAGCACCTCGATCTGATTCCACTTGGAAGCAACCTCCTCTTTCCATGCAACAATGGCGCGGGCCTTGGCGAAATCGTTCTTCTTGAGCTCAGCGGCACGTTTTGCCTCGGGCTCGTAGAGACGGAAGATATAATCGTCAAGCTGACGCTTCATTGTGAAGTGAGGAGCGATGTGACCGATTGAACGCTTGATGCGGTCGATCCACTCGGGGCTGTAACCCTTGAAGTTCTTGTTGTAGTAGAGGGGAACGATCTCATTCTCGAGCATAGAGTAGATGGTTGCTGCATCCAGACGGTCCTGCTGTGACTGATCGGTGAATGTGCGCTTCTCAGTGAGAGCCCAGCCTGCGAGCTCGTCAAACTTGTAGCCCTCATACCACCAGCCATCGAGAACTGAGAAGTTGAGCACACCGTTCATCTCGGCTTTCTCGCCTGATGTGCCTGATGCCTCGAGAGGACGGGTCGGAGTGTTCAGCCAGATATCAACACCTGATACGAGACGCTTTGCCACGATCATGTTGTAATCCTCAAGGAAGATAATCTTGCCGAGGAACTGGGGCATCTTCGAAATCTCTACGATACGCTTGATAAGACCCTGGCCTGCACCATCGGCGGGGTGAGCCTTACCGGAGAAGATGAACTGAACGGGATACTTCTCGTTGTTGACGATCTTGGCCAGACGGTCAAGGTCGGTGAAGAGAAGGTGTGCGCGCTTGTATGTGGCGAAACGACGAGCGAAACCGATGATGAGCGCGTTGGGATTGATCTTCTCAAGCACTTTTACAACTGCACCCGGATCACCCTGGTTCTTGAGCCATTTCTCCTTGAAGTCCTTCTTCACGAAGTTGATGAACTTATTCTTGAGAGTCATGCGCATGTTCCAGATCTCCTCATCGGGAACGTTGAAGATACCCTTCCATTCCTCAGGATTGCTCTGGTCCTCAAACATCTTCTCGCCGAGATATTTGCCATAGAAGGCTTTCCATTCAGAAGCGGCCCATGTAGGCATGTGCACACCGTTGGTGACATACTTCACATGGCTCTCCTCCGGTCCGTAGCCTTTCCATACACCGGCAAACATCTTCTTTGACACCTCACCGTGGAGCCAGCTTACACCGTTGGCCTCCTGGCAGGTATTGAGCGCGAACACGCTCATCGAGAAACGCTCGTTGGTGTCGGGATTCTCGCGGCCCATGTTCATGAGGTCGTTCCAAGAGATGCCGAGTTTTGCGGGGTACTCACCGAGATACTTGCCGGCGAGGCTCTCGTCGAAGTAGTCGTGACCTGCGGGAACAGGTGTGTGTACTGTGTAGAGTGAGCTTGCTCTTACCACCTCAAGAGCCACGTTGAAGGGAAGGTTATCCTTCTGAACATAGTCAACAAGACGCTGGAGGTTGAGGAGCGCTGCGTGACCCTCGTTTGCATGATAGATGTCGGTGTGTATGCCAAGACGGTTGAGCATATACATACCGCCGATGCCGAGGAGATACTCCTGCTTCATACGGTTCTCCCAGTCACCGCCATAGAGCTGGTGAGTGATCGGGCGGTCATACTCTGAGTTCATGTCGAAGTCAGTGTCGAGCAGATAGAGGTTCATGCGCCCCACATTCACACGCCATACATGGCAGTAGATGATACGGCCGGGATAAGGCACCTCAAGAATCATGGGCTGGCCATCCTCGCCGAGAACAGCCTCGATGGGAAGCTGGTCGAAGTTCTGGGGCTCATAGTTTGCAATCTGCTGGCCGTCGATTGAGAGAGACTGTGCGAAATAACCGTAACGGTAAAGGAAACCTACCGCGGTCATGGGAACGCAGCTGTCTGAAGCCTGCTTGATGTAGTCGCCGGCAAGCACACCGAGACCACCGGAATAGATCTTGAGGCAGTTGCACAGACCATACTCCATTGAGAAATAAGCAACTGAGGGGATGTCATTACGCATCGGCTTGCTCATATACTCCTTGAAAGAAGCATATACACCATCGATACGTTCCATCATGTGCTCGTCGGCCAACACTTCCTGAAGACGGTCAGAGCTGATCTGCTGGAGAAGCATAACGGGGTTCTCACCCACTTTGCGCCAGAGATCATGGTCAAGGTCACGGAAAAGGTTCTTACCTTCACTGTTCCAGACCCACCAGAGGTTTTTTGATAATTCCTCAAGAGGTTTGAGTTCCTTAGGAAGCTCTGCGCTCACAGTGAGGTTGCGCCACACGGGCTCATTTGTATTACTAACTTGAAGTTTCATTATTTGATTTTCAATTGATTAGTTTCATTCTTATTTATATGCCCTTTACTTCACACGGGCATCGCGACGCTGGGTCGCCACTTCAAAGGCACGGTCGTAGGCCGTGATGAAGAATTTCCAGTCGGCTTTCTGCGCTGTCGAGGCAGCCGCCTTGCGGGCATCCCCTCTCTCGGGGAGGCTCATCATGGCATACTTGTTGATCTGACGGGCAATCTCCACTGCAGCCTCGCTGAAGTTGGAGTCGGTGCGCCCTACAACTTTCACACCACAAGCCAAAAGCGAGTTGACGAAATTTGAGAGAATCCATTGGCCGAAACCGCTCTTGTCGGTTGTAACCGTGGGTATGCCGAAGGCGATACTTTCGAGCGGAGTATATCCCCATGGCTCATAATATGAGGGGAATACCGTCATATCTATGGCAGGGAGGAAATCGTAATATGATATATTTACAATTCCGTCATGGGCATCAAGATAGCTCGGCACATACACCACGCTCACATCTCCTTTGAATTCACCTGAGTTCTCAAGATTCCGGATGCGGCACGCTACGGCGTCACTCTCCTCGTTATTGAGACGGTGGGTAAGGAAATCAGGAATATCCGACACACTCTTCCCGGCAGCCACGGCTGAAAGAAGCTCCTGTGAGGGTTCCTTCACCCATGCGGGCACGAGAACCAGTCCGAGTACCTTTGACGAAGTCTGCGACTGGAGAGCCACAAGCGAGTCAAGGAAGAGGTCGAGTCCTTTGTTACGGTACTCATTTCGTCCTGAAGTGGCTACAATCAGTGTATCCTCAGGATACTCCTCCCCTTTCAGGGCTGACGCTATCGAAAGGATGCGGGCACGTCCTGACTTGCGCAGCTTCTCATACTTGGCTGAAGCGGGCACGAAATCAGGCTCGAATCCGTTGGGCGTCACCACCTGCGGACGGATATCGAGCAACTGCTCGCACTCGTCGGCGGTGATATCGCTGACGGCTGTGAAACAGTCGGCCTGGTGAGCCGCGCTCTTCTCAAGCGAGTGCTTCGCCTCCATATTGAGTTCACGGGCCATCTGGTCGCCGTTATATCCGTGGAAGTAATCGTACAGCGGTTTACCGTTGCCGCAGATGCTGCGGCCTATGCTTGTGGCATGAGTGGTGAACACGGTACGTGCCTCGGGAGTAGTCATCTTGAGATAGAGAAGACCCATAGCTGTGGTCCACTCATTGAAATGTCCGAGGATATTGGCTGCGGGCACCTTCATATGCGCGGCGAGAGCATCCATTACTATGGCCGAGGCCACAGCAAAGGCACAGCCCTCATGATAATCGCCGTAGGCATTCATCGAGTCCACACCGTAAAGCTCCCACATTTTTCCGAATATCCCGTTCAATTCAGCGTATACGCCATCAAATTTCACAAGTACAACCTGTGGCGAACCGGGGATGTCCCAACGGCCGGCCCTGATTGTTATTCCATATGGCAGCTTGAGCTTGGATGCACATGATTTGAGCAAGGTCTTGCGTTCAATGAAATATGGCGAAGGTGTCTCATCAGTCCACACATCCGGCCCTATGAACACCAGACGGTCGCCAAATTTTTCCTGAAGAACCCTGGCTTTAGTCGACAAGACGGTGTAGATGCCACCAATCTTATTGCAGACCTCCCAGCTTGTCTCCATTAAAAGACCTATATTGTCGCGATCAAGTCGCTTGACTTTCTGCATAGTCTATTATATATTATTTTACTAATTAACCCGGCCTGCTATGCGCCGGAAATGACCTGAATAATCAGGTATAGTAATCCTAACGGGCGCAAAATTACTAAAAAAAAATGACATACGCAATCCGCAGGTTCAAAAGTTCAGTTTATGCTCCCCTTATTTATATAAGCCGCAGGCGGTTCATACCCTTCCGGAGTCATGAACCGCCTGCGTTTTATTTCAAGTCCTTCAATCTTTATCAGAAGGGCAAGTCATCGCCGCCATTGTCAGGCGCGGCTCCGAAAGCGGGGGCTGCCGGCGCGGCCGGTGCTCCAAATCCACCTGCAGGTGGCTGAGGGAAAGAGGGCTGCTGCGGGAAAGAGGGTTGCTGGGGAGCGGGCTGATACCCTTCCGGAACATAGTCTCTTGCTGCATAAGCACTTACGTCGGTATACCATCGGCCGTTGAACTCACGGCTCTCAAGATCGAATGAGATTGTGTAATTCTTCCCTACCTCAAGACGCATCGTGTCTACACGGTCGCCGAATACATGAAATTTCACCTTGCGGGGATAGTTGCCGAATGTCTCAAGCACCCATTCCTTCTTTTTCCACGGATTCCCTGCCTTCGACGTGCCCGACTGCAGCGGAAGGTCTAATATTATCTTGCCTTCAATTTCCATTGCTATTATACTTGTTTTAACTTTTAATGTGCGAAATTAATAATTTATCCATTACTTTCCAAATTTATAATTCACTAATTTCCTTTACAACACTTCATTTCTATTTATTTTTAGCACTTTATGACAAAAGTTTACAGTCCCCTATTTGTTATAAGAGGAGGATTGTTTAATTTTGTGAAGTTTTTCATTTTTAAGTCATGATTGATCACATCAAAAAATATTTCCCGAATCTCTCTCCCGCTCAATACAGCCAGTTCGAGCAACTCACTGCCCTTTATCCTGAATGGAATGAGAAAATCAATGTCATATCGCGTAAGGATATTGATAATATAGAGGTTAACCATCTCCTTCATTCTCTTGCCATCGGAAAGTTCATTGAGTTCAAACCGGGCTCTGAGATTCTCGATTTCGGTTCGGGAGGTGGACTGCCGGGCATACCGCTCGCAATCCTTTTCCCGGAGGTGCATTTCCATCTTATCGACCGTATCGGCAAGAAAATGAGGGTGGCCGAGGCAATCGCAACCGCCATCGGTCTCACCAACGTCACTTTTCAGCATGGCGACTCGGGCGAGTGTCATGACAAGTTTGATTTTGTTGTGAGCCGTGCCGTTATGCCTCAGCCGGATCTTGTAAGGCTGGCGCGTAAAAATGTAGCTGATATCCAACGCAACGCTCTCCCCAACGGAATCATCGCCCTTAAAGGGGGGGACCTCCAGGCTGAGCTCCATCCTCTTAAAGAATCTACTGAAGTGGTGGACATCGCCAATTATTTCGACGAACCCTTCTTCGACACCAAGAAGGTGGTCTATACTATCGTCTGAAGTAATCCCTGTATCCTCACGATATAAAATTACTGATATTCATTCAGGGGAAACTGCCATAGTGCCTCCTCCCCCCTAAATTACCCATTTATGAAAGTAGCTATTTTTCAATTCAGTCTTTTCGGAATTAACACATATGTGGTCGTGGATTCCGCAACACGCCAATGCGCTGTAATCGACCCCGGAATGATGGGGGCTGAAGAGGAGCAGGCTATGGTGAATTTCATTAGCAAACATGAGCTCACTGTCACCCATATAATCAATACCCACCTGCATCTCGACCATGCGGTGGGCAATGAGTTCCTTAAGAATAAATATAATGTGCCTGTACTGGCGGCTGAGGCTGACCTCCCTCTCGGTGAGAGAATGCAGCAGCAGGCCATGATGTTTGGCATAAATGAGAAGTTCTCGGGAGTCGAGATTTCGGAATTCCTGACTGACGGTGAGGTTATCAAAATCGGCGACGGTGAACTTGAGGTAATCGCCGTGCCGGGTCATTCACAGGGAAGTGTGGCCCTCTACGACCGGAAGGATAATTTCGTTATCGTCGGCGACGCTTTGTTCCAGGGGAGCGTGGGACGCACTGACCTACCCGGTGGCAATCATGCCCAGCTTATCGAAAGCATCCGCAAACGTCTCCTCACCCTCCCTGACGACACTGTGGTATATCCTGGTCATGGACCGGCCACTACAATCGGTGATGAGAAGAGATACAATCCTTTCCTGAAATAATACGGGGGGCCGGGATAATTTTCCGGCCCCCTCCTTTTGAGGGAATCCCCTCCTGTCAGGGGATATAATAGCATCTCACCTGACCAACCGGCAGACTCCCCACAACCTGCAACGGAATGTGGGAGGAGTCGGTCGATATCCAAGCATCAAGGTCGTCGCTCGACTTCTTCTGACCCGCTGTAGTGAACCTGAATTTTATATGGTATGCCTCTCGCGTTGTTTTGTCGCGCAGTTTAAGGTTCTCTTTCCCCACATATCTTACGGTGACTGTCTCAACCTTTGAGCCTGAGAAGAGCGATGCCTTCACCTGTTTGCCGCTGGTGAGAGTGGCGTAGTCGATTGTGCGCAGGAAATAGAACACACTGAGCATATCGAATGTAGCACCTGTGGCCGTGAAATTTTTCTCGGTCACATTTTTATTACCTTTCTTATCTATTCTGGTCCGTACGGAATGGCCCCCCACGACCCCTTTCCCATATGAATAGGTGATGTCATCACGGCTGTATTTACCATCTTCATGGGCTATCTTGGAATATGATTGAGGTTTGAACCCCTCCTTTGCGACTGTGGCCACCAAGGTGTCGCGCACCATGTAGAATTTATCTGCCCATGGCTTGGTCTTACCTGTGAGCTTGAGCTGATACTTCCCTCCGCTCTCCCTAAGCGAGAGTATCGCCTCGCCCGCATCCTTATGCACAAGCCCCCATTTATATGATATCACATAATGAAGTGTCTCAGGCTTGAAATCCACAGCCTTCAGCTGAAGGAATCCGGCCACAAGGGCCAATAATATAAGGAGTGTCTTTACTTTTTTCATAGTCTTCATTTTTATTCCTTGGAAGATTTTCGAACAACTTCCGGGAAGCTGTTTAATCCAACCAATTCCTTAGAAACTGTTTTATCTAAACGATTCCTTAATGTGACCCTCCCTTTTTCAAGAGGTTTAATCTCCATTCCTTGCATCCAGAGATTTGATGTACATCCCGGGTAACAGAAAAAACGGGTGTCGCGTGAGGCTATACCTCCGCGCACCCGTCTCTGATTCCAACTGCTCTCAGAGCATACCTGAATCAATAGAACTGGCTGAGCACCTGCTCAAGTTTGGCGATAGGCTGAACGCCTGCATCGCGCCACTCCAATTTACCGTTCTTGAATATCATGAGCGTCGGCACTGACCGCACATTATATATGGCTGCCAACTGCTCGTTCTTGTCGATATCGATCTTGATGATTCTGGCCTTGTCGCCTACCTTCTCATGGAGCTCCTCAAGAACAGGATGCATCATCTTGCACGGGCCACACCAGGTGGCGAAGAAATCTATCAACACAGGTTTCTCTGATTTGATAATATCCTCAAATTTTTCCATAACTATTTTTATTTTATTATAGTTGAGAGTGCGTAAAAGTAAACACACTCTGAAAAAGCTGTCTCTTTATTTTGGGCGAAAAACATATTTACACCCGTCGGCGCACATTGCCTCTTCATTTTAAACACCGGTTTCAGCCGAAAGTTCATTGACTATCGGATGCACGTCCGGAAAATAATATTTCGCATGTTATATTTTTTTTGAAATTAATTTTGGTAGGTTGATTTTTTATTTGTACTTTTGCTACAAAATCATTCGCTGGGGCTATGATGCCCATAGGCCCGGCGAGCATAATTTAACCTTAACAGAGATATTCCATGGATTCTAACCTAAGTCTCAACCCCAACAAGCTGGTGCAGTTTCTTCAGAAACCCCAGTCTGAATTCACAAAAGCCGACATCATCCGATATGTCAAGGAGAATGGCATACGCATGATTAATTTCATGTATCCCGCCGACGACAACCGTCTCAAGACCCTTAACTTCATCATTAATTCTGAATCTTACCTTGATTCAATCCTCACTTATGGTGAACGTGTCGACGGCTCAAGCCTCTTCCCTTTCATCGAAGCCGGCAACAGCGACCTCTATGTGATACCTCGTTTCAGCACGGCTTTCGTTGACCCCTTCGCTGAAATACCTACCCTCACTCTTCTCGGCTCATTCTTTAATAAGGAGGGTGAACCTCTCGCATCATCTCCCGAGTATACACTCAAACGCGCTTGCGAGGAGTTCCAGAAGAGCACCGGCATGGAGTTCCATGCCATGGGTGAGCTTGAGTATTACGTAATCGCTCCCGACACCGGTCTTTACCATGCTGTCGACCAGAAAGGTTACCATGAGTCATCACCCTATGCCAAGTTTAATGACTTCCGTGCGGAGTGCATGGAGCTGATTGCACAGACAGGCGCCCAGATCAAGTATGGCCATAATGAGGTGGGTAATTTCACCATCGATGGCATGATTTATGAGCAGAACGAGATTGAGTTCCTCCCTATCCCGGCTCTCCAGGCTGCCGAGAACCTTGTGCTCGCAAAATGGATTATCCGCACATTGGGTGCCAAGAAGGGTTATGACGTGACCTTCGCCCCCAAGATCACTGTAGGAAAAGCCGGAAGCGGTCTTCATATCCACTTCAAGGTTATGAAGGATGGCCATAACATGATGATTGAGAATGGCAAGCTCAGCGATTCCGCCAAACGTGCCATAGCCGGCATCCTCGAATATGCCGACGCAATCACCGCCATGGGCAACAAGGTTCCGACAAGCTATTTCCGTCTCGTGCCGCATCAGGAGGCTCCAACTTCTATCTGCTGGGGCGACCGCAACCGTTCTGTTCTTGTCCGTGTGCCTCTCGGCTGGACCGGCGACGCCAACATGTCGGCTAAAGCCAATCCTCTTGAGGCCGGAAACCTCACCGAGGCTCCCGAGAAACAGACTGCCGAGCTCAGAAGCGCTGACTGCTCAGCCGATGTTTATCAGCTCATAGCAGCTATGGTTGTCGCTGCCCGCAAGGGATTTGAGAATCCCGACGCTCTCAAGCGTGCGGAGGAGATGTATGTAAGTGTCAACATTCATAATGATGAGAATAAGGAGAAACTGGCTCAGCTCAAGTCGCTCCCCGACAGCTGTGTGGCTTCAGCCGATGCTCTCGAAGCCCAGCGTGCCGTATTCGAGGAGGCTAACGTATTCGACGCCCGACTCATCGACGGTATTCTCTCAAAACTCCGCAAGTTTGAGGATGCCGATCTCCGCAGCCAGACTCATGGCAGCAATGAGGAGATGATGAAACTGGTGCGCAAATACTGGCACTGTGGATAATATTCAATCCCATACATAAAGAAACAGCACGGATGCCGCAACGTCCGTGCTGTTTCTTTATGTATGGAAATTTATTTATCCATAACTAACCTGTCATATATTGAAGGTCTCGAACCGGTTGGAGAGAAGGTCAAACGTTATCAGGGTGGAATGCTCTTTTGCAATCAGACCTGTCAGGTATTTTATCACCTGCGCAGCCTGTATCGAGGCACACAACGCTGCCGCCGGACCAATGACTCCGGTCACGGAACATGGCATGAAGTCGGCGCCATTGGCCGTGCTGAAGATATCGGTGAAGCGGCTTCCTCCGGGCATGACTGTCATCACCTGCCCGTGAAACCCGCTCACCCCACCTATGCAATATGGCAGACCTTTGGCTCCTCTATCATCTGTTTCGACGGGAAGTTGTCGGTGCCATCCACGATGAAATCATATCTCGCTAACACCTCTTCGGCTAACTTGCGCGTCATCATCTCATCTATCCTGCTGATACGGCAGTCGGGATTTAACGCCGACATTGACTCTTGCAACAGTTCAGCTTTCCTGCGCCCGGCACCATCGGTGGTGAAGAAGAACTGACGTTGAAGATTTGAGATATCGACTGAATCAAAATCGACTATCCCGATCTCACCAACACCGGCTCCACACAACTGCATGGCCACCATCGAGCCCAAAGCTCCACACCCTATCACAAGCACTTTCCCCTCACTCAGCTTGCGCTGACCCTCGCGCCCGATCTCATCTATGGCTATCTGGCGCGAGTATCTGATACTCCTCTCTGAATCCTTGGTCATGACTTCAATGGTTTTACTTATCTGGCATATCAGCGATATGCACATCCAACTGCGGGAAGGGGAAAGAGAATCCCTGTTCAGGTAATTCCTTGTAGAACCGTTCATTCATATCGAAGAAGAGTCCCCAATAATTCGAGGCGTGAGTCCATGCCCTTACCGTGATATTGATGCTGCTGTCGGCCAATTCCCCGAGACCTACAAAGGGGGGACATTCCTTCTTTACAGGGAGCCCCTCGTTAAGAGTGACCTGTTCCTTGATTTTCTCCTGAAGCACACGCTGACGCTCCTTGCGACGTTCGCGGAAACGCTTCCACCAACCCGATTTCTTGACAGGCACGGCTTCCGATCCCGCTTCCTGAAGTGTGGCTTGTTCCTCAATCTCATGCTGGCGCTGCTTCTCAGCCCTGAAGAGCATGTCATCCTCTAAGAAACGCTTCACAACACGCTCATCTGAATTGAGCATATTGAGAATATACTCTCTGGCAGCAGCATAATCACAGCCATACGAGAGTCCTATCTTCCAGTCAACCCTGCGGTATTGCTCAAGCGAATAGTTGTTGATGGAGCCCGTAGAGAGGCCACCGTTAGGTATTATGATAGCCTTGTTGTCGACTGTATTGATTACTGTATGGAAAATCTGAATCTCCTTTACAGTGCCACTGAAACCTTGTGTCTCTATGTAGTCGCCTACCTTATAGGGCTTAAGCAGAAGAATCAGCACACCGCCGGCAAAATTCTGGAGCGTTCCGCTCAGCGCCATACCGATGGCCACACCGGCTGAGGCAAAGAGTGCGAGGAAGGAACTTGTCTCTATGCCGAGGATACCGATAATCGTCACTATGAGGATGAAGTAGAGCACTATCCTTACCAATGACAGAACAAACGTGGTGAGCGAGGCGTCAATCTTGCGCGTGAGCATCACCCCCTGCACAAGGGTATATATCTTTTTAATCACGAACTTTCCTACATAGAATAGGAATATCGATATCAAAAGCCGGAATGAAAACTGCACGATGCCGTTGGCTATGTTGGTTATAGCATCGTCGAAACTCAATCCTTTCAATGCATCGAAGGCACTTTTTCCGGTCTCAGCCTTATCCGGCATATCGACTACGGGAAGATCCTGGGTCTGTATCACTTCTGTTATTGATTATGTTAATGTTACTTAATATATATTTCTATCGCTGATTATGACTCGAGTCTGCGTTAATTGCCATACACCCTCTTATACCAGTCGAGTGTGCGGTAATACTCCCTGTCGGCTGCACTTACAGCCTCCTTGTCATCCGAGGCGTAGCCATGACATGAGATTCCTGTA
>CANPMT010000067.1 GCA_947575235.1 uncultured Porphyromonadaceae bacterium
TAGTGGCTTTCCATATAATCATGGAGTCAAGGGCTTTCTGGAATTCCTCTGCGTCAGGAGCATCCGGATTATTCTCTGCCATGCGGCGCGTATACTGTCCGAAATCGTAGAACTTGCTCACGCCTGTGCGCGAATAATTCTGAATGCCGGATACGCTCACACGCACATTCTCATCGTAAGCCTTGGCGCAATAATCGGCCACATTCTCCACTCCTTCCATATCGAGCACGGCTATTGTGGCCACACGGTAAGACGACCACTGACTCTGGGCATAATAATTGAAAAAGGCCTGGGCTGCCCCTTTCAGGTCAGCCGTGGGGCGCAGAATATAGGGCAATGTCAGCTCATATGGCATTCCGGGAGCCATTACCTCTGTGGGATACCCCACGAAGTAGCTGCATTTGTCGCGCAATTGATAGATGTTCTCTATCCCGCTCATGTAGCAGCAGTCAAACCATATGAAATTAAACATACCGTCGGGTAGTGCCGATGACAGTTCATCGATATCCATACGGTCGGTGTAAGAGGGATTTTTACTTGAATCCTTGTCGGCACCGAATGAATAGAGCTTGGGATGATCGGCAGTTTCATCTGAACGTGTGGGATGTCCGGAATGCGAGGGGTCCCAGCCGGTGCCGTGCGACCAGAACACCAGTCCGTAGGAAGCTGACTCCCGGAGCCCCGCCACATCATCTATCACCGCCTTGAGGCGTTCCGGATCTGTAGAATACAGGTCGCGGTCGTAAGTCTTCAGTGTCCTGAAGGCCACAGAATCGGCCGACACCCGATATATCTCCGACAGTTTCGGATAATAACCCTCCTTGGAGGAATCGCTCTCGGGGGTCACCTCATACACCAGCATGCTCAGTCCGTTGAGGTTCATCGACTTGGCAGCCTCCAGCATCTCACGCTTATCGTCAATAAGATTAGAGTAGAGATTGTTTGAAGCTACGGCATACACAAGCACAGTCTGCCGGTATGGTTTTCCGTCGCCATAGCCCGGCTCATCTTTTTTGTCGCCACACCCCGTGGTCAACAGAAGCAAAGCCGTGGCCCCGGCCATGGCGTATTTAGGTAAATGTCTATTCATGAAATTTGTATCAGTAGCAATAAGGAAATATCTCCTGCAGGAAACGGTCGCCGCATCTATCGCCAGATCTCAGCAGACCTTCAATCCATACTTTTATTAACGGCTTTTTCATAAAAAGATTATTTTTCATCATATTTTCATCATATAATTACCCGCTCCTCCCCCATTTTTTACGGGGTTCGCTTTAGATTTTCACAATTATATGTTAAATTTGCACCGTAATGTTAAAATTCCCACTAAACCAAGTGGCTCAATAATTGTTAAATCTATGTAAGAAATATGGAATTGGGTTAAGTCGGTCCATCCTCCATGTTTCATAAAATGTATCTAAGTCTTCTTGATATGAAGAAATCAGTCATATGGCTATTGACAATAGTGATGTCGCTCACCTTCGGTGCGCTCCTCTATTTCCAGATCATGTATCTTGAGAACATGGTCCAGATGAGGGACGCGCAGTTTTCTGAAACGGTGATGCGGTGTCTCTCATCCACATCAGCCTTCCTTGAAAGGAAGGAGACCCTCCATTTCCTTGAGGAGGATATCAAGATTATTGAGTCCTCGCTCTATGAGGAGTCAACTCCGCAATACTCTCTCCGCAAAGACAGCGAGCGCCTCGAAAGCGAGCAGCCGAAGATATCTTACGCATCACCTATCGGAGGCGTATCAAGCCGCTACAAGGATATGCAGGAGATTATCCGCAGCCAGTATCTTTACCAGAAAGGCCTGCTCAACGAGGTGATTCTCGCCATCCTGCGCGACTCTGCGAAAAGACCCGTTTTCGAACGTGCTGACTCAACAATCATCAAGAATTACCTCACCACTGAATTGGCCAACAATGGTCTTAACGTGCCGTTTGTCTTTGCAGTGACAAGCAGCAAGGATGCCATTCTCTATGCCTCCGACGGATATGAGGACGCCCCCTCCACAGGAATCTACTCACAGGTGCTCTTCCCTAACACTGACAGCCAGCTGCGCCTTAATGTAGAGTTCCCCACAAAACATAACTATATCTTCTCTTCGGTAAGGTTCATTATCCCTACTCTCGCCTTCACCCTGATTCTTCTCGTCATATTCCTATACACAATCATTCTGGCCTTCCGCCAGAAGAAACTCTCGGAGATGAAGACCGACTTCATCAACAATATGACGCATGAGCTGAAAACCCCCATATCCACCATCTCTCTCGCCGCTCAGATGCTTAATGACGATTCCGTACGGAAGTCGGCCTCTTCGCTCAAGCATCTCTCGCAGGTAATCGGCGACGAGTCGAAGCGCCTCCGCTTCCAGGTGGAGAAGGTGCTCCAGATGTCGGTATTCGACAACTCGAGCAGCACTCTGAAGTTTTCTGAAGTCGACGCCAACAAGATTATCGACAATGTGGTGCATACTTTCAAAATCAAGGTCGAGAAGTATGGCGGTTCTATCACTACACATCTCGATGCCGATGATGCCATTGTGAAGGTCGACGAGATGCACTTCACAAATATCATCTATAATCTTCTTGACAATGCGGTGAAGTATATGCGCGAGGATGTGGAGCCTCAACTCTCCATATCAACCCGCGACATCGACTCCTCTCACCTGCAGATAAGAATCAGCGATAACGGAATCGGAATTAAAAAGGAGGACCTGAAGAAAATATTCGAGAAATTCTACCGCGTATCCACCGGCAACCGTCACGATGTGAAGGGATTCGGTCTCGGATTGGCTTACGTAAGGAAGATGGTCAACATCTTCTCCGGAACAATCACCGTGGAGAGTGAACTCGGCAAAGGGTCAACCTTCATCATAACACTCCCACTCTCTGAGGAGGAATAAATTGTAAAATAATAAATCAATAAAGAATAATTGCTATGGACGACAAACTGAAAATATTGCTCTGTGAGGATGATGAGAACCTCGGTATGCTTCTCCGGGAATTCCTCCAGGCCAAGGGCTTCAACGCCGATCTCTGCCCTGACGGCGAGAAGGGTTATAAGGCATTTCTAAAGGGGAAGTACGACCTCTGTGTGCTCGACGTGATGATGCCTAAGAAAGACGGTTTCACCCTCGCGCAGGAGATCCGTAACGTCAACAGTGAGGTGCCTATCATTTTCCTTACTGCCAAGGCTCTCAAGGAGGATGTGCTCGAAGGGTTCAAGCTGGGCGCCGACGACTATATCACCAAACCTTTCTCTATGGAGGAGCTCGTGTTCCGTATCGGAGCCATTCTTCGCCGTGTCAAGGGTAAGAAGGATAAGGAGATCACCCTCTATAAGATTGGCAAATTCACTTTCGATACTCAGAAACAGGTGCTTATCTCTGACGACAAGACTCAGAAACTCACCACAAAGGAGGCTGAGCTGCTTGCTCTGCTCTGCTCTCACGTAAATGAGATTCTTGAACGTAACTTCGCCCTGAAGTCTATCTGGATCGACGATAATTACTTCAACGCCCGAAGCATGGATGTGTATATCACAAAACTCCGTAAACTCCTCAAGGATGACAAGGATATCGAGATTATCAACATCCACGGAAAGGGTTATAAACTTATCGCCCCGGATGCCCAGGCCAATCAATAAGGCGCAACCATAAGATGAGGGCGCGGCATAAGCTGATTTATTTGCCGCGCCCTCTTCATTTTCTTTCCAAAAAAGATTACCTTTGCGGTATGATAATACTTTACCGAATATATCAATGGATCATCGTTGGTCCGATATTCATTGCACTGACTTTCATAACTGCCGTAATAACTATGGTGGGAACCCTCTTCTCGGGTAATTTCTGGGGTTATTATCCCGCCCACTATTGGTCGAGAATCTGCTGCTGGCTCTCCCTGGTGAGAGTCAGGGTGAAGGGTCGCGAAAATATCGACAGCAAGACCTCCTATATCTTCGTGGCTAACCATCAGGGTGCCTTCGACATATGGTCGATCTACGGTTATCTCAACCATAATTTCAAATGGCTCATGAAGAAGGAGCTGGAGAAAATATTCATGGTAGGGCCTGCCTGCCATCGTGCGGGGCATGTATTTGTGGATGATTCAAACATTCACTCCATCAAGGAGACAATTGCCGACGCGGAGGCTAAACTCCGCGGTGGAATGTCGCTTGTGATCTTCCCGGAGGGCAGTCGCTCTTGGGATGGTAAGATGATTCCCTTCAAACGCGGCGCTTTCATGCTGGCCTCCGAATTCAAACTCCCGGTGGTGCCCATCACTATCGACGGCAGTTTCCGCCGTATGCCCCGTTTCACTTATAACATCACTCCGGGCACAATCACCCTTACCATCCACAAACCGATCTATCCCGGTGAACGGGGATTCAACACAAAAGCTCTGATGGCACAATGCCGCCAGGAGATTGAGGCTGACCTCCCTGCCTGTGACAAGGGGGAGAGCATCGGCCATAGGATTTGAAAGAATTCGCGAATTTTTTCAGCTTTTATTTGCATACACCGGATAATTGACTTAACTTTGCCAGCAAAGAAGCAGGGGTGCCGGATAGTCCGGCTGAGATTATACCCTGTGAACCTGATGCGGATAATACCGACGAAGGGAGCTTCCTTACACCGGCAGTCTCTTGACTCATTCCCATGAGTCTATAATCCCTATACTTGGAATCGATTCGCTTCAGGCGAATCGATTTTTTTGTTATGGACCTTTTCGAACACCATCTCCCGACTCTCCTCTCCATAGCCGGTTCCGACACATCGGGGGGCGCCGGTATACAGGCCGACATCAAGGCCGCTGCCCTTTGCCATGTGCATACTCTTGTTGCGGTCACGGCCATTACCGCCCAGTCAACCTCCGGAATAACCGATATCATGATTACTCCTCCGGATCTGCTGCGCGCACAGCTGGAGGCTTCCGTGGCTGACGTTACGCCCGATGCGGTGAAAATCGGTATGATCGGATCCATGGAATCGTTGGAAACCGTTGCGCGGTTTATCTCTCAACTCCCGGAAAAGACTCCCGTAATAATTGACCCTGTGCTCACCTCCACCTCCGGCAAAGACCTCTCGGCCAACCGTAATGATATAATCGAGGGGTATCTGAATCTGCTTCTCCCCAAGGCTACCGTGGCAACCCCTAATCTTATTGAAGCCACCACCTTTTTGAACGTGAGGGCAGCCCCGCACAACCCGGACACAGCTGGCAGGCTCCTCAATCTGTTTGGATGCGATGCTTTGGTGCTTAAAGGTGGACATGCCGGAGGGAACAGAATCATCGACTTATTTGTTGAAAAAGATAGTGATGGAGATGCCGTATATGCTTCTGCAGAGCATCCGCGCATAGACTGTGGCAACCTTCACGGCACCGGCTGTGCCTTCTCCTCCTTTATGGCTGCCCGAATGGCTCTGGGAGACTCCCCGGTTGAAGCGTTCAGGTTCGCCTCGGAAGCTCTTGAACAACGTATTCTCCTCAGCACGGGCTATAAATTCGGCAATGCCAGGAATGGTCCGCTGAATCTTGTTTACTAATACTCTAATTTACTGCATATGAATGTAATTATCAATAATGAATCAATCACTCTCCCCTCACCTTACATGACTGTCGGCGACCTGCTGAAATGGAGAAATGTCAATCAGAACGGCACAGCCGTGGCTGTTAACGACCGTCTCATCAAGAGGGATAAATGGGATTTGACTCACCTGAGTGAATTGGACAGAGTCACTATAATCTCTGCCGCCTTCGGAGGCTGATTTATAAAGAGGCCGACAATCTATTCAAAGGAGTATGAGGATAATCGCCATGACATCACCCGACCGGATTCCTGATGAGAAGGAACGGATAATCGCCCTGTTGCAGAAACAGGAAGCCGACATTCTCCACCTCCGTAAGCCATCATGGACGGCAGAGGAGACGGAATCCCTTATAAAGGAGCTCCCTCGCGAGTTGCATGGACGGATGGTATTGCACGACCATTTTGAACTGGCCGCGAAATACCCCCTTTATGGCATTCATCTCAACCGACGGAATCCCGACCCCGTCGATGGCGTGGCCCACATCTCGCGCTCATGCCACACTATCGGGGAGTTGGCCGACGCCGACAGATACAGCTACGTCACCCTCTCGCCGATATTCGACTCCATATCGAAACAGGGCTACAGGGGGGCGTTCGACATCTCACTTCTCCCGGATGCAATCAAGGGGAAAAGAGTCGTGGCATTAGGTGGAGTGACACCCGACAGATTCCCTCTGCTGCAAGAGCTTGGTTTCTTCGGAGCTGCCATGTTAGGCCACTTCTGGAAAGTTAATTCATAAAATATCAAAGATATGTTACAGTACATCACTAACACTGATTGCAAGACACCGGTCACCGACCAGATTTTCGCCGTGATCGAGGGTGGTTGCAAATGGATTCAGATCCGTATGAAGGATGCCTCTGACGATGACATCCGCAAAGTTGTGGAGGCCGTAAAGCCTACCTGTATCGAGAAAGAGGTTTTCCTCATCCTCAACGACCGTGTTGAGCTCGCGAAGGAACTCAATGTGGGTGGCGTGCATCTCGGCAAGATGGACACCCTTCCGAGCAAAGCGCGTATGATTCTCGGTCCGGCCGCTGTAATCGGCGTCACAGCCAACACTTATTCGGATGTAGTGGCCGTGAGTCAGCTCGATATCGACTATTATGGTATCGGCCCCTTCCGTTATACGGATACCAAGAAAAATCTCGCTCCTGTCTTAGGTCTGGAGGGAATCAGAAAAATCTGTTTCGAGATGGCCGAGAACGACATCACTATCCCGCATGTGGCCGTAGGTGGAATCAGATATGAGGATGTGCTCCCCCTGATCGAAGCCGGAGTCAACGGCATAGCCGTGAGCGGAGCAATAGCGTTTGCCGACGATATCAGGAAAGAGACAGAACGTTTTGTGGCTCTTATGCCTACAAAAGAGTGACATCCCTGAAATCCTCCGAATAAAGAACTATATACCAGATAATACCAAACTACCGACATCATGAACGATCTTCTTAAGATTGGAAACCGCGAGTTCTCTTCGCGTCTCTTCGTTGGCACAGGTAAATTCCCGTCGCCCGAAATTATGCTGGAGGCTGTCAAAGCCTCGGGCTCGCAAATGATTACTGTGGCCATGAAGAGAGTGAACATGGCTGATGAAGCCAACGATGAGATGCTCACACATATCAACCGCGACCATGTACAGCTCCTTCCCAACACCTCAGGTGTGCGTACTGCCGATGAAGCGGTATTGGCTGCACAGATGAGCCGCGAGATATTCGGCACCTCTTTCATTAAACTGGAAATCCATCCCGACCCAAAATATCTTATGCCTGACCCGGTGGAGACTCTCCGGGCCACTGAGATTCTGGCCAAGGATGGATTTACTGTATTACCCTATATCCAGGCCGACCCTGTTTTGTGCAAACTCCTCGAGGAGGCCGGGGCTGCCGCCGTAATGCCGTTGGGAGCCCCTATCGGCACTAACCGCGGATTACTTACACGCGATTTCCTTCGCATCATAATCGAACAGTCGAATCTGCCGGTGGTTATCGATGCCGGTCTGGGTGCCCCATCTCACGCGGCGGAAGCCATGGAGCTTGGAGCCGATGCCGTGCTGGTTAACACTGCCATTGCTATAGCCGGCAATCCCGTAGAGATGGCCATTGCATTCCGCGAGGCTACAATCGCCGGACGACGCGCTTTCCTCGCCGGATTAGGAGCCGTGGCCTCAGATGCCGTGGCCTCGAGCCCACTGACTTCTTTCCTTGACCTATGAACCGTTACCCCCCCTTTTCACTTCAAACAACCGCACATATGGAAATTGAAAATATTAACGTATCATCTTATCCCGGTTCTCGCAAGATATATGTGGATGGTGTACTCTTCCCTATCCGCGTAGGTATGCGCGAGATTTCACAATACCCCACAGTAAAGATAACCGACGGCCACCGCACCGAGATTCCCAATCCCCCGGTAACTGTCTATGACACCAGCGGGCCCTATACCGACCCTGATATCCAGACCGACATCAACCGTGGTCTTCCGAGAATACGCGAGCAATGGGTGGTGGATCGTGACGATACTGTTGTGCTTGACAATCTCTCAAGTGAGTACGGGCGCAAACGTATGGCCATGACTGAACTTGACGCCATCCGCTTCCCTTTCCTTCATAATCCCCGTAAAGCTGCCGAGGGGCGACGCATCACCCAGATGCATTACGCCCGCAAGGGGATTATCACCGCTGAGATGGAGTATGCCGCCATCCGCGAGAATCTCGACAATGAGAAACGTGGCATAAAGTCTTATATCACACCCGAATTCGTACGCTCGGAGATCGCTGCCGGACGCGCTGTCATTACGGCCAACGTAAACCATCCCGAAGCGGAACCGATGATTATCGGTAAAGCCTTCTCGGTAAAACTCAACACCAATATCGGCAACTCCGCACTCTCATCCGGCATAGAGGAGGAGGTGGCGAAGGCAGTTTGGAGCTGCTACTGGGGTGGCGACACTCTGATGGACCTCTCTACGGGCGACAATATACATGAGACCCGTGAGTGGATTATACGTAACTGCCCAGTGCCGGTGGGTACTGTGCCCATCTACCAGGCTCTCGAGAAGGTGAACGGTGTGGTGCGCAATCTCTCATGGGAGATTTACCGCGACACTCTGATTGAACAGTGCGAGCAGGGTGTCGATTATTTCACCATCCACGCCGGAGTGCTCCGCAAGCATGCCGAACTTGTGAAGGAACGCCTCACAGGTTGCGTTTCGCGTGGCGGTTCAATCATGACCCAATGGTGTGTCGAGCATAACGAGGAGAACTTCCTATACACCCATTTCGACGAAATCTGCGAGATCCTTAACAAATATGATGTCACAGTGTCGCTCGGCGACGGAATGCGTCCCGGTTGCACACATGATGCCAACGACCGGGCCCAGTTCCTCGAACTCGACACCTTGGGTGAACTAACACTTCGTGCATGGCAACATGACGTGCAGGTGCTCGTGGAGGGTCCGGGTCATGTGCCTATGAACAAGATTGAGGAGAATATGCACCGTCAGGCCAACGTTTGCCACGATGCACCTTTCTATACCCTCGGCCCTCTCACCACTGATATCGCTCCGGCCTACGACCATATCACCTCTGCTATCGGCGCTGCCAATATCGCACTTCTCGGCACAGCCATGATCTGTTATGTCACCCCCAAGGAGCATCTCTCGCTCCCCGACCTCAATGATGTAAGGGAGGGTGTGATCACATATAAGATAGCCGCCCATGCAGCCGACCTCGCCAAGGGTTTCCCGGGAGCCAACGTCCGCGACGACGCGTTGAGCAAAGCCCGCTATGACTTCCGCTGGAAGGATCAGTTCAACCTCTCGCTCGATCCGGAGAAAGCGCGCCGGTATTACCTCGACGCACGCAGAAACGCGCCCGATGCCGACGACCGCTTCTGCACTATGTGCGGTCCCGATTTCTGCGCAATGCGAATATCTCAAAAAATTGCCGGATCATGCGAGTCCTGAAATCTGACCCTACACCCGATGCCATTTTCGGCCACGGCTTCGCCGATATAATCGGCGAGTATGACTGGGAGGCAACCGGAAAGCTGATTGATAACGCCACCCCTGCCGATGTGCGCAGGGTGCTGGCCAAAGGGAGACTCGGCGCCACACTCTCCCCCGATGACTTCGCCGTTCTGATTTCAGAAGCCGCCGATCCCTTTTTAGAGGAAATGGCCCGGCTCAGCAACCGCATCACAAGCGAACGCTTCGGAAAGACCATCTCTCTATATATCCCGATGTATGTGGGCAACGCATGCACCAACAAGTGCGTGTATTGCGGATTCAACCACGACAATCCCTTCACACGTGTCGTGCTCTCGCAAGATGATATCCGCCGTGAGTGCGAGGCGATTAAGAGATTAGGCAATTTCGAGAATCTCCTCATAGTGGCCGGAGAGTATCCCTCCCTCTGCGGTGTGGAGTATTTCGAACAGGTGCTTCACACATGCAGGCCTTACTTCCATAATCTCACCCTTGAGGTGCAACCCATGAGAAGCCGTGATTATCTGCGTCTCACAAAGGCCGGTCTCAATGGTGTGGTATGCTTCCAGGAGACCTATCATCGCGAGGCTTACCGGAAGTATCACCCCAAAGGTATGAAGAGCCACTATGACTGGCGCCTTAACGGCTACGACCGCATGGGTGAGGCCGGAGTGCATAAGATTGGTCTCGGAGTGTTGCTGGGACTCGAAGACTGGCGGATTGATGTCGTAATGATGGCCCGTCATCTCCGCTACCTGCAGAAACACTACTGGAGGAGCCGCTTCTCGGTAAATTTCCCGAGAATGTGCCCCTCGGAAAGCGGGTTCCAACCAAAGAGCCTGATTTCTGACCGCCAGCTCGTGCGTCTCACAACCGCCTTCAGAATATTCGATAATGATGCCGATATCTCCTTCTCAACCCGTGAGAAACCTCTTTTCCGCGACAATATGGTGAGGTTGGGCGCTACCTCCCTGAGTGCCGGCAGCCGCACGGAACCGGGTGGATATGCGTCGGCCACTCACTCGCTCGAACAGTTTGAGATAACCGACAGCCGCACCCCGCAGCAGGTGGTTGACGCTATCACACGTATGGGATATCAGCCTGTCTGGAAGGATTGGGACGAGGTGTTTGACGTTTGCCTCAATGAGGCCTGAACTTATTCACCCCGTGGGTTGTTACTTCATAAAGTCTAACTTTTAAAACCATTGTTATTATGAAATTCACACAACCCAGGCTACCCTATACCCCCGATGCACTGATGCCGGTAATCTCTCCGGCTACCATCGAATATCACTACGGCAAACATGAACGCGCATATATCGACACCCTCAACAAACTCATCGAGGGTACGGAATATGCCGACATGCCGCTTGAGGATATCATCGTAAAGAGCGAAGGGAAGCTTTTCAACAACGCTTCTCAAGCCTGGAACCATATCTTCTACTTCTTCCAGTTCTCGCCCGACGGCTTGAAGGAGCCCTCAGGTAAACTGCGTAAGAAGATTGAGGAACAGTTTGGCAGCCTCGATGATTTCAAGAAGAAATTCGAAGAGGCCGGCGCCACATTGTTCGGCTCCGGATGGGTATGGCTTGCAGCCGACAAAGAGGGCAACCTCTCCATCATACCCGCAGGTAACGCAGGGAACCCACTCACACAGAACCTCCAGCCTATAATGGTGTTCGACGTGTGGGAACATGCATATTACCTTGACTACCAGAATCTTCGTGCGGAATACCTGCACCGACTCTGGGATATCGTCGATTGGGATGTTATTGAAAGCCGATATGGTGAATAATCAAGCCAATCTGATAAGCTTGAGGGACGGGTCTTTTACCTGTCCCTCTTTCTTTTTAAAAAAAATTATATGCTTGTGTATGTGTGCATTTTTTTGTAATTTCGCATCTGGTTTTTCATGCTATTGAAAATACTCAGCCCAGCATGGGCTGCCCCGCGTTTTTAAATATTTTACATATTTTTGGCGCAATATTTGTTATGAGATTGTTATTAAATGAGAATATTCTGATTTATTAAACAACTGACGGATGTATAAAGACACTGACATCACCCCCATAATAGTGGAAGCCATAACCGACAAGAAAGGTAAGAAAATATCGATTGTCGACCTTAAGGATATCGAGACAGCTTCCACCGGCAAACTTATAATCTGCCAAGGCAACAGCACCTCACAGGTGAGCGCCATCGCAGATTCCGTACGCGACCTCGTGTTTGAGAAAGCACACGTAAAACCCTATAACTACGACGGTTACCGCAACTCACAATGGATTGTGATCGATTACGGCGACATCATGGTGCATGTTTTCCTCCCCGATTTCCGACAATTCTACAGCCTCGAGTCATTATGGAATGACGCCCCTATCGAGATGCTTGAGGATATTGACTGACCGGGAACCACTACTATCACGAAAATCAATATTTTATGTTAAAATACCCACGTTCTCCAAAACAGGGCAGCCAGAACAAGAAGCCTATGTTCAATATGTATTGGATGTATGGCATTCTTATTCTGTCGTTATTAGCCCTTTTCTATTTCCAGGATGCCTCCCAGACGAAGGAGGTCAATTGGACCGACTTCGAGAAAGCCGCCCTTGCCGGCGACATCGATAAAATCATGGTCTTCTCCGAAACCGGCACTGCCGAGGGGTTTGTAAACGACCAGGGAGCCAAAAACCATAAGTTCGATTCAAATGACAGCTTCGACGGCGACAAGAAAATCAAGACCACTATCCCGTCTTCCGATAAGATTCAGGAGAAAATCGATGCCTGGAACGCCACACTTGCTGCCGAAGGTAAGCAACAGATTAAGGTAAATTATGAGAAGGGCTCCGACCTGATGAAGCTTTTCTGGTATTTCGGCCCGATTATCCTTCTCGTTGTCTTCATGGTGTACATGTCGAAACGTATGAGCGGCGGCTCAGGGGGCGGCGGCATTTTCAATGTTGGAAAGTCTCGAGCTACCCTATTCGACAAGGATAACGGCACTACTGTCACTTTCAAGGATGTGGCCGGTCAGGCTGAGGCAAAAGTGGAGATTGAGGAGATTGTGGAATTCCTTAAGAATCCTCAGAAATACACCGAGTTAGGTGCCAAGATTCCTAAAGGTGCCCTCCTTGTGGGCCCTCCGGGAACCGGTAAGACCCTCCTGGCCAAAGCTGTGGCCGGCGAGGCTAACGTGCCCTTCCTCTCTATGTCGGGTTCTGACTTTGTCGAGATGTTTGTGGGTGTCGGCGCTGCCCGTGTGCGCGACCTTTTCAAACAGGCAAAGGAGAAAGCCCCCTGCATAGTGTTCATCGACGAGATTGACGCAGTGGGACGCGCCCGCGGCAAGAACCCGAGCATGGGCTCTAACGATGAGCGTGAGAATACCCTCAACCAGATGCTTACCGAGATGGACGGCTTCGGTTCAAACAACGGTGTGATTATTCTCGCCGCCACCAACCGCGCCGACATGCTTGATAAGGCGCTCCTGCGTCCCGGACGATTCGACCGTCAGATCCTCATTGACCTTCCCGAACTCACCGACCGTGTCGAGATTTTCCACGTGCATCTCCGCAATCTTAAGGTTAACAGCAAGCTCGACGTCGAGCAGCTCGCCCGCCAGACCCAGGGATTCTCAGGTGCCGACATCGCCAATGTATGTAATGAGGCTGCCCTGATCGCAGCCCGCAATAATAAGAAGGAGGTTGATTGGGATGACTTCATGGGTGCCATCGACCGTATTGTGGGTGGTCTTGAGAAACGTTCGCGCATCATCACGGATGAGGAGAAGCTTTCTATCGCCACTCATGAGGCAGGCCATGCCACCATCAGCTGGATGACCCAGTATGGCAACCCGCTGGTGAAGGTTACAATTGTGCCGCGTGGCCGCGCTTTAGGTGCCGCATGGTATGCCCCCGAGGCACGTCAGATTATCCCCACCCAGGCTCTTCTCGACACGATGTGCGGTCTTCTCGGCGGTCGTGCCGCCGAGGATGTCTTCACCGGCCAGGTTGGCACCGGTGCGAGCGACGACCTTGAGAAATGCACCAAGATAGCACGCTCTCTCGTGCTTGTATACGGTATGAGCGACAAACTCCCCAACCTCAACTATAATGATTCAACCGGGCAGGATTATGGTTTCACCAAGCCTTATTCTGACGATACCGCCAAGATAATCGACGAGGAGGTGATGCGTATTGTCAACGAGCAATATGAGCGGGCCAAATCAATTCTGCGCCAATATGCAAAAGAGCATAACGCGATACGCGACCTCCTTGTGGAGCGTGAGGTAATCTTCCATGATGATGTGCAGGCGATCCTCGGTCCCCGCAAATGGAAAAGCCGCACCGATGAGATTATCGAAATCAACCGTAAGGAGGAGGAGAAACGCCAGGTAGAATCCAAAGATAGCACTGATAAAAATAAGGATGAGGGTGATGACATGACCCCTCCGCCATTCACCAAAGGATAATTACTTACCAAAGGTAAAAAATGCCGTCCGGACCAAGTTCCCCGACGGCATTTTTTATTATCCACCCCTCTCACACGGATGCCACAAATCATTTACCATCAAATCACTAAACTTAGCCATCTAAACCAACCAAAAATTGTTCTGTTTTTCCTTTTTAAGAAATTTTATTCCTCGCCAATTACACTTTTTTATTAACTTTGCATCCGATTTAGTAGGTCTATGTCGAAACATAACCCAATAATCTAACTCTAAGTTCAATAGGATGGCGCGATGCCACAAGATTGTATTTAACTGATACACTTTTATTTAAATTATATGAAAACCAAACAGATTAACGTGCTGGCAGTAATGCTGGCCACTGGAGGCATTCTGCTTCCGTCTTGCAAAGGGAATTCAGGACAGCAGCAGGGAGCGATGGTTCCTGAATTGGCAGTCCTGACAGTCAGCGAGTCAGATGCCTCTCTCGATTCAGGATTTCCTACCACCCTTGAAGGTGAGAACGATGTTGAGATCCGTCCTCAGATCACAGGTTTCCTAACTAAAGTACATGTGGAAGATGGCCAGTATGTCAACAAAGGCCAGGTGCTTTTCACAATCGACCAGGTGCAGCTTCAGGCAGCCGTTGATCAGGCAAACGCCGCCATTGCTGTGGCTCAGGCAAATGTAAATACAGCCCAGACCAACGCCAACAACAACAAGATACTTCTCGACAAGAACATAATCAGTGCCTCAGCCTACCAGACATCGGTAGATGCACTTAACGCTGCAAAAGCTCAGCTTCAGCAGGCACAGGCAGCCCTCACTTCAGCCAAGAAAAACCTCTCCTATTCAACTGTAGTGGCCCCCGTTGCCGGCTACGTAGGTACAATCCCCTATAAGGAGGGTACTCTGGTAAGCCCCCAGACTCTCCTCACCATGCTCTCTGACAATACGAACATGGATGCCTATTTCTCAATCAACGAGAAAGTGCTTCTCAGCTTCACCGATAACGGGAAACGCTCACTCAAGGATGCTGTGGCAGCATTCCCGGAGGTTCAGCTGCAGCTTGCCGACGGCTCAATCTATCCCTACAAGGGTAAGGTGATTGCAATCTCCGGTGTGATCGACTCATCTACCGGCAGCGCGCAGACAAAGGCTGTATTCCCCAACCCCGACGGTATGCTCCGCAGCGGCAACACCGGACAGGTGCTCATCCCCAACGTTCATAATAACATCATCTCGATTCCGCAGAGCGCTACTTTCGAGATTCAGGATATGAAGTTCTGTTATGTCGTGGGTGATTCAGCAAAAATCCACTCCACTCCTATCACAGTGGCTGCCCAGAACGATGGTCAGAATTACATCGTTACCGATGGTCTGAAAGTCGGTGATGTAATCGTGACTGAGGGTGTGGGCGTCTCCACAAGCGACGGCATGGTCATCAAACCTAAGACCGGCGCCGCTGCTCCCGCACAGGCTCAGTAATGTAGGCCTGACGGAGATTACATATAATGTATTAAACTTTTCAAAATGAAACTTGACGGATTTATTAACAGACCGGTGCTCTCTACCGTTATCTCGGTGTTCATCGTGCTTTTCGGTATCCTCGGTCTGGTCAGCCTTCCTATTGAACAATATCCTGACATCGCTCCACCGACAGTCAGGGTCACCACCACCTATACCGGTGCCAATGCCCAGACAGTGCTCAACTCTGTGATCGCACCTCTCGAGGAGCAGATCAACGGCGCCGAGAACATGGATTACATGGTGTCGTCGGCCTCTAACAACGGTTCGGCCACCATCGAGGTTTACTTCAAACAGGGTATGGATCCCGACATGGCTGCTGTCGACGTGCAGAACCGTGTGGCAAAGGCAGCTGCCTTCCTCCCCTCTGAGGTTAACCAGGTGGGTGTGATTACCCAGAAACGTCAGACCTCCATGCTTATGGTGGTCGGCATGTACGATCCTGAGGATAAGTACACAACCCAGTTTATCGACAACTACATGGCCATCAATATTATCCCGGAGATCAAACGTGTGCCGGGTGTTGGTGAGGCCATGGCCTTCGGTTCCGATTACTCAATGCGTATCTGGCTCAAGCCTGACAAGATGGCTCAGTATAAACTGATGCCTTCCGACATCACGGCCGCTCTTGCCGAGCAGAACATCGAGGCCGCTCCCGGTCAGTTCGGCGAACAGGGCAACCAGTCGTTCCAGTATGTGCTCAAGTATAAGGGACGTCTCACTGAATCAAGCGAATTTGAGGATATTATCCTCAAGGCCTCGCCTGATGGAGAGATTCTTCGCCTCAAGGACGTCGCCAACGTTGAACTTGGCCGTCTGAGCTACGGCTTCGAGAACCACAACAACGGTCACGTAGGTAGCTCGGCCATCGTGTTCCAGTCGGCCGGTTCGAATGCAACCGCCGTTATCGAGGAGGTTGAGGCTCTTCTTGACAATGCAAGAAAAGACCTCCCCGCCGGTATGGTCATCGAGACTGTCATGAGTGTCAACGACTTCCTCTTCGCGTCAATCCATGAGGTTATCAAGACCCTTATCGAGGCATTCGTGCTCGTGTTCCTCGTGGTGTTCATCTTCCTCCAGGATTTCCGTTCCACTCTTATCCCTATGATTGCGATTCCCGTGGCGTTGATCGGTACATTCTTCCTTCTCTACATCTTCGGGTTCACAATCAACCTTCTTACCCTCTCTGCTCTTGTGCTCGCCATCGCGATTGTGGTCGACGACGCCATTGTGGTGGTGGAGGCCGTGCATGCCAAGCTCGACCAGGGCTACAAGTCTCCCCGCAAAGCCTCTATCGATGCCATGCGTGAGATTGCCGGCGCACTTGTCTCCATTACTCTCGTCATGATGCTCGTGTTCATTCCGGTGTCATTCTTAGGTGGTACTTCCGGTATCTTCTACCGTCAGTTCGGTCTCACCATGGCAATGTCAATCGGTCTCTCGGCAATCAACGCGCTTACCCTATCACCGGCTCTCTGCGCCCTCTTCCTGAAGGGTCATGACTCCGACAAGTCTGTCAAGGAGAGAATGGGTGAGGCTTATGGCGAGGCTGCACGCACTGTGGCACAGACCTATAAGAAAAGATTCACTTTCCCTCCCCTCATCACCACAATCTTCCTTATCGCCGCTATCGTGTTCCTCGTGCTCGGATGGTATACATTCGAGAATGTGGCACTGAGCTGCATCGCTGTGATTGTTGCCGCTCTGGCTCTCGTGGGAATCTTTACAAAAGACTTCATCAATGCCTTCAATAACTCTTTCGACAAGCTTCTGAAGGTTTACCAGAAGGGTGTGAAGTTCTTCGCAAACCACAAGATAACCTGCTTCGGCCTTGTGGCTGCCTCAATCGCAGTTCTGGTATGGCTTATGGCCATCACCCCGACTGCCCTCGTGCCTACTGAGGATACCGGTACTATCATGGGTGCCGTAACAATGCCCCCTGCAACTTCCCAGGAGCGCACACAGGAGGTAATGAACAAGGTCGACAGCATTATCGGCTCAATCCCCGGTGTGAAAACCCGCACCGCCATCACAGGCTATAGCTTCATCGGTGGTCAGGGTAACTCTTACGGTTCATTCATCATCAAGCTTGATCCATGGGATGAGCGCGACGAGAAGACCCAGAGCGCATCCGCTATCGTGGCTCAGCTCTTCGCCAAGACAAGCGCCGTGAAGGATGGTCGAATCATGTTCTTCCAGCCTCCTATGATTTCGGGTTACTCTATGACCAACGGTTTCGAGCTCAAGCTTCAGGACCGTACAGGTGGCGACCTCGACAAGTTCTTCGGTGTTTACCAGAAATTCATCGGCGCCCTCAACGCTGACCCGAACATCCAGATGGCATACTCCAACTTCAACCCGACATTCCCTCAGTATATGGTTGAGCTTGATGTTGCCAAGATCAAACAGTCAGGACTTACCCAGACAGCGGTTCTCTCCGCTCTCCAGGGTTACTATGGCGGTATGTACATCTCCAACTTCAACAGCTACGGTAAACTTTACCGTGTGATGATGCAGGCTACTCCCGAGGCCCGTGTTTCGGAGGAGACTCTCAAACAGATCAAAATCAGAAACGGCGCCGAAATGGCACCTATCGACAACTTCGTGAAACTTACACGAGTTTACGGTCCTGACATGATCGACCGCTTCAACATGTTTACCTCAATCGCTATCACCGGTACACCGGCTCCCGGTGTCTCTTCAGGTGATGCCATCGCATCGATCGAGGCAATCGCCAAGCAGACACTCCCCGTTGGCTATAGCTACGAGTACTCCGGTATGACCCGTGAGGAGGCTTCCGGTTCAAGCGGCTCAACCGGTTACGTGTTCGGACTGGTGCTCCTCTTCGTTTACCTGATTCTTTCAGCGCAGTACGAGAGTTACATCCTTCCGTGGTCGGTTATCCTTTCAGTGCCGTTCGGTCTTATGGGTACGTTCATCTTCGCACAGTTCATGGGCATAGCCAACAACATCTACCTGCAGATTGCGTTGATCATGCTTATCGGTCTGTTGGCAAAGAACGCCATCCTTATCGTTGAGTTCGCGCTCGACCGCCGCAAGACCGGCATGAGCATCCTCAACTCAGCCATCCACGGCGCCCGCGCCCGTCTGCGTCCTATCCTCATGACCTCTCTGGCCATGATTATCGGTCTTCTCCCGATGATGTTCGCCCACGGTGCAGGCCGCAACGGTAACCAGGCTCTCGGTTCAGGTGCTATCGGCGGTATGTTGATTGGTATGATTCTCCAGGTTCTCATCGTGCCCGCCCTCTTCGTGGCATTCCAGAGCATCCAGGAGCGTCTCTCACCCCCGAAATGGAAAGACACTGACAACACCGGAATCTCTTCTGAGCTTGAGCAGTATTCAATTTCTCATGAATAAACCGTCGTTGAATTTTTTAGTATGAACAATATCAAACTGTGCGCCGCAGGCGCTATGATGGCGGTTGCATTCTCAAGCTGCCACATATATCAGAAATATGAGCTTCCGGCCGACGACAGCGCTATCATCGCTGACTTCAAGAAGGCTACCGAAGCTCAGGTGGACTCAACTTCCCTCCCCTATCTGGGGTGGGAACAGGTCTTCACCGACCCCAAACTCCAGAACCTCATCCGTCTGGCTCTCGCCAACAATAAGGATCTGAAGAATGCCAAGCTTAACATCGATGTGGCCCAGGCCCAGCTCAAGGGTGCGAAACTCAGCTATTTCCCCTCGCTTGCCTTCGCCCCTAATGTCGGCACCTCAAGCTATGGCGGAAACCAGCTCTCAATGAGCACTCCTCAGGTAAGCTATACCTTGCCTCTCTCCGCCTCCTGGGAGATTGACGCATTCGCCAAAATCCTTAACCGCAAACGCGGTGCCCAGGTCACTGTGGAGCAGATGCAGGATTACGAGCAGGCTACCCGCTCGCAGATTATCTGCGGAGTCGCCAATGTCTACTACAGCCTGGTGATGCTCAACCAGCAGCTCGACCTTACAAAACGCACCTCCGAAATCTGGAAGGAACAGGTGGAGACAATGAAGCTTCTCAAGGAAGCAGGCCGCACTAATGAGGCTGCCGTGGTGCAGAGCAGTGCCAATTATTA
>CANPMT010000068.1 GCA_947575235.1 uncultured Porphyromonadaceae bacterium
TGTACTCGCAAAGCAAGTACCTGATACCCGCAATGTAGGGAAAGACGCCATGAAGGCCGACGGCACAATCAACCGCGCCGCCCTTCCGGCAATCTTCAATCCTGAAGACCTCAACGCCCTCGAACAGGCACTCCAACTCAAAGAGAGATACCCCGGAAGCAAGATCACCATCCTCACAATGGGTCCTGCCCGTGCCGCTGAAATTATCCGTGAGGGTATGTTCCGTGGCGCCGACGGCGGCATCGTGCTTTCTGACCGCGCTTTCGCCGGCAGCGACACACTCGCCACATCTTACGCCCTCAGCGCCGCTGTGCGTAAAATCGGTGATTTCGACATCATCCTCGGAGGACGCCAGGCTATCGACGGCGACACCGCTCAGGTTGGTCCCCAGATTGCGGAGAAACTCGGCATTCCGCAGATCACTTACGCCGAGGAGATTATCAGCGCCGATAACGGTGAGGTCGTTGTGAAACGTCGCATCGAGAGCGGTGTGGAGACTGTCAAGGCAAAGCTCCCCCTCGTGGTGACTGTCAACGGCTCTGCCGCCGACTGCCGTCCCCGCAACGCCAAGGCACTCCAGAAATATAAATATGCAGCCGTTCCCTCTGAAGTGGCTAACGACGAGGCCAAGAAGGCTTTCATCGAGAAGCGCCCCTATCTCTCAATCGGCGAATGGTCGGCAGCTACTGTTGACGCTGACCTCGCCCAGTGCGGTCTCGCCGGCTCCCCCACAAAGGTGAAGTCTATCGAGAATGTGGTATTCACCGCCAAGGAGGCTCGCCGCATCGAGAACAACGACGAGGAACTCGAAGGCCTCATCAAGGAGCTTATCGTCAACCACACAATCGGTTGATAATTCCACCCTCTAACGCTTAATTCAGAATCAAATGGCAGACAAAAATAATCTTATCGTCTATTGCGAATATGAAGACGGCAAAGTGGCTGACGTGAGCCTTGAGCTCCTCACCAAAGGCCGTCAGCTCGCCGACGAACTCGGCATCAAGCTTGAGGCCGTTGTGGCTGGCGACAATCTGAAGGATATCGAAAAGCAGATTCTCCCTTACGGTGTCGACACAGTCTATAAATTCGAGGATTCAAGACTTTATCCCTATACTTCTCTCCCCCACTCCTCTATCCTTATCAACCTCTTCAAGGAGATTGAGCCGCGCATCGCTTTCATGGGCGCCACTTCTATCGGCCGCGACCTCGGCCCGCGCGTATCATCATCTCTTCACAGCGGTCTTACAGCCGACTGCACTTCGCTCGAGATCGGCGACTACACTGATGTGAAGACCGGCAAGGAGTATAAGGACCTCCTCTATCAGATCCGCCCGGCTTTCGGCGGCAACATCGTTGCCACTATCGTGAACCCGGACTGCCGTCCGCAGATGGCCACCGTACGCGAGGGTGTGATGAAGAAGGAGGTAAAAGACTCCAACTACAAGGGTGATGTCGTGGAGATGGATGTCAACAAGTACACCCGTCCCGAGGATTACGTAGTTGAGATTATCGACCGTCACGTCGAGAAGTCGAAAGTCAACCTCAAAGGTAGCCCCATCGTGGTTGCCGGCGGTTACGGAGTGGGCAGCAAGGAGAACTTCGACCTTCTCCAGCAGCTCGCCGACACTCTCGGCGCCGAGGTTGGCGCAAGCCGTGCGGCTGTCGATGCCGGATGGTGCGACCATGACCGTCAGATCGGCCAGACCGGTGTGACTGTACGTCCGAAACTCTACATTGCCTGCGGTATCTCAGGCCAGATCCAGCACATCGCCGGCATGCAGGATTCATCTATCATCATCTCGGTCAACTCTGATCCCGACGCCCCGATCAACACCATCGCCGACTACGTCATCACAGGCAAGATTGAGGACGTGCTTCCCAAACTCATCAAGTATTACAAAAAGAACTCTAAATAATGGCTAATTTCTATAATGACAATGACTCCCTGAAGCATTATCTCGGTCATCCCCTCATGGAGAAGATCGTTGAGCTCAAGGAGAGAAACTTTGCCGACGCTGATAAATATGACTATGCTCCGCAGAATTTCGACGACGCTGTCGACAGCTACGATAAGGTGCTCGAAATCGTCGGCGACATCTGCGCCAATGTGATAGCCGAGAATGCCGAGGATGTCGACCATGAGGGTCCCGTTGTGAAGAACGGCCATGTGGAGTATGCCTCCGGCACAAAACGCAACCTCGACGCCTGCCGTAAAGCCGGTCTGATGGGTATGTCTATGCCCCGCCGTCTCGGTGGCCTCAACTTCCCCATCACCCCCTATATCATGGCTGCCGACATGGTGAGCCGTGCCGATGCTGGTTTCGAGAACCTCTGGGGTTTGCAGGATTGCGCCGAGACTATCTATGAGTTTGCCGATGAAGACCAGAAGCAGCGTTACATCCCCCGCGTCTGTGAGGGTGAGACAATGTCGATGGACCTCACTGAGCCTGATGCAGGTTCCGACCTTCAGTCGGTTATGCTCAAGGCTTCAAAGAAGGAGGATGGCTCTTGGGTGCTCAATGGCGTGAAACGCTTCATCACCAACGGTGACTCTGACATACACCTGGTGCTCGCCCGCTCTGAGGAGGGCTCAAAGGATGGCCGCGGTCTCTCAATGTTCATCTATGACAAGAAGAATGGTGGCGTGACAGTGCGCCGCATCGAGAATAAGATGGGCATCAAGGGTAGCCCCACTTGCGAGCTCGTCTACAAGGATGCTCCCGCTGAGCTCGTAGGAAGCACCCGTCTTGGCCTTATCAAGTATGTGATGGCCCTTATGAACGGTGCCCGTCTCGGCATCGCCGCCCAGTCGGTGGGTATCAGCGAGGCTGCCTACCGTGAGGCTCTCGACTACGCCAAGGAGCGCAAGCAGTTCGGCAAAGCCATCATCGAATTCCCGGCTGTGGCTGAGATTCTATCTCTGATGAAGGCTAAACTCGATGCATCACGCGCCCTTCTCTACGCTTGCTCTCGTTTCGTGGATATGTATAAGATCTATGACGATATCGCCAAGGAGCGTCCCCTCACTCTTGAGGAGAAGAAGGAGCAGAAGTATTACAGCCGTCTGGCCGACGCCTTCACACCCCTTGCAAAGGGTATGACTTCTGAATACTGCAACCAGAACACCTACGACTGTATCCAGATCCATGGTGGTTCAGGCTTCATGAAGGATTATGCCTGCGAGCGCCTCTACCGCGACGCACGTATCACATCAATCTATGAGGGCACCACACAGCTTCAGGTCGTAGCGGCCATCCGCCACGTCACCACAGGCACTTACCTCAACAAGATCAAGGAGTTTGAGGCTATGGAGGTTAAGCCTGAGTATGAGGCTGTGAAGAACACTCTCGTATTCATGACCCAGCAGTATGCCGACGCTGTAAAGGCTGTCAACGGTGTTGACAATCCCAAATATATCGACTTCATGGCACGTCGCCTTGTGGAGATGGCAGGCCACATCATCATGGGCTATCTCCTTCTCGACGACGCACAGCGCAACGAGGCGTTCCACAAATCACTCGTTGTCTACACGAAGTATGGCCAGGCTGAGGTGGAGCGTCACGCTTCATTCATCGGCAACTTCCAGCCCGAGCAGATCAAGGATTATCTCTACACAGAGTAATCGTCACTCCCAATATTTCAGATCAACCGAAGCGGCGCAAGATAACCACCTTGCGCCGCTTTTTTCGTGAATGGTATTTTTTTTGTAACTTTGCATAAAATATGGGAGCCGGGTTATTTTTAACTCACGCCATAGGGTGTGTTTACATTTAATCCTCTCCATCTAAAGGGAGTAAAGAATATAGAATGAAAAATATAAGGAATTTCTGCATCATAGCCCATATCGACCATGGCAAGTCAACCCTTGCCGACCGCCTGCTGGAACGCACCAACACCGTGGTGGGGAAAGATATGGAGGCTCAGGTGCTCGACGACATGGACCTTGAGCGTGAGAGAGGCATAACTATCAAGAGCCATGCCATCCAGATGGATTATGAACAGGATGGTCAGAAGTATGTGCTCAACCTCATCGACACCCCGGGGCACGTCGACTTCTCTTATGAGGTGTCACGTTCTATCGCCGCCTGTGAGGGTGCGCTCCTTATTGTGGATGCCTCACAGGGTATCCAGGCTCAGACCATCTCCAATCTCTATATGGCCATCGACAATGACCTCGAGATTATACCCGTAATCAACAAGTGCGACCTCGACAGCGCGAAACCAGACGAGGTGGAGGACCAGATTATTGACCTGCTCGGCTGCGACCGCGAGGATATTATCCGTGCCAGCGGTAAAACCGGCATGGGTGTGGATGATGTGCTCAAAGCTATTGTCGACCGTGTGCCCGCACCCCAGGGAGATCCTGACGCGCCGCTCCAGGCTCTGATTTTCGACTCGGTGTTCAATCCCTTCCGTGGTATAATCGCTTATTTCAAGATTGAGAACGGAACAATCAAATCTGACGATTTCGTCAAGTTCGTATCAACAGGCAAGGAGTATCATGCCGATGAAATCGGTGTGCTGAAACTTGACATGGCCCCGCGCAAAGAGCTCTCGGCCGGAAATGTGGGGTACATAATTTCGGGTATCAAGTCATCGAAAGAGGTGAAGGTGGGCGACACCATCACCCATGTCTCAAAACCTTGCGAGAAGGCTATCGAGGGTTTCGAGGAGGTCAAACCTATGGTCTTCGCGGGTGTTTACCCTATTGAGACGGAAGACTTCGAGAACCTTCGTGCTTCGCTTGAGAAGCTCCAGCTCAACGACGCCTCGCTGACTTTCCAGCCGGAGTCGTCGGCCGCCCTCGGTTTCGGTTTCCGATGCGGATTCCTCGGGCTGCTCCATATGGAGATTATACAGGAGCGTCTGGGGCGTGAGTTCAATATGGATGTAATCACGACTGTGCCCAACGTGTCATATAAGGTGTATGACAAAAAGGGGAACTGCACTGAAGTACACAACCCCTCCGGACTCCCTGAGCCTACGCTGATCGACCATATCGAGGAACCCTATATCCGCGCTACAATCATCACGCAGTCTGACTATATCGGCCCTATAATGACGCTCTGTCTCGGCAAACGTGGCGAACTGGTGAAGCAGGAATATATCTCCGGCAACCGTATGGAGATTACTTTCGATATGCCGCTCGGTGAGATTGTGATTGACTTCTACGACAAACTTAAATCAATATCAAAGGGGTACGCATCGTTCGACTACCACCTGCATGATTTCAGGGAGTCAAAGCTCGTCAAACTCGATATCCTTCTTAACGGCGAGAGCGTCGATGCCCTCTCCACCCTCACACATGCCGACAATGCCGTGAGATTCGGACGCCGTATGTGCGAGAAACTGAAAGAGCTGATTCCGCGCCAGCAGTTTGATATCGCTATCCAGGCAGCTATCGGCGCGAAAATCATAGCGCGTGAGACAATCAAGGCTGTGCGCAAGGATGTGACGGCCAAATGCTACGGCGGCGACATATCGCGTAAGAGGAAGCTTCTTGAAAAGCAGAAGGCCGGTAAGAAGCGCATGAAGCAGATCGGCTCTGTCGAGGTGCCGCAGAAAGCTTTCCTCGCTGTGCTTAAACTTGATTGACCCCTCCGGCGTTTTAATTTCAAAACAGAAACTGCAATGAACATTGACGATAAGATGCCCGATATCCTGGGCAAAGACAGCAATGGGAATGAGGTGAAGCTTTCCGACTATCCCGGAATGAAATTCATCATCTATTTCTATCCCAAGGACAATACCCCCGGCTGCACAGCCGAGGCTGTTAGCTTCCGCGACAATTACGAGACCTTCCGCCAGATGGGTTATCAGATTATCGGCGTGAGCAAAGACTCTGAGGCGAGCCATCAGAAATTCGCCTGCAAGTATGAGCTCCCCTTCCCGCTGGTGGCCGACACTGACACCACCCTCTGCCAGTTGGCAGGTGTCTGGCAGAAGAAGAAGATGGCCGGACGTGAATATATGGGCATCGTGCGAACCACCTTCGTAACCGATGAGAATGGTGTCGTGACCGATAAGATTGAGAAGGTGCAGACAAAAGTAGCATCCGAACAGCTCTTCAAACTTCTCGACGGTCGCGGGTCCATCAATCCCGCTCCCTGATCACCACTCTCTCTCCTCGACCTCTCCTCTCACCTTTTCACCTCTCTCCTCCCACCTCTCCCCCTTCCCTTCCCCTTTTTACCTTAATTATACTAAATTATGGCACAAGTTTTCTACACCGCAAGGAAAACTATAAGAAACCTGACAAACGGCGGCAACGTCCTCCTTGTAGCCACCGCATTGGCACTCCTTGTAGTCAACCTCCCTTTCCTGCATGATTTCTATAACTCCCTCTGGACCCATGAGATGGCTCTTCAGATAGGGAGTTTCAATCTTTTCAGCCATCACGGACACCCTATGAGCATCATGGCCTTTATAAATGATGCTCTCATGGCTGTGTTCTTCTTCTCGGTGGGCCTGGAAATCAAACGCGAGGTGCTCGTTGGCGAGCTCTCCTCTTTCCGACAGGCTCTCTTGCCGATTGTAGCCGCCGTGGGGGGCATGGCCATACCGGTACTGATATTCTTTCTCATGGGTCATGGCTCTGACTATATCGGGGGTGCCGCAATCCCTATGGCAACTGATATCGCCTTCTCGTTAGGTGTATTGGCGATGCTGGGCAACCGCGTCCCTATCGGGTTGAAAGTGTTCCTCACCACTCTGGCCGTCGTGGATGATATCGGCGGCATACTTGTCATTGCCATTTTCTACAGCACGCATATCAATTATTGGATGCTCCTCGCGGCAGCCGTACTCTTAGGGATTCTCGCTCTCGGCGGTAAATTCTCCATACAGAGCAAGGTGTTCTATCTCGGCATCGGCGCCTTCATCTGGTTTCTATTCCTCAATGCCGGAATACACCCCACAATTGCCGGTGTGCTGATAGCGTTCTGCGTACCTGCCAAACCGGTGTTCGCCCCTCAGAAGTATATCAAGACAATCCGTAAGAATATCGGTTATTTCTCACAGGAGGATGATGAGAAACTTCAATCACGCACCATTCTCGACAAAGCGCAGTTGAACTGGCTCAAGGAGATTGAGTCTGCATCGGATAAGGTTATATCTCCGTTGCAGGATATGGAAGACTCTCTGCATCCGATTGTCAACTACCTTATTGTTCCGCTCTTCGCCTTCGCGAATGCCGGCATTTTCTTCGGCGACATGAAGTTTGACGCACTCTTTCATGGAGTTGCCCCGGCCATTATCTTAGGTCTGGTGGGTGGAAAATTCCTCGGTATTTTCATCTTCTCCTGGCTCTGTATAAAACTTAAATGGGCGCCTATGCCTGAGGGTTGCAACTGGAAACGTCTCGGCGCCACCTCTCTTCTCGGCGGTATAGGGTTTACGGTGTCACTCTTTATCGCCAACCTCTCGTTCGGCACCGGCGATCCCTATCTCTCGCAGATTCTCAACAATGCAAAGTTAGGTATTCTCGTAGGTTCATTCCTCGCCGGTTTCTTAGGCTGGCTCTTTCTCTACCTCACTCTCCCGAAGGAACCTCAGGACCAAGGTGAATGACAACTTATTAAAATGTTGAATCATATCACAATGCCCACTCTATTCGCGAATAGAGTGGGCATTGTGATATGAAATCTATTTAAAGAATCCTTCATATGACAGATCTTCATCAATCTCAGGCCAATGAATCCCAAAATGAGACAGGATAAAGTTTTCACGCTGGGAAGCATCCGCATTTGCAAGACGGCCATATTTTGCAAATGGCTCTTCCGCGCATCGGCCATCCTTTAGCCGGAGAGATATTCCGGTATCCGTCAACCACACCTTAGATACATCCTTACGATTCATTATTTCTTTGTATTAAAAAATTCTTTCCATCTCTCAATTATAATCTCTCGGTTCTCTTCTATAATAGACTCTATCAGACGCAGCTCATTCCTTTTGAATCCAAAATTTTCCACAAGTTCAACATTCTCAACATTATATTTCGCTTCAGCATCCCCTTTGGAGATGTGTACATGAATTGGCTTATGATCATTTGACCAAAAGAAAAAACGATATCCTAACAGAATAAATAGAGTGGGCATAATCGAGATATTAATCTTACGTCACAAAAGTAATGTTTTATATCTTACCGACAAAATCTTTAAGCAAATTTAATTTAAAAGGCCAACTTCCAAAGGGGTTTGCATTTACAATACCCGGGGATAGTAAGGATATTTCTTTAAACACCACAATAATTCTATTATTGCGGTGTTTTATTTTTAGAAACTTCAAGAACTTAACCGAACTTATTCCGTCGTGAATATATAATGAATAAAGGTGTATTAAGAGCTTTCGAGAAACTCGTAGCCACGTTAGCGTCAGGCTGGCTATGTTTTGTGATTGGCAAGATTCTCTTCCTTCTCGGCAACCATACAATTTATAACGATCTCCCATCAGGCGAATGGTGGCGCATAATCGCACACGGATTCTCCATGGACCTCTCCATGGCCGCCTATCTTTCCCTGGTGCCCGCTATCCTCCTGTGTGTCGCCGTGGCATATGGCTCCCGCGGAATCATCAACCGCATTCTCGACGGTTATTTCATTATCATGTCGCTTATCATTTCGCTGATTGTTATCCTCGACACGGGTCTATACGGATATTGGCTGTTCAAACTTGATGCCACTCCACTCTTCTATTTCCTATCCTCACCTGCCTCAGCCCTTGCCAGCGCGGAATGGTGGATGTATCCCCTCGCAATAATCGGCTGGCTTCTCTTAGCTGCGGTGTATCTATTACTATACCATCTCTGTGTGATTAAATTGCCGGGTGAGGTGGAACCCTCACATTCCCTTAAATCAAGAGTTACGGGTATATCTCTCATGGTGGTGGCCACTCTCCTTCTCATAATTCCAATCCGGGGTGGCGTCACCGTCTCTACAATGAATCTCTCGCGGGCTTATTACAGTGACGACCGTAAAATCAACCATGCCGCTGTGAACCCGGCCTTCTCTCTCATGTATAGCCTCTCGCATCAGAATGACTTCGCATCGCAATTCCGCTTTCTCCCTCCGGAGAGAGCCGCTGAATTGTTCAATTCAATGACTGACCTCCCCGCAGATTCCGTACCGGCTCTTTTGGGTGACAACAAACGCCCCGACATATATCTGCTGATTCTGGAGAGCTTCTCCTCTCATCTCTTCCCCTCGCTCGGTGGTGAAGCGATAGCTACTAATCTTGACGAGATTGCCGCCGAGGGTCTGCTGTTCGATAATTTCTATGCCAACAGCTTCCGCACCGACCGTGGACTGGTGTCGATTCTCAGCGCGTATCCCGGTCAGCCCAACACCTCTATCATGAAATTCGTGTCGAAAACCGAAAATCTCCCATCTTTGGCAAAGCTACTGAAGGAGAAGGCCGATTATTCAACCACATATTATTATGGAGGTGATGCCAATTTCACAAATATGAAGGCATATCTCGTCAACGGCGGGTTCAGCCGGATTATCTCTGACGTTGATTTCCCGGTGGCTGAACGCCTCAGCAAATGGGGGGCGCATGATGAGGTTCTGTTCAACAAGGTCATTTCTGAACTTACCCATTATGACCACACTAAACCGCAACTCAAAGTAATCCAGACCTCAAGCTCGCATGAACCGTTTGAGGTGCCTTACGACGACAAGGGGCGCTTCAGCGATATCAGAGCCAAGGCTTTCGCATATACCGACAGCTGCACTGCCCTTTTCATCCATGCTCTGAAAGCATCCGATTCATGGGATAATTCATTGGTAGTGATTGTGCCTGACCATTACGGAGCATACCCTGAACTCACTGAACCCCTTCCGCGTCATCGTGTGCCGCTGATTATCAGCGGTGGAGCCCTTGGCCGGCATGGCCGCGTCAGCACCCCTGGCTCGCAGACCGATATCGCCGCCACATTGGCCGCCTCTCTCGGACTCGACCATTCACCCTTTATCTTCTCTCATAATCTTCTCAATAGCAAATCCCCTCATTTCGGATTCTTCACCGAACCGGGTGTGATGGGTATGGTGACTGAGAACGATACCGTAATATACAACCTTGACACAGACACTCCCCTCGCAGGAGAGCCTGCAAATATTGAAAAGGCGAAAGCCTATCTGCAAACCTTATACGACGACCTTTCAAAACGATGAGCGATTTCATAATTCAACTCGACACGAATATCTTTCTGTGGCTCAATTCGTTCCACCATATATTCTGGGACATATTCATGAAAATGGCCACAGGCAAACTCATATGGATCGGAATGTATGCCGCCATACTCTTTGCCATATGGCGCGCCTATGGCTGGCGCACCCTGGTAATCATGGCCGTGGCATCAGCCCTTACCGTCACTCTGGCTGACCAGCTGACAGCCTCACTGCTGCGCCCGATGTTTGAGCGGCTCCGTCCTGCAAATCTCGACAACCCGATTTCAGCAATGGTGCATGTGGTGGATGGTTACCGTGGAGGCCGCTATGGCTTCCCCTCTTGCCACGCGGCAAACACTTTTGCCATCACCACACTCCTCTCACTCCTCTTCAGCCGTTGGCGCTTCACAATATTCATGGTGCTTTGGGCTATGCTCAACTGTTACTCACGAATCTATTTAGGTGTGCACTATCCGGGCGACCTCCTCGCCGGACTGGTAGTAGGATGCAGCTGCGGAGCTTTCATCTACCTCATCTCCCGCATAGCCATCCGACACTGGAAAGGTGCTGAAGGTCCGGGCAAAACCGACACCATGCGTATGGCCGACATTAACGGCTGGCGTTTCCACTACCGCCCGGTTGACGTGCCGATAAGTGTCGGAATTCTGACGGTTGTCTATATCTTCATCTGCGCCGCCTCAATCTTTATCTGATCTTATACTAAGAGTGTCTCAACCTACACACTCTCTTAATCATATACCACCTCTCTAAATAAGTTCGCCGGATTATCCCGGCGAACTTATTTTCTTTATCACCCTATACATCAATTTATTAATATACTTACAAGGTTATACCTACTATTTTTTCTTACCTATTACTTAAAAATTTTAGGTACTATGTATTGCATAGTACTAAATTTTGTTTTAACTTTGCGGTGTGATTAAGGAGCCATACCCCCTCAGGCGGTTGATACAGCTTCTGAAATCCGGAATGTCTAACTAAAAAAATCTGATATGAAAAAGATTATACTCTTCTTTATCATCTCTCTCTTTCATTCATCAAGTCTTCTCATATAAACAATGATATGGCAGATTCAAATATAAAATCACAGATGCGGAAAGGTATCCTCGAGTATTGCGTGCTGTTGTTACTTAACGATACCCGGGCATACCCTTCCGACATCATCAACGGTCTCAGCGAAGCCAACCTCATAGTGGTGGAAGGCACCCTGTATACCCTCCTCAACCGTCTCCGAAAGGAGGGTAAGCTGAACTATGAATGGGAGGAGAGCCCGAAAGGACCTCCCAGAAAGTATTACTTCATCACCCCGGAAGGCAAGGAGACTCTCAAGGAGATGTCTGACGCGTGGGATGAGATTGTAGCTAACGTCAACCATTTCCGAAAACACTGAACACATCATGAAAAGAACATACAGCATTAATGTCGCCGGATTCCCTTTCACTATCGACGATGACGCATATACCCTCCTCAATGACTATCTCCACACTATCGAGAAAGCTTTCGCTCATGCCGAGGATTCTACTGAGCTGATCAGCGATATTGAGAGCCGCGTAGCGGAACTTCTTATGGAATGCACCTCAACCGGCAGCCCTATCGTGACTGTCACGGATGTTGAGAATGTCATCACCCGGGTGGGACGCCCCGAGGAGATGATCGAGGAGAATGTCTCCATCTCGGCCGACGGATCGGAGGAGAGCGTCTCGGCGCAGGAGACTGTCACCCCTCCCCCTTTCATTCCTAAAGCTCCCGTCCCCTCCAAGAAACTCTACCGCGACCCGCAGAACGCCATGTTGGGCGGCGTGTGCGCCGGCCTGGCTTATTATTTCAACTGCGACGTCACATGGGTGCGTATCATCACAATACTTCTCACCCTCGGCTCAGCCGCCGTGGGAAGCATCGCCTACATCATCCTCTGGATTGTTCTCCCGGAGGCTATCACACCCCTTGAGAGAATGCACATGATGGGTGAGGCTCCCACTATGGAAAATATCGGCAAGACAGTCACCGACACTTTCCGCGAAGACCAGGGGCTGAAGGTCTCTGACGAGCAGATACGACGGGCAAGTTTCCCCACTGCTCTCAACAACGGCCTGGATATCCTTATGAAGGTGCTGATAGCCTTGGGCCTGATTATCGGCATACCTGTGCTGATAGCCCTCATACTCGGCGGCATCGGCTGCATATTCACCCTACTCATGTGGGGGGCTGTCTGCTGGACCGGATTCACCTCACCATTCCCGGCTGATTCCGAACCCTATGTAGTGATGGGTGTGATATGCGGAATGGGTGGTTGCCTTGTGCTTGGCATCCCGTTATACCTTCTCCTGCGCAGAGGCATCTCCACACGCAAGCATCTCTCACGTCCTGCCAAAGCCGCGCTTATCATTCTTTGGGTAATCGGATTCATAGCGGCAGCCGTCACAGCCGGTATCATCTCCGGTCTTGTACAAGAGGAGGAGAAGCGATTCCAGGAGAGATGGAATCAACAGGTATTCGAGGAAACCGAGCAACTTGAAGACCTCACTCCCTACGTCACAGACTCCGTTCCGGGAGCCTTCGACGAGTCGGCCATCATCACCGACTCAGTCACTGTGGCAACCGCCGGCAATTCAATCTGACACATCCCATACACTCAAATCCAATAACTGCGGGAGGCTCCTCCGCTATAAAATGCCACTATAGCGCTCCCGATATTTGTATATCAGCTTTTTTTTCACTAATTTCGCATATTGTTTCTGACGGGTCAGAATAACTGACCCGTCACTCTATACCTAATAATTTCTGTATGGGATTTTTTAAAAATCTGTTTTCCAAAGAGAAGAAAGAGAAACTTGACAACGGTCTTCAGAAAACCAAGGAGGGTGTCTGGAGCAAGATAACCCGTGCTGTGGCCGGAAAGAGCAAAGTCGACGACGATGTCCTCGACAATCTTGAGGAGGCCTTCATCACAAGCGACGTGGGTGTCGACACCACCCTGAAGATTATCGACCGTATCCAGGACCGTGTGGCCCGCGACAAGTATGTAAGCTCTGACGAACTCAACAATCTCCTTGCCGAGGAGATTACCGATATGCTGGCACGCCCTGACACCGACGGCGAACTTGAGGATTTCGAAATCAAGAAAACCGGCGACCCTTACGTCATAATGGTGGTGGGTGTGAACGGCGTGGGTAAAACCACTACAATCGGCAAACTGGCCGCACAGTATAAGAAAGCCGGAAATAAGGTGATTCTCGGAGCAGCCGACACTTTCCGTGCGGCAGCTATAGAGCAGCTCGACATCTGGGGCGAGCGTGTTGGTGTGCCTGTTGTGAAACAGAAGATGGGCAGCGACCCGGCTGCCGTGGCATTCGACACCCTCTCGTCGGCCAAAGCCCAGGGTGCCGACGTGGTTATAATTGACACCGCCGGACGTCTCCACAATAAAATCGGACTCATGAACGAGCTTACAAAAATAAAGAACGTCATGAAACGTGTGGTGCCTGACGCTCCCCAGGAGATTCTGCTGGTGCTCGACGGCTCAACCGGACAGAACGCTTTTGAACAGGCCCGCCAGTTTGTGGCCGCAACTGAGGTCAATGCCTTGGCTGTCACTAAACTTGACGGAACCGCCAAAGGTGGTGTGGTTATCGGAATAAGCGACCAATTCCAGATTCCTGTAAAGTATATCGGAATTGGAGAGGGTATCGACGACCTTCAGATTTTCCGACCGGATGAATTTGTAAGAAGCCTTTTCCTCTCAGGAAAATAAAGAGTGTGATGAGAAAGAATCATATCGACATTATCTCAATGGGCTGCTCCAAGAACCTTGTGGATTCGGAGCGGCTCATAAAGCAATTGGCCGCAAAGGGTTATGACGTCTCGCACGACCCCGAAGAGCCCTGCGGCGAATATGTGGTGGTGAATACCTGCGGATTCATATCTGACGCCAAGGAGGAATCAATCTCAACAATCCTTGACCTCGCCTCTATGAAGGAGGAGGGTCTTATCGGAAACATTGTCGTGATGGGATGCCTCTCGCAACGATATATGGACGACCTCAAGAGTGAGATTCCGGAGGTCGACACATGGTATGGGAAATTCGACTGGAAGGAGTTTATCAACCGACTCCCTGACAAGAAGGAACGTGTAGCTAATCCGGCCGCATGGGAACGTACCCTCACCACTCCTCCCCACAGCGCCTATCTGAAAATCTCGGAGGGTTGCAACCGTTTCTGCTCTTTCTGTGCCATCCCTATCATAACCGGACGACATACCTCACGCCCTATCGAGGAGATTCTCGATGAGACCCGTTCTCTTGTGGCTGAAGGTGTGAAGGAGTTCAACGTCATAGCCCAGGACCTCTCCTCTTATGGCACCGACCTCTATGGACGTCATGCCTTGGCTGAGCTTATCGACCGTATGGCCGACATCGAGGGGGTGGAATGGATTCGACTCCATTACGCTTATCCGGCCGACTTCCCCGAAGATATTCTCGATGTTATGGCGCGCCGCGACAATGTATGCAAGTATATCGACATCGCCCTCCAGCATATCGCCGACCCGGTGCTCAGGAATATGCGCCGCCATATCGACAGCGAAGGTACTATCCGTCTGCTGAAGCTTATCCGCGACAAAGTGCCCGGTGTGCATATACGCACCACTCTCATGACCGGATTCCCCGGTGAAGGTGAGGAGGAGTTCAACCAGCTGCGCGATTTTGTACGCACTCAGAGATTCGACCGCATGGGAGCATTCGCCTATTGCGAGGAGGACGATACCTTCGGTGCCAAAAACTTCTCTGATGATATACCCGACGAAGTGAAGCAGAAGCGTCTCGATGAAATCATGGAGATTCAGGAGAATATAGCCCTTGAACTCAACGAAGCCAAAATCGGCTCCGTGCAAAAGGTGCTCATCGACCGCATCGAGGGTGACAAAGCTTACGGCCGCACACAATTCGATTCGCCTGAGGTTGACCCTGAGGTAATTGTGGCTGCCGGCGACCTCCAACCGGGGCAATTTGTAAATGTACTCATCACCTCCGCCCTACCTTTTGAACTTATGGGCGAGGTTACCGATTGAGTTTTTTATTCATCATCCAATTTTTCTTCATCATCCTATGGGAGTGAGATTTGAATATGGGGCACGGCGTGCCACCAACGGACCGATGATTTTCTTCTCCGACCCGGTGTCGGAAATCAATCTTAAAGAGGAGATACGTGGCGCTATTGACGCCCGTCTCTCCTTTTATGCTTACCGTATGCCCGGAGATATGCTCTTCTCTTTCGGCTCGTCGGAATCTATTGTGGAGGGTATCGGGGAACCAGGCTTTGTGATAGCACCTTTCGATCCTCTCCTTCCCCCTCTCACAATACCTTACCGTCAGATACGCCCTGACAAACCGGTTACCTCATTCACCGACACCTTTCCGACTCTCTCGACAACACCTGAAGAGCACCGCCGGGAGGTGCTCGACATCAAAGAGATGCTCAACGGGATTGGCAGGGGGAAGGTAGTCGCAGCCAAAGTAAGTGTCGGCACAGGGAGTGTTGACTTAGGTGCCACTTTTCTTGAGCTATCGCGTAATTACCCTGACGCTTTCATATATTGCTTCGGCAGCCCGGCTACCGGCTGCTGGATCGGCGCCACGCCGGAGCTCCTGCTCCGCGGCACCGGATCCGGATTGGAGACCATGGCTTTGGCCGGTACCAGACGGGCTTACTCCGAGGGAGCGTGGGATATCAAGAATCTGGAGGAACAGGAGATGGTGACTGAATATATCACCAATGCCCTCACTGCCCAAGGACTCAACCCGTCGGCAGGAGCTACTTTCGCCAAAAGAGCCGGCACAATCGAACATCTGTGCACCCCCATCACAACTTCCGGCACAGTCACCTCACCCGGCGAACTTGAAGATTTGCTCCACACCCTATCTCCAACCCCGGCTCTCTGCGGCTTGCCTCGACGGGAAGCCCTCGATATAATAGGTAGCTGCGAAAAATTCGACCGCAGCTTCTACGGTGGTTTCTGCGGGCCATTCCATTCGGTTGCAGATTTCTCACTTTATGTCACCATCCGTTGCGCCCGTATAGCCGAAACCCGATATGCGATTTACGCAGGTGGAGGAATAACGCATCTTTCCGACCCGGCTGAGGAATGGGAAGAGGCATGCCTAAAGACCGACACAGTACGGTCATTCCTGCAATACAACCCCTGAGCCATCTAATTATTTATTGAATTTCGATAATTTTTATTGGATTATCAAATTCTTTGATTAATTTTGCGATGAAAATAATAAAGTAATAGGTATTCGTGAAAAAGACATCTATCAATATTCTATGTTGCCTCATTCTGGTGATTCTCGGTGCATCTATCCTTATGCCCGCTTTCACTCTCGGCTCGGTGTTCGTGGCCGGTTTCTCAGCGGGATGGCAGGCATCAGATAATCCGGAGGCTTCCCCGGCGATTGAGACAATTCCGGTTGACGTTTCCTTCAATCCGGAAATCGGAACCCTCGTCACGGGAAGCGACACTATCAGCTTCACCAACAACGAGACGTACCCCATGATTATGAGCCGTGCCGTGATAATGGTGCCGGAAGAGCGTTTCTCCTCCACCCTCTCATGGATCTCGATGGCTCTGTATATCATCTGTTTTGTGCTTTTCGTATTCCTTATGATTGAGTTCATAAGATTTATAATCAACATCAACAAAGGGTGTATATTCGACCATAAGAATATAAAACGCCTCAAGCGTTTCTCCTATTATCTTATCTCGATTGCATTACTGAAGTGTGCCGCCGGTATGATTGAGGATGTACTCTTCTATGAATTAGGTCTGCACATCGATGGCTATACCCTCGCTTCATATTGGATCATACCCTGGGGCACTCTCCTCTTAGGTCTGCTCTCGCTCCTTATGGCGCAGATCTGGAGCCGAGGCCTTGAAATGAAGGAGGAACAGGAGCTCACCATATAAATATCTAAACATCATGCCTATAATCGTTAATCTCGATGTCATGATGGCTAAACGCAAGATGTCGCTTGGTGAACTTTCGGAAAGAATGGGGATTACCCCGTCAAATCTCTCGATTCTCAAGACAGGCAAGGCGAAAGCCATCAGATTCTCTACCCTTCTCAGCATATGCCAGATTCTCGACTGCCAGCCCGGCGACATACTCGAGTATCGCCCCGAGCCGGAGTAAACCGCAAGGCTACAGTGAAGGCAGCTGAAAAAGGATATTACCTTTAGCATATTTACCATTAGCTGAAAACTAACAACCAAACTTATACTATCATGAAGTTCGCAAAAGCATTACTTCTTTCCGCACTCCTCGGCCTCCCTATGGCCATGAGCGCTCAGGAACATCTCAAGAGTCTTGACAAGAATGGTCTTGACCCCGCCGTATCAGCTTCCCAGGATTTCTACCAGCACGTCAACAAGGGTTGGATGGAAGCTAACCCCCTCACACCTGAATATGCCCGTTACGGACAGTTCAACATCCTCAACGATTCAAGCAACAACCGTGTGCGCCGTATCGTCATGAACCTTGCCAAGAAGAATCCTCAGAAAGGGACCGACGCTTACAAAATCGCCACACTTTATGAGGCTGCCATGGACTCTGTGCGCCGCAACCAGCTCGGTGCCGAGCCCATCAAGGCTGACCTCGCCAAAATAGAGGGCACTACCCCTGACAAGATGGAAGACCTCTTCATCTGGCTTCACAAGAACTTTGCTTCACCTCTCGTGGGAGCCGGCCCGATGGAGAATCTCGCCAACAGCAATGAATATGCAATGTATCTCAGCGGCGCTGGCCTCTCTTTAGGCGACCGCGACTATTATCTGCTCAATGACAAGCGCAACAAGGATGTGCGCGAGGCTTACAAGAAGCTTATCAAGAAGCAGATGATGAATGCCGGTTATTCCAAGAAGGATGCCGACCGCATCGTTAAGAATGTGCTCAAGATCGAGACTCTTCTCGCCGATTCAACCTGGACACGCGAGGAGAGCCGCAATATCCCGGCCATGTACAATCCCCGTTCAATCGCACAGGTGAAGGAGATGTACCCCAACTTCCCCTGGGACCGTTTCTTTATCGAGACTATGGGAATCGAGACTCCGGAGGAGATTATCGTCACCAATATCAACACCGTGAAGCAGGGCGACAACCTTATGAAGTCGCTCACCGACCGTGAGAAGAAAGACTACTATCTCTGGCAGTATGTCGACAACGCCTCACCCTATCTGAGCGATGACTTCACCAACGCCAACTTCGAATTCAATAAGGTGATGAGCGGCGTGCAGGAGCAGCGTCCCCGTTGGAAACGTGCCCTCGGCGCCACAGAGGGTGTCTTCGGTGAGGCTATCGGCAAACTCTATGTCGAGGAGTATTTCCCCGCATCTTCCAAGGAGTATATGATCGGTCTGGTTGAGAATCTGCGCAACGCTCTCGGCAAACATATCATCCACCTCCCCTGGATGAGCGACGACACCAAGGTGCAGGCTCTCAAGAAACTCAATTCAATAACTGTAAAGATCGGTTATCCTGACAAGTGGAAAGACTACTCTGAACTTGAGATGGATCCCTCTCTCTCTTATTGGGAGAACATGCACAACGCCAACATGTGGGCCACCAAGGAATATCTCAAGAAATGGGGCAAACCTGTCGACCGCACTGAATGGGGTATGACTCCTCAGACCATCAACGCATATTACAACCCGATGAACAACGAGATCGTATTCCCCGCCGGTATCCTCCA